>JASLVM010000039.1 GCA_030741355.1 Candidatus Poseidonia sp. | reverse complement strand
AGTGGTGCACGGGGTGGCAAGTCAACGCAGGCAACTGTGAGGAAGTCAACATGCTCACGGCCTCCGACTTCCTTCGACCCAACGGCGCCATGCTCGATGGTTTGGGCGGCCAAGGCGACTTCATGACGCTTTTACCCGGTGCGATCAACACGTTTGCCCTCATCATCTCGTCCTACACCATCGTGTTGGCCCTCAAGACGGCCAAGGCGAAGGATTGGGAAGCCCCATCCGGCTTCATGGGCAAACTCATGCCCACTCAGAAGACCGCTGTTCGCAACTATCTCATCGCCACGTTCCTACTGGGTTCGATGTTTATTGTGCTCAAACTCATCGAGTGGAGCCACCTCGTTGCAGAAGGCTTCACCATCGGCACTCAAGCCGGTTCCATCTTCTACATCTCAACGGGTGCTCACGGCCTTCACGTCTTCATTGGCTTGCTCGTGATGTTGTACCTGATTTTCAAGGCCGATACCGTCGGCTACGATGAGAAGAACGGCCAGGGCATTGAGTACTTTGGTCTGTACTGGCACTTTGTTGACTTGGCTTGGGTGGTCATCTTCCCAGCCTTCTATCTGTATTGAGGCGATATTATGGGAGAACACGAAACCACTGGAATCTTGGAATCAATTGTTGAAAAACTGCCTGGAGGCTACGACATTTACTTTTGGAACTTCGTCATCTTGATGTTCTTTACACTGTTCGAAGTCGCTGCGGTTTTCTTTGAGACGATACCGGGCACGGACATTGAAATCACGCTCTACGCCGTTTGGGCCATCCTGATCGGCGTTGGTGTCATCAAAGGCTACGGCATCGCAGCCTACTTCATGCACTTGAAGGGCGACCCGCGCATTTACACCCGTACAGCGCTCTTCCCCGTGCTGTTTGTGTTGCTGATGCTCTGGGGGATTGGGCTTTCCAACCCCGGGTCGGTTCAGGCACTACCAGACTGGTGTACACCCAACTGGGAATTCGCCAGCCAACGGTGAGGATTTCCATGAGACCCGCTCAAAAAGCCTGGCTTGCCCTGTTACTCGTATCGCTCTTGCTTGCTCCGGCTTCGGCCTACATGGGCAAACAACTGGCACGTGGTCCCGTTGATTCGTTCACCCTCACCGCTCAAAACGGTGAGAACTACACCTTTGGTAGCGATACCCAAGGTGTCGTCATCGTCTCCTTCATCTTCACCCGCTGCCCCGATGTTTGCCCGGTGCTGACGCAGAGTTTGACCGCTGTTGAGGCGGAATTGACCGACGCAGAGCGTGAAGACGTGACCTTTGTCTCCATCACTGTCGACCCGGAATACGATACACCGGAAGCGCTCACTGAATACAGCGAACGCATGGGAGCCTCTTGGCCTCACTTGACAGGAACGCCCGAGGAGATGCAAGCAATTTGGGACACATTTGGCGTGGTCGTGCAACAAAACGTGATCGACATGCATGTCATGGACTACGAGCCCGGTGAAGCCTCCGTAACCGTGGTCAACACCTCAAACCAAAGTTCGCATCACATGTTTGCATGGTCGGGATGGACGCTCACCCAGACCATGGCATCGTCGGCCGGATGGTCAGTGAACAGCTCGGTGAGTGAATATGGACGAATGCTCCACGGTATCAACGGTGTTGATTCGCCTTCCGATTGGTCGTGGTGGTGGGAACTCAACCTTTGGAACGCCACGAACGAAACATGGGAATCTTCTGATGTTGGCATGGACGGTGTTGATGGAATGGAACACCCGCATGTGGCATGGATGCCATCCAACGGCAATCGCACCCTGCTCCCTTCGCCAAACGAAACGCAAGCCACCAGCATCAGCGTCCAGTGGCCCAACGGCACGCACGACCAAATCGGTCAGGAAGCCTTCACCGCCTACCACATTACGCAAGGCGCCCTCAACGGCGCTGGAGTGAACTCCACGATTGAAGCCACATCTTACGGCCATTACCTCTCCAGCCTTGGTGACGAAGACGCTCCCGACGACTATGCTTGGTGGTGGAACCTCTACGGTTGGAACGAAACCAGTGAACTGTGGGAATCGTCTAATGTTGGCATGGACGACTACCTCGAACCGCTTCATCTTGCTTGGGCACCATCGTACACCAACGTCTCGACCATCCCCGCTCCCGTCAGCGACGATGTGGACGAAACCGTTTGTAACGGACACGGTTGGGAGATGGGGAGTGGTTCATCCAAGCACTGCATGTGCGACAGCGGCTATACATGGGCTGAAGGCGACCAGTTGAGTTGTGTTCCAGAGACCACCGAAGAATACAACGTGGGTCATTCAACCATCACCTACATCCTCAACGCTGACCTTGAACCAACCGTCGCCTGGACCGGCGATTCTTGGCTTGTTGAAGATTTCACGGCCGATGTGCGTGAACTCCTCGAAAAAGAGCAATTGGGTGGATACGAAGCAGACTTGATCCCTTCGCCCTCCCTCCTCATGACCGCCACCGCCTTGCTTGCAGCCTTCGCTTTTGTGGGTGTTCGTCGAACCAAGCAAGACAACGAGTAGGGGCGAAAGAAGAAAAAGCGGCGCCGCTCCCGGGGAAGCAAAGCAGTCGTCGCATAGCCTGGTATTGCGCCGGATTTGAAATCCGGTGTCCCCGTGACTCGGGAGTTCAAATCTCTCCGACTGCGCCAACACGCTTCCGATGATAATCAGGGAAGACTTCTCAAACTCCACCCTCCCTCAATGGAGCATGCGCAGGGGTACGCTCGCCATCTGTCTCATCGCCAGCATGCTTCTGGCAGGTTGCCTTGGACCCTCAACTGCCGACTGGGGCACCGGGTCTGGAGCGGTCCAAGTGAACTTCTCCATGGAGGAAACCACCGTGAAGAGCACCTTGTCCGGTGGCTCGACCAGCAACACCATCGTTCCTGTTGGATGCATTCCGGGAACAGCAGGTGGAGATTTGCAGGATGGAAACGGCTCGGCTATTTCGTTCACGGGCTACCTCGCAGCCAGTGCATTTTACGACAGCCATAACCAACAGAGCACGCGAGGTCTCGGCTTTGGCGTGACCACATCGGTCGCCATCCAGTCGATGAGTTTCAGTGATGCCGCCGCCGTTGTTGACGGCGATGGTGCGCGAATTGACCTCAAGGAGTGGTCGGACCCGCTTTACCCAAAAACAGGGGCTGGATCGGTCAATCTCGAGAAATTAGATTCCGAAGCTGACACCAAATGGTTTGTTCTTGGCCTCATCCCCACCTCTGAAGAGGTGCTCAGAGGGATGACTTCCTTGAACGAATGGCACCAGCCCGTTTCCATCCATGGATACATGGTGTACACTGAAGAAGGCGGTTCAAACGCGGTCGGCGAATTGAAATCATGGCATACCGCGACCAATGAGTGTTCACTCAAAGTCGAATCAAACACCAACAGAGAGGATCTCTATGTCCTTGTGACTGGCATTACCCTTGACGGTGCGACGGTCTCTGAAAACGGGGAAGCCGACGATGAGTGGGTTCAGGGCGACGTCCCCTTCCTCGGACGAGGTGGATTCATCATGTTCTTCCTCGTTGGTGGACTGGGTGGCTCTGTTGGTTTGTTCATTGTCTCGAAGGGCATGCTCATGAAGTCTGCTGGACGGTCCATGCGAGTTCTCATCGGTGAAGAGGGCATGAAGAAGGCAGCCAGTGTCAAGAAGGACGCAAAGGCAGCCAAGGCCGCAGGCATGGAATCTCCAGAGGAGCGACAACGCCGTAAAAACCGAGAACGTCAACAAGCCGAAAAAGAACAGAAGAAGCAACAACCACCCAAGGAAAAATCGTCGACAAAGGAAGACGAAGATTCGCTGGGAGGATTCGACCTCGACAGTGTTCTCGCATCAACTTCTACCTCCAGAGGACCTGGTGGCTCTGCTCCAACCGGAAGAAAGAGTTCAGTGGTCGTCACCGATGCTGCTGAAGAGATGGATCGGATGAACGCACAACAAGAAACGCCTGCGCCCACCTCGTTCCCCTCCTCGGTTTCGCAACAACGCCGAAGTGCACCACCTACCAAACCACGCAGTCAAGCGCCTGAGGAAGAACCGAGCAAACCCAAGGTTCGCCGCAGAAAGGCGGTGAAGAAGGCACCTCCTCAACCCGTTGAAGAAAAGACAGCACCTGCGCCCCAATACGATGAGGACGAGGATTTCTCTGACTTCTCGTTCTAATTTGGCCGCATGATGTGGGTCGCGTGCTTGAGCACGGTCATGTTCAGCGGGGTGGAACCGATGTTTTCACCGTCGATGTTGATGGCGGTTGGCTCCTCGGTTTCAATGCTCAACGACGTGAATCGGTGATAGTCAACTTGGGGGTGGAACACATGACGTCCCTCTTTTTTGAGCATACCAAAGGCTTTGAGCACGTCTCTGCGAGTCATTTTCTTCAAAATGCCGATGTCCATCAATCCGTCATCGGTGCTCGCCCCTGGGGCCAGAGGAAGCAAGGAGCCCCCGGTCTGCGTGTTTTGAACGAGGAAGAGGGTGAAATCGTCGGTAATGAAGCGATCATCCAAGGTCAGTTTTGCCGTGCGGCGGCGATTGGCCATGATCGCCATCAGTATACCAACGTCATAACGAATCGGCCCCATCCAACGCATTTTTTCTGCTTGGATGGTTGAATCAACGCCCAACCCCCATGTCACGAGGTTGTGGCTGTAACGAACCATCGTCTCGCCTGTTGCACCCGGTAAGCCCTCGGTCAACTCAACCTTAGCGAGGTCAAGCGCTTGACGTCGCCCACGAAGCATGGCTTCCACGGCTTGTTCGACCGATGACAGGTTGAGGTCATGGGCATGGGAATTGCCGGTGCCTGCAGGAACAATGGCGAACGTGTCCTTGGCCTTCTTTCCGAGCAACATTCGGCCGGTGATCGCTTCAGAGAGCGAACCATCCCCTCCCACAACCGCAATGACATCGCTTTCTCCAACCACCAGAGCAGAAGCCATGGTCACCAAATGGCCGCTGTAAGCCGAATAGGAGGTGGCGATGTCAACACCGGCCTCTTTCACGAGTTCTATCACGCGCTGAGCAACGGCTCGGCCTTTCTTTTTCCCAGAGAAAGGATTGACCAGAAGGTGGACTTTCTTTGGAAGGTCTCGAAGTTCTCCCTCTTCATGGAACACCTCGGCGAACACCGGGCGATGAGCCCCCTTCTTTTGCCGGGATGATGTGTCGTTCTCAAAGGCCATCGGTTCCAAAAGCCCCTGCTGAGATGTGTTGCCCATGCCACACTCAGGGCAAGAAGACCCTTGAATGCTTCTCAATCCTGCGGTTTGTGCAATTATTCATTATGAATATATTTGCCACCATATTGAATAAATTGACTTATTTTGAGGTTTTGGGGACCTTGGGGTGATGCAAGCAGTCATCAACGAGGTGCTCCTCGGCGGCGTGTGGCAGAAGAGTGGAGCGATGCAGATCGCATGTTCATGGAGCATGCACTCCTCATCGCTGAACGGGGTCGTGGGAAGGTCAGCCCCAACCCTCTGGTCGGCTGCGTTTTGGTCAAAGACGGCGTTGTTATCGCTGAAGGTTGGCACGACCACCTCGGTGGCCTGCACGCTGAGCAGATGGCCATCCACGACGCCGAGGAAAAGGGCCATTCCCCCAACGGCTCAACCGCCTATGTGACCCTTGAGCCCTGCAATCACTTTGGTCGAACACCCCCTTGCACGGAAGCTCTGATGTGGGCTGGAGTGAGCGAAGTGATCATCGCCCATCACGACCCAAACCCCACGGTAAGAGGCGACGGTTGTCGCGCGCTGGAAGATGGAGGCATCCCCACCCGTACAGGACTGATGGAAGCTGAAGCCCACGAACAAATGAGGGCCTTCATGCATTGGTGCACCTACCGTCGCCCGTTGGTGACGGTGAAAATGGCCCTCGACGCCAACGGCTCTGTGGACGACCGTGCGGTAGAAGCGCAGCGATTTACCTCGCGAGGATGCTTGGAGAAAGTTCACGAATTGCGCAGAGATTGCGACGCTGTTTTGGTGGGTGTGGAGACCGTCAACCGAGATGACCCCCAACTCAATGTCCGCTTGGTCCCTGCAGAACGACAGCCCCTACGAGTGGTCATTGACCCCAATCAGCGCATCAATTCATCCGCCCAACTGGTTGTGGACGAGGGCGAAACGTTGCTGATGCAAGGCGAATTTACCGGCCTGAGTTCACTCCTTCATCAGCTGGCTGACCGAGAGGTTCAACGCATCTTGGTCGAGGGAGGCCCGACCACCGTCCATCGCTTTTTGGAAGCCGGCCTTGTCGACGAGGTTTTTTTGGTGCACAGCGAAGTGATTCATCAAGAGCCAATCGATGCTGGACTCTCTGCCAAAACACTGACAGACGCCGGATTGACATTGTCACAAGAGTATGTTTGGGGCGAGGAACGGGTGGAACATTATCTCCGCTCACCTACTTCAGCGTGATGATTTCGTCCCAACGATGCGAGGACCCTTTGCGAAACAATCCCTCGTGGAACTGCCTCTGGTGCATGTGAACGCATCGAGCAATGCGACCTCGGTGATTGTAGCAACCTTGCCGAGTATGAACCACCACCAGCACTTCGTCAAGCGCAATGGACGGGCCGGTGGGCGACGGAGGGGTCGATGAAACACGTTCGGTTGCACCGTCCCATTCAACCTCATCAACCGTGGGGGCGTCAATGGCAGCGTGCTCAAAACGAAGGCTTCCTTCACCGAGTTTGACGGGGCGCCACGTTGAGCGTACGCCATTATCGAGCCAATCTCGGATGCGCTTCAATTGCTCTCTTGTCGCCAGCCCAATGTGGGAGCGTTCCCACCATCCGGGCGTCCGAGCAAGGGTCACATGGTGAACGCCCGGGTAAGCGTCCCGAGGGTCCAGGCCGTCGGCCCATGTCCTGCAAATGCCTTCCAATCGAACCGTCAACAAGGGAAGGGGTCCCATGTTGATGTCTTGGAGACGATACGGATTGGCCAATTCGCCCTGCAACAAAATAGGGCGCCGTTCGTCGATGAGGGGGGCGTTTTCTTTCGCTAAAAGCTCATCCAGCGAGGATGTTTTGTTTCCGAAGCGTTTGAAGTAAGCATTGAGAGAAGGCCCTTGGAGAACTTCATCGCTCAACTCGCCCTCAAAGCCGTCAAGGAGCATGACTTCCTTTGAGGTAAAGAGAATCGGATGTTCGGGTAACGCCAACGGTGAATTGTTGGCAGAATAAGGCCAACGACGAGGTGAACCTTCGTGCATAAAGGGACCTCCTCAAGCCTCGTACATGAACCCGCCTTTCAATCGGTGTAGGTCGTCTCGAAAAGACAGGCGGGGCAGGTCACTTTGATCGGACGTATATCGGGAATGCCAAGAGCGACGCCGCAGGCTGCGCAAAGAATGGCTTGACTGACCTGTTCTCTCCGTTGTTCCGCCTCTCTTGTTGGGTCGTATTCGAATTGGAATTGTTTTTTGTCGACCATGGTGGGTGCTGCTGGCGGGGGAGCTTGGGTCAATCCAGGCACGTCTTTGTGAGAGGTGTCCCATGATGTTGACGGCGTGTTGGCCGGGGGGGCAGGAGTGGCCGAGGGCGCTTGGAGCGAAGCGCGTAAGGCTGCTTCGTCCACCCCGTAGGTTTTACACAAGCGGTCAATTTCCAACATTTGGTCGTAGCCCGTCAGGGTTCGAAGAGCCGCCAACTCGTGTTCAGGGACCGTGGCCATGGCGTCGGCTGTGGTTTTCTCGCTTTATCTGTTGAGGGTTTTCGTTCGATGGCTTGGCTTGTTTTTTCCGGTATCCGGAAATGAAAGGGGGAATTACGGGAGGGTTCAAAAGAGGTGGGCTGAGCGAGCCCGTTGAGCAGCATGGCGTCGAGACCGTTTTCCCGCAAGTCCAAAACCTCCCGAAAGAGCAAGGGCGTAAGAGACGTAACCTGCGGAGGCGTGATGCAGCACGCTCATGCCTTGTTGGCGAGCGATTCCATGGCCACCGTCCTTGACGTGTTGACGAAACACAATTGGGACCATTTGTTCATCGTTGACGATGAAGGTGTCCCAATGGGTCGAATTCACGCCGTGGATTTGTTGAAGATGGTCGCCAAAAAAACGGTGAACAGGGACGTGGCATGGATGCATTCCATTCCCGCTCAGCAAGTTCTCACCCATCCACCGTTGACCGTGCGAGCCTCGACACCCTTGCTCAAGGCAGGGGCGTTGATGTTGACGCACGACCTGAATCAATTGGGGGTCGTTGACGACGACGGTGTCCTGATTGGCGTGGTAGGGCACAACACGGTGGCAAAGGTGTTGCCACGGTTCTTGCTGTGATCAAATGCCCCAGTACCGTTCGGCTTGGGCTTGACGGGTTTGTAGGGTTCGCACGACGGTGGTAACCATCCACAACACAACCACCCAGATGATGGGTGTGGTCAAGTCATCCAGAATCATCTGGACGCTGAATTCGTAGGACGTACCGCTGAGGACACGAATAGCGATGTCCAGGGCAGCGTTGAGGAAGGAGTAGACCACCATGCCAAAGACACTCAAAACGATCAGACTGCCTGAAAACGAGCCGCGTTTCAATCGCAGGAGCATGAACCCGGCGGTTGAGGTCAAGAACGCGATAACGGTCCATGCAAGCGAGGAGTGAATCACGCTCAGCCACAACACCGATTGTGAATTGGCCGTACCTTCAGAGAGTCCAAAGGCTCGCCAACCTTCTGCTACAGCAAAGATGGCGCTGAACAGGGTCGCTGTCCACAAAAGGGACGAGAACATGGCGGCGTCTGCGTTTTCACGCATTTCTTGGATGACACGGTTCACGGTCGATTCAATACCGGCTCCCTTACTGAAAATGTAGAGGCCGAGAACGAGCGGCAAGGCCCCAATGACGACATCGCCAATTTCGTTTGGAAGCATGATGCCCAGTCCAAAAATGGCCAGCACGGCGCCGAATGGAATCATGATTCGGGAGCGCCATTTTGGGTCTTCAAGGGCCTTGACGATGTAGTAGTACGTCCCTTCAATCCCTTGGGATTGTCGAACGATGACCTTCTCAACATGGTCGATCCGAACCTGAGAAGTGATGATGGGGAGGACACTTTCGTCTTCGGCGCCGTCGGTCACGAGGATGGCTTGGTCGGGTTGGAACGCCGAGACGACCTCGTCAAGCTGAGCGGCGATGGCGCGATCCGAACGCACACCGACCTTCTCGTCACCGGTGAGGATGGCGATTTCAATCTCGTCTTCCTCCGACTTGCCTTCCATGAGTTTGTCATTCACCGAAAGGGCCCCAAGGATAGCGTTGGTGTCGCTTTCCTCCGGGTCGGCAATACCGAGCTTGAGGGCGGCCGTGAGGACTTGCCGTCGTCCGACAACGGGTCCGCGGATGGAGGTTTTGAGACCGAGATCATTGTCCCGGTCAACCGTAATCACCAGTGTCCGTGTCATCTGTGCATCCCCGTTTGGTGGTCCCACCACCGTTCTTTCATTCAAACCCTTGTGCGGAAAACCCGCCCCAAACCCGGTGTTTCGGGTCAAGCGGTCGATGTTCGGCGGCGGACGGCTGACACATCATCATGGCCTGATGGAGGGTCCTGCCAATCCTCGTCTCCGGGTAAAACCAGTCCCGCTCCAAGACTGACCAGTTCATTGGCCAGTCGACGTTGTTCATCAACGAGGAGGTCCCAATCCTTTGTGTCGTCTTTCCAAATCTCCCACCGCTGAAGGTTTCGCCAACCCCGCATACCCCGAGCGTAGAGTTTGAGATGGAGTTTGGCAGAAGCAGGCCACCAAAACATGAACACCAAGAACACCGCAACAGCGGGTAATTTGGTGATTTCAAGGAGGAGCCAATGGCTGAGAAGCAATTCGTTGATTGGACTTGAGACGCTCAAAAGAGACCAGGTGATCAGAACGGACGCCATGATCCACCAAATCGGAAAGAACACCATGGCCGACAGCAATTTGGCTGTGCCAACCACGGATGAATCGAGTGTACGACGTTTGAGGAACCAACTCAGCAGCCCGTTGACCTTGTAGGGGAGGTAATTTCCCGCAACGGCGCTCCAAGACACCAAACCAAACATCCAGACCACCGCCCATATCCATTGCACGAAATACTTGAGATAACCCATGAGGGAGAGTTGTTCCGGACGAGAATCGACGTCATAGGGCGTGATGCCTCGTTGTTCGAGGGTCGCAAAGTGCTGCTCACAAGCGTCAGCAAGTGTTTGTGTTTCTTCGGGCTCCTCTTGCCCCATGTATTCCCATCCTGCACGGAGTCGGCGAGCGGCAAGAACGGATTCGGCGTAAGTGGGTTTGACCAGGGCTTCGCCGGCTTGGCGCTGCTTTTCAGCATAAACCAAGCTCCGTCCCTTCCAAATCATCGTGCGTTCAGTCCATGACAACTTTGAGTGGTTGGCCCTGTCCAGTTCAACAGCAATTTGGTCGGTCACCCGCTTCACCCAAGCACGGTCGAGTCGGTCCTGCTCTTCTTCGTCTTCAACGGACTCTGGGACGTCTGGGAACGTCATGGTTCGTTCAATCACGACAGCGGCTCGTTCACGGAAGCGTTGAGATTCAGAATAATGAAGGCCGACCGGAACAAGATTCGGGAGCGGGCGACCTTCTTCCTTTGCTTCTCGTATCGCAGCCAAGAGAATACGTGCCGCACCGGAGCGAACCGTTCGAACGCCGGAGTCAGCATGCGTCACGCCCTCGGGAAAAATCAACACGCTCCCACCCGCCGAAACAATGGAGGAAAGAGATTTCAGACGGTCAACGTTTCTTCGTCGCGATGATGTGAGGTCCTTCGAATCGACCGGTCGCTCAATCGGGACCACGCTTGAAGCCTTGAGCAATCGTCCAAGAATCGGGATATGAAACAAGGTATGCTTGGCCACCGTGGTCAGTCGACCCGGTAGGGTTGACATCATGAGCATCGGGTCAATGAGGCCACTTGGATGCCAAGTGATGTAGAGGATGCCTCCTTCTTTGGGGAGGTTCTCGTCGTCAACAATGTTGATTTCTCGAAACCAAATATTCGTCAAAAAACGGAAAAAACGCCGACATATACGGTAGGAGAGAGGAAGCTTCTGCAAAGATTCCGATGCTTTACCGGCGCTCCCCATGACAACACCTCAGCGGCCTCTCATTTAGAGAAAACGCCTGCGAATGTCTCTAATCAGTGGTTTGAGGATCTTCTGTCTCCTCTGTGGAGGTGGGTGAGGGTGATGGGGAACGGTCGGTCAATCGCTTCCATCGTTGCGTGGCTCGAATGTACTTGAGTGGATGATCCATCCACGGTTGGTCGCACGTTCGGTTATCACCGGGGAGCACGGGGCAATTGTGGTTCACCTTGAGTTTCCCACAGCCGGCAGGTGTGTATTCATGTTGGTACACGTGTTGAACTTGGTAGGAGGTCGTCGCCTCGCTGAAATCGGGTGCACCGCGAAAGAAACCCACGCATGATTCCTCTGGAAGCGCCAACGTGGCTGACATTGATGCCAAAAAGAGACGCCCGAAGTGATTCACGTTCACGCCTCCGGCCAAATCGGCGATGATCTTCTGCATGCAAGGGGGCCAATCACTTTCCTCTGCCCCAACCAAAGCAATGGCTTCACTGGCTTTGTTGGCCATCAAGTTGCGCACCATCCCCACCGGTTCAGCCAATCGAACGGCGAGATCGGTCGTCACCTCTCCCATCTTCTCGAGGGCTTCTGCTTCAATCCCCGCTTTGATTCGCTCACGAAGTAAACGTGCGAGTTTCGCAGAGGATGCGTATTGGCGCTCTCCGTGCAATTTGACCCAGCCCTTGTCCACGTCAACGTTGGGCAAACGCCAACGCGTACCCGTGATTTTGGGGCAGATTTCAATGAAATCCGACAAACCCACCCGCCATTCAGAGGAGGAGGTTTGCCGAAGTTGTCGCATCGTCATGCCTGAGGTTGCTGAAGGGGTGGCCGTGCTCCCCGTGGTCTCCTCAACCTGCGAAAGATAGGTTCTTGCAACAGCCGGGAGGTTGGAGGTGTCCTGAATCAGAAGTTGTTCTGCCCGTGCTGCTTCGGCTTGAGCCCATCGAGCGATGAGGCGTTCGTCTTCGCTGGCGCACATCACGAGCCTTGCGTAGTAGAACGAAAAGGCCTCGATCAAGCGACCTTCTTCGGTGTGGATGTCGCCCCCGACCACCTGGACGCCTTCTTTGGATTGCACGGAATCAATCAAGCGAATCCGGGCACGTTGACGGGCTTGTTCCATCCACGTGCCCTCTAACAATTCGTTCAAATCAATCCCGTGGCGGACCGCCATGTTTCGAATCCAATCCGACGCTTGAGGGAGGAAGGGATAGCGCGCCAGCGTGACTTCGTCCGCCAAGGGAGGCGGTGTCGCTGGCACGGGCATGATGGGAGGAGAAGGCCACGGATTATGAAGTTCAACCTCGGGGTCGCTTTCTTGACCTCGGCCGACACCGACGCACCATGCGACTCCTGCCTGACGCAGCATTGGTCGCCATTCAACACGATGTGCGCGCCCACTACGGCTGGTCCTATTCAAGCGACCTCAACAGCGCCATCGGCCTACGAGAAAGGTGCAATCAACACCCTTCCGGAGCGGTTTTGGGATGGACGGTTGACCATCGCCGGCGTACACTGGAACACCTCGCTCAGCGACTCATGAAGGCGGAAAAGGTGGTGCTGGTAGGGGCGGCTGTAGAGGAGGATGACCTGGCGAAGAACTGGCCAGCAAACACCGTATTTATCGCCGCTGATGGAGCGGTTGGCGCCTGCTTTGACCGAGTGGATGTCCTCTGTGTCGTGACCGACCTCGATGGAGGAGACCATCTGGACGAGGCTGTTGCGCGAGGTATTCCGCTCATTGTTCACGCCCACGGAGACAACGAGGAACGATGGCGGGATTGCACTGAAGCATGGGCAGAGCAGGGCGGGGCATCGCTCGTGCTGACGCATCAAACCGACGAGGTCTACCCCGACATGCACAACGTCGGTGGTTTCACCGACGGGGATCGCGCTGCATGCTTTGTCGCCACGCTTGGCGTCCCGTTCGCCCGAGTGCAATTGGTCGGCTATGCCTTGGACCATGTCGGGCCTTGGTCTGGAGTTACGGACCCGGAGCGAAAATTGGACAAACTGAAATGGATGGGGCGCATTCTTGACCATCTTCACGAAGGTTGGCAGCATCAACAGAAATCCTCTGAATAAGCCGCTGTTGACGAACATAAGCATAAGAAGGCGCAACGAGGTTTGGGTTTCATGGACGGCCGGCGCTCCATGCAAAACACCCTCTTGTGGGTGGCGGCGGTGGTGCTCATCAATGCCCTGTGGCTTAACGTGGCCAACCAGTCCGCTCCCAATGAAATCAACAGCCCCAACCAGTTTCAGACCTATCGGGAGGTCGAAATTTCATCTGTTTTCGGTTCTTCTTCTGCCATTCCAGCCGAACTGAACACGGTGTTTGAGAGCACGAGCGTTGACGACGCCAACGTGAGTTTTTCCATCAAAAAGAACAACCTGAGCACGGTCTTTTCATGGTCAGGAAGCTTGAATGAGGCGGTTCCTGTTTGGTCAGGTGAATTGGCCCCAGGCACCTACACGGTCGAAACCGTGGTGGAAGAAGGCGTGAACGTTCAACAGCGGTTGGACCTGAAACCGTTTGCTGCGATTCAAACCGTCGGGCATGCGGTGCTCACCTTGTTGCTTGTAGCTCTTGCATGGGGAGAACAAGGTGTACGGGCGCTCTATGCACGAAGACCTCGAACAGAGGCGGCAACATCAACGGTGGAAAAAACACCGTTCAAGGCGAAGAAATTCGCTCCCGAAGACGATTCCTCAACGTGGGATGAGACCGATTCTCCGTGGAGAGACCCGGTACGATGACTCACAAAAAGTCGGAAAGTGAGAGTTGTTTCGCCCGGTCGTTGTTGAACAGAGAATCAGCGCTTGAGGCCAACCAATCGGCGTTTTGCCGCGTGTACAAATCCACGCCGTAGTGGTCCATGACAAACCGCATGACTTCGATGTACTTGCGAACCGCCCCTTCCGAGACGGTCAGGGCGAGGTTGCCATTGCACAGCCCGCCTTCGGCTTTGGCGACACCCATTCTTGAGAGGCCTCGCCCGGTTTCTTTCTTCGGTTGAATACAACTTCCCGACAGCGGCATCCGGCGATAGGAGTGAGCGCACTTGAGGCATCGGACCTTCTGACGCCCGTAGGCGTTCAAATTGCCTCGTAAATCCGGTAAAAAGTGCGACCGAACCACACTGGAGGCAACCTGCCGAACATTGACGCCGCGGAGGCGGTGTCCAAGCGCCAACTGACCGTTCATTTTGTCGATCATCGTTTCCAGCGTTTTGTAGGCAGAGAGGGCAGGTCCTCTGTCAAGAGCATGACAATCGTGCGTGTATCCGTACCCTCGGACGGCGGCGACGCTTCCAAGTCGGCGTTCAACGAAGTCCATTCGATGTTGAATGTCCTTTGGATGCGGTTGTTGCAACGTGGCCTCGTAGAAATCCCGCTCGTAAAACCAAGCGGCATCAACGTTGAGGGCTTCTTTGTCAACTTCGGTGGGGTTCAGACGCGTCGTCAAGACCAGCGGAGCGTCCATTTGACCGCCCCGGTTGGCCGGTAAAATATCACGGCTGAAGTTCAACAAACCGTCCATCAAGAGCATGATGGCGTCTTCATCCCCGTCGCAATTTCGTCGTTTGGCCGCATGGAAAAGCGGGTGGGCATAGCCGCCGGAACAATCGGCCCATCCGATGATTCGAGAGAGAACCCCTCCGCTGGTGTGAGGTGCAAGGGCGCAGATAAGGTGGCCGATGAGGTCATCGGGTTTGTCGGCGTTGTAGTAAGGCTCCATTTTGTAAAACCGTACCAGCAACTCGTCGATGTATTTCGCCGTGCGAAGCAAGAAATCAGCAGCCCCTTTGGCGACGATGAAGTCCTGAGGGAAAATCTCCAGGGTTTGTTCGTCGTCTTCCAAAGGCCGACCGCGGTAGTCGTGTGTGTAGCCGAGCCCATGAAGCGTCTTCCAAGGCACCCCGATTTCTCGTGGGCGGAAATGCGTGATGGGCACATCGCTCATGTCGTAGCGGACCGTCCCGTCTCGGAACACTGGAAGTTGATGTCGCGCCCGAAGAATCCCTTTCTCAATGGCCTCGGGTGTTTGATCGCGGCTGTTCAGTTTCTTGGTGCACTTGACCTGAGCGGGGAGACGGTCGATTCCCAGACGGATTCGGGCGTCTTCAACCATCTCGTCCATCCGAACCGATTGGACCTCGCCTCGGCGATAGGCGTTTGACTTGCTTTCACGGGCTTGTGTTCGGCCGTTGCAGGTCTCCCCTGCCTTCGTTTCACCGTGGGCGTCCAAGGCTCGATGATGGCATCTGAGATAGGGCGACTCTCGTTCGCACACGGTGCACGTTCGACGACCCAATTGCACGCGTATCGTTCGCTTGTCGATGGCGTGGTTCAGGAGTCGCTGGTTACCGCCGTTCAATTCGATGGGGAACAGGGAATGCGTCATCGGGTTCATGACTCGAGGTGCAGCCTTTTCGGGGCGGCCCATTCGACAGCCCACACGAACCGGTGCACTGTGTTCCCAGCGAAGGTCGGAAAGTTGGCGAACAATCACCATGATGCCATCGATGGCGTGTTCATCTTCGAGGCGTTGGGCGGCGAGGTAAGCGGCGGGGTCGCTGGGCCCCACATCGGGAACCGAGGCCGCCGCATCCCGGCCAACACGGTCGGTTTCAGCGATGCCAAGTCCACGTTGTCTTGCGCCCGTTTCGGCGGCGATACGAATCGTCGCCCGTTCTTTTTCAAGTTCCCCTTTGCGTGCTCGTTCTTCGTCGAGAACCAGTTTGGCCTTTCGCAAAGTGTTCAAGCGGTCAGTGGCCACTTTTGAAGCGTTTTTTTGGCGAAGTGGTGTTGCGCCGTCGCTGGCATAACCGAACGCTTCGAGGAATGATTCCCAGCCTGCGGTTACGACGATGTCGTCGCCATCGTGGTGATGAGGAAGGCCCAACAGCATCATCGCTCCTTTGGCAAGACCGTGTTGTTGCAAAGCCCACCCTTCAGCCAATTCTGAGGTCATGATGGGTGGCTCCATCGTGAAGGAGGGCCCCGGTAACGTGGATGAATCGGGTTCGGGAAGAACCTCGGGTTGCAATTCATCCATCATTTTCGCAGACCATCCTCTGGCGCCACTCGGCAAACGAAGGTGCCGTTCGCTGGCCAGCGGTCTCGCGCCCTCAGGAGCGGAGGTTTCCGTCGGTGATGCTTCAATGACGGCGTCTTCAAGCAGCTGGAACACAGAAGGCAGCCATTCGAGAGGGAGATCTTTGAACCAGGGGTTGTGAGGCGGAGGGAGAGATGTTGCGAAGCGTCGAGAGCAAGCCAAAGCTTGGGGCCATGTCATCGACAATTGTCGCAAATGTTCGTGCCATTCGGTGCGAACCCAGAATTGCGCGTTCGGGTCATCGCATTCCTCGGGCGGAATGCCCGGTGTTGCATTGGGCCACGCGTCTCGAGCGAACCCAAAGGTTTCGAGGAAAAACGACACATCGTCCTCAGTGGACAGGCTGTCAACCATGTCGCTGGCCCACCAATCCATCGTGTACCCGGCGGGCACCAAGCGCTTGTTGTTCTCCATGAATTCCCCGTATCCGATGACCAGTTCCCCGTTATCCCAGACCTGTTTTACCCGGTTTCGAAGCATAGCATAGGCTGCAGGGTCGTCGATTCGTAGGAAGCGCCCGTCTTCCAAAACCACCCATGGGCCTTCGGATTCATCACAGGGCGTGATGGCGCAGGCTTTCCCTGGCCGTTCAATTTTCATTTGGGTTCCGATGGTGATGAAATCATCCAAAGCCAACATGGAAGCGGTGTTGGTGGAAGCAGCTGCAAGTCCTGATGGACGCGCGCGGCCGTAGCGAAGTCGGAAGCCACCGGGCTGTAATGGGCCCCCAAACACCGGCCGGCCCGCAATGATGTCCCGCATAAATTTCGTAATGGGCGTGATTTGTTGGCTCTTGAACGCCGCTTTATCGGCCGATTCCGACTCTTTCCCGCGGCTGGCGAACTTCGTGATGAACTCCCAGCCAGGCAGGTTCAGTCGCTCGGTGTGTTTCTGGATTTTCGGTGCTTTCAAACACATACCTTCGCCGATGACCAACAGGACACCGCCACGAATTCGTGCTTCGTCGATGTTCCGCACGTTGCCGTATCCTGCGCACTCGATGCGTTCCGTTGATTCTCCGTTCACCATCACTGGACAGGCCCGAACAATCTCATCGATTTCATCAGGTGAAGGGCGATATTGCAGGTTACCACGATACAACCCAAACTCTTCTTTGACTCGCTCAACTTCAGGGTCGGTGGGTTGGTAATGTCCGATGTTCAACTCTCGGCGAA
>JASLVM010000038.1 GCA_030741355.1 Candidatus Poseidonia sp. | reverse complement strand
ATTCCGCCTCGCCTTTTTTTTGTGGCACGCTCAGTTTTTGCCCGCATTGAGAACACTCAATGACAGCACGGGCCATGGTTTCCCATCTGCGGCGTTGTATTTAGGCGCTTACGGCCAACACGCTGCCTCAGATATTCTTGAGGTTCCAAACGACATCAAGCCGTTCACCAGAATTTCTCTTCCTTCGGCGCATCTTCATCAGAGGGTGCATTGCCGACTTCAGATCGGCCGGTCTCTGCGATGTCGTCCTTTTCTTCATGGTTGTCGTCGGTCTGCCAATAACTCCAATCGTGGCTCTCTTTGTTCTTTTTCTCCGGGGCCTCAATTCCGTTGATTCGCTGAATTTTGGCATACACGAACCATACCGGAACGCCTACGATTAGGTAGCCTCCGAGGATGATTCCCATGAAGAACATCAGGGTAAACGCCTCCTCCAACACCCCGTCCCATCCTGGGAGGTGGACGGCTTGAGCGGGTTGGTCGGGATTGACATAAACCGTGACGGAATCGACCTCGTACCAGTATCGAGCATCGTTCAGCCAATCGTTGGATAACATGCTGTAATCTTCCGTCGTGTAATTTCCACCCTCGTAGGTGTAGGCAACCGTGACCGATGTGTAACTTGTGCAGGACGTGCCTCCCTCGCCATCCGATGAACAATCCTCTGCGTTGTAGGTGTCGACCACCGTTCCCTCCGTTTCC
The DNA here is from genome assembly GCA_030741355.1 of Candidatus Poseidonia sp. Lineage (GTDB taxonomy): Archaea > Thermoplasmatota > Poseidoniia > Poseidoniales > Poseidoniaceae > Poseidonia. Next base: position 16,700 of record JASLVM010000038.1, on the reverse strand, counting down.
ACCCAATCCCCTGAGTCAATTTGGGTGAGGATAGCACCAAGCGAGAAGACGGCGATCAAAACTCCAATGGCGAAAACCCCGCCGATGATACTCCCCGACGTTCCGAGGATGGTGCGGAGGTTTGGGTCTGCTACGGGTACCCAGTTCGATGTTCCTTTACCTTGCTTGGCACGAAACTTCCCGTTCCCCAACGGCTCGAAGTCTTCGTGCAATTCATCCATTCGTTTTTCCGGATTCAGAAAAACCGCATCAAACGGGCCGGTGAGTTCTTCTCCATCCTCTGTGCGGACGGTGAACTGCTCCGCTTCATCGTCGATGGCGATGATGGTGGCGATGTACATGAACTCGTCAACTTCGAACCCGACCACCCTGCCGATGTCGCGGTCCACCTTTTCGCTCATGCCTTGGACGGTTGCAGGCTTCTTGTTATTGCTTTCTGCGTGAAGGTCGCCGCCATCCTTCCTTCGTGTGGTGTTGGATTCATGCACGCAGGGCCGAGCGAATAACCTCGAGCAGGGTTTTGACAAAGGCTTCGGCGTTTATGTCGTAGCCAAGGTTGGCCAAGGAGGTCGTCGTGTCGGCCGAAAGGCCGCATCCTGCGACGTTTTCCACCCGGCCTGCGGGCGTATTGAGGTTGACCGAGAACCCGTGTCGAGAAACCCAGCGCAGGAAGGAGAGACCGATGCTGCAGACTTTGCGTCCGTCAACCCAAACGCCTTGCATGCGTTCGTCTCGCACGCCCAAGACATCGAAGCTTGCCAGGGTGTCGATAAGCCACCCTTCGATGATGTGAATGATGTCGGCCACGGAGGCCTCGTCTTCGCGCTCACCCCACTTGAAAATCGGGTAGCCCACCACTTGGCCGGGTCCGTGCCATGTCAAACCGCCGCCTCGGTCAACAGCCACCGTTTCGTAATCACTTGGGGGATGAATGCCGTCGTTCCGGGCGCGTGGACCAACGGTGACCACTTCTGGATGGGAAAGAATGAGCAGGGTGTCCGGGATGGCGCCTTCGATGCGTTGTTGTTGGAGTTCCCTCATCAGCACCTGTGCTTCGGAGTAGGATACGACACCCAAGTCTCGGACGTCCAGCACAGCACGACCTCCTCAAAACTTCCCAGATGAACCGAAACCGCCCGAACCACGTTCAGTTTGGTCAAGGCCTTCAAGCGTGGTTTCAACAAGGGAGACCAGAGGAACGGGTGCGAACAAGAGTTGAGCCACACGTTGACCGGCTGAAACGGTGAAGGAATCTCCTTCACCAATCCACGTGGCCAGCACCTTCAATTCGCCTCGGTAGTCCGAGTCGATGGTGCCAAGACCGTTGGGCATGATCATCCCCTTCTTGCCGAGGGATGAACGGCAGCGAATCTGCCCTTCCCATCCTTCTGGAATCGCTGCGGCCCATCCGGTTTGGATGAGGACCGTTGCGCCTTTGGGTACCAACGTGTCCTCGATGGCGTACAAATCCCAGCCTGCTGCCTGCGCGGAACCCTGCGTTGGCAGGATGGCGCGGTCGTCAAGTCGGGCGAACGGAATCTCGAGGGAAATTCGGTCCATATCTCAACTCACCATACAGCCCTTTTTGACTGTTGGGATAATGTAAGATTTCACCCACATGCGGTTCCAGTGGAAAAGAAGGTGTTTTTGGTATGGATTTCGGGAATTTTTGTAAAAATATAACATCGCAGGCCGCTCTGCATAAACGAGGGACTGCTAAGATGAGTGAGCCGCTCTCATCGGACGAAAAACCGTTCAGTTTAATCCCGCCGAGGGGGGATAGATTATAGGCGTCCGAGGAAGGCAAACAAAATCCAGCGCGATGGCAAATCACGGGGGGAACAAGACATGGTCATAGAACACAGCAAGGATGACGGCATGAACATCGACTTGACCCAAGAGCACGTTGAGCCCATGCTCCAAGAGAATCTTGATCGTTTTGTATTGTTCCCTATCCAGCACGACGATATCTGGGCCATGTACAAGCAAGAACAAGCCTCGTTTTGGACAGCTGAAGAAATTGACCTTGCAGAGGACCTCAAAGATTGGAAGAATCTCAACAACGACGAGCAGCACTTCATCAAGCACATCCTTGCCTTCTTTGCAGCCAGTGACGGTATCGTCAACGAAAACCTGGTCATGAACTTCTCCAACGAAGTCTGCTGGCCTGAGGCCCGAGCGTTCTACGGTTTCCAAATCATGATGGAAAACATTCACGCCGAGACGTATTCGTTGCTTATCGACACCTACATCGAAGACGAGAAGGAAAAGGACCACCTGTTCAAGGCGCTTGAAACCGTACCTTCCGTTCAGAAGAAAGGTGACTGGGCCATGCGTTGGTTGTCTCGAAAGCGAGGCTCTTTCGCCGAGCGACTCGTTGCTTTCGCCGCTGTTGAAGGGATTTTCTTTTCAGGTTCATTCTGCGCCATCTTTTGGCTCAAGAAGCGAGGACTCATGCCCGGTTTGACCTTCTCCAACGAACTCATTTCACGCGATGAAGGCCTCCACTGCGACTTTGCTTGCCTCCTCCACAACAAGTTGCTTCGCGGCGCCGGCGAGAACGTCATCCGCCGCGTCATCGCCGAAGCCGTCGACATCGAGATTGAATTCGTGACCAAGGCCCTTCCCGTCAACCTCATCGGCATGAACGCCGACTTGATGACGCAGTACATTCAATTCGTGGCTGACCGACTTCTGGTCCAGCTCAACTGTTCGAAGATTTACAATGTTGGCAACCCGTTCCCGTGGATGGAGATGATCTCCATGCAAGGCAAGACCAACTTCTTCGAGAAGCGTGTGGCCGAATACCAAAAGGCAGGTGTCATGGACAGCGCTTCCCTTGGAAGCGTTCAACAGCGTTTCTCAGTGGACGAAGACTTTTGAACCGTACGCGAACAAAGAAAGATATCACGCACTCAAATGAACACCCGAGGAGGAAGAAATCATGGCTATGCAAGTTGTTAACAGGAAAGGCGAGCGAGAAGATGTACGATTTGATGCGATTCATGAAAAACTCGTTGAATTGGCTGAAGGCCTTGACCCCACTTGGGTTGACCCCGGCCACGTCACCAAGTTGACCATCGAGGGCCTCTACGATGGCGTAACGACTCGTGAGTTGGACCAACTCGCCGCTGAAACCGCTGCTTCTCTCGCTTCTCATCACCCGGATTACAGTCGCTTGGCGGCTCGCATTTGTGTGGATGACCTCCACCGTTCCACCAAGGACACCTTCACCGATGTCATCACCGACCTTCGAGAATACATCGACCCCGAATCCAACAAGCACGCTCCGCTCATCTCTGAAGAAGTGTACGAGATCATCATGGCCAACGCTGATGTGCTCAACAATCACATCGACTACGGCCGAGACCACAACTACGACTACTTTGGATTCAAGACCTTGGAGCGTTCCTATTTGCTCAAGCTTGACGGTGAAGTGGCTGAACGCCCCCAGCACATGCTGATGCGAGTGGCGGTTGGTATTCACCACGCCAACATCGAGAAAGCCCTCCACACCTATGACCTGATGAGTCAAGGCTACTTCACCCACGCTACGCCCACGCTGTTCAACTCAGGCACGCCCATGCCCCAAATGTCGTCGTGTTTCTTGCTCACCATGCAAGACGACTCCCTTGACGGCATCTACGACACGCTCAAGCAATGCGCCTTGATTTCAAAGTCAGCCGGTGGAATCGGCCTTTCCATTCACCACGTCCGCTCCAAGGGCTCCTACATCAAGGGCACGAACGGCACCTCAAACGGCATTGTCCCAATGTTGCGCGTCTTCAACGACACGGCCCGCTATGTTGACCAAGGCGGCGGCAAGCGCAAAGGTTCCATTGCGGTTTACCTCGAACCTTGGCACCCGGACATTCTCCAGTTCCTCGACCTCAAGAAGAACCACGGTAAGGAAGAGATGCGAGCTCGCGACCTCTTCTACGCCATGTGGACACCTGACCTTTTCATGCAACGTGTCGAGAACAACGCAGACTGGTCCTTCTTCTGCCCCAACGAGTGCCCAGGACTCCAAGACGTGTATGGTGCTGAATTCAAGGCCATGTACGAAGATTATGAACGCCGTGGACTCGCACGAGAGACCGTCCCTGCTCGTATGGTGTGGGACAAGATCGTGGAAGCTCAAATCGAAACCGGTACGCCTTACATGCTCTACAAGGACGCTGCGAATGAAAAGTCGAACCAGAAGAACCTCGGCACCATCCGCTCATCCAACCTCTGCACGGAGATCATGGAATACACCTCCGCTGACGAAGTGGCGGTTTGCAACCTCGCTTCCATCGCCTTGCCGAAGTTCGTGAACATGTCCGACGGTGTGTTTGACCACCAACTCCTCTACGATGTCACTTACCATGCCACGGGCAACCTCAACCGCGTCATCGACGTCAATTACTATCCTGTGGAGGAAGCACGCAACTCCAACATGCGCCACCGCCCCATCGGCCTTGGCGTTCAAGGATTGGCCGATGTTTTCGCCATGCTCAAGTTGCCCTTCGAAAGTCCGGCTGCTCGAACCCTCAACAAGGAGATTTTCGAGACCATCTACTTCGCCGCATGCACCGCTTCAAAGGATGCAGCCATCGCCGAGGGTGCTTACTCCACCTTCCAAGGCTCGCCAGCCAGCGAAGGCCTCCTCCAGTTTGACCTGTGGGGCATGAACGAGCACAGCGGTCGTTGGGACTGGGAGAGCCTCAAGGCTGAGATTGTGGAAAACGGTATGCGCAACTCCTTGCTCTTGGCACCAATGCCAACCGCTTCCACTTCCCAAATTCTTGGAAACAACGAGTGCTTCGAAGCCTTCACCTCGAACCTCTACGTTCGCCGAACCCTGTCGGGTGAATTCGTCGTTCTCAACAAGCACCTCGTGAGTGATTTGATCGCAGAAGACATGTGGAGCCTTGAGATGAAGAACGACATCCTCCGCCACAAGGGGTCCATCCAGGGCATCCAGCGCATTCCCGAATACATTCGTGAACTCTACAAGACCACATGGGAGATCAAGCAACGGCATGTCCTTGACATGGCGGCCGACCGTGGTGCTTACATTGACCAGAGCCAATCGCTCAACATCCACATGGTCGACGCCAACCCCGCCAAGGTCACCTCGATGCACTTCTACGGTTGGAAGCAGGGCCTGAAGACGGGTATGTATTACCTTCGAACCAAGGCCGCAGCCGATGCCATTCAGTTCACCGTTGAAGCCTCCACAAAGCAGGACCAAACCGTGGGCGGACTCGCTGAGCGAGCTGACGATGTCGACAGCCTCGAAGCCATCGCCTGCAGTCTTGACAGTCCAGATGATTGTCTGATGTGCGGCAGTTGAAGTTCTTGCAACTGCACCCCTGCGGGTTGAAGTGCACCTTGCGAACCCATGCCGGTGTATTCTTTTTAGGAAGGGAGCACACCTTCATGTTGAGGCCTGAGGACCATGGATGAAGCAACCCTCGTTCTCAACGTGATGCTCTATGTCTTACTCCCCCTGTGGGGTATTGCCGGTATGCTCGATTGGTGGTGTCATCGAAACACCGACATTGAGAAAACTTCTGGCCTCCATGAGGCCTATGTTCACTGCCTCATGGGCGTGCAGATTTGTATTCCAGTTGTCCTTTCTCTTTTGTTTGAAGTCAATGTTCTCATCATGCTGTTGTGTTTTGCTGCCCTCCTCGCCCACGAAGTCGTGGCCCACTACGATGTCCATTACGCCACAGGGAAGCGAGAAATTTCCATTTGGGAAGTGCATGCCCACAATTATCTCGCCACGCTGCCGTTTTTCCTCATTTTACTCATCATCGTTCGGAAGTGGGAGGTGTTCCTCGACACGGTCACGTTGAATTGGAGCGGAGGATTTGCGATTGAATGGCGCCAGGAGCCTTTGGGGGCTTCAGGAAATTACGCCATCACCTACATGGTCGTGATGGCCATCTTCGTGGTGTTCCCCTACGTCCAAGAATGGTGGCGCTGCTACACCTATGAGAAAGAGCATGGCAAACCCCAGGTGAACCCATGAGCGTGTACATCACCAGCACGGGCGCCTTCTTGCCCGGTCCACCGATTTCAACCGGTGAGGTTGAGGGTATTTTGGGGATGGTCAACGGCCAACCGTCATCCCTTCGCGTTCAAATTCAACAAGCCAACAAGATTCAAACTCGGCACTATGCCATCGATGCTCAACAACAAACCACCCATTCAAACACCGAAATGGCCTCAAAGGCGGCAGAGCAGTGTCTCGATCGGGCTTTTCTTGACCGCCAGAGTGTCGGGATGCTCGCTGTTGCTTCAACCCAAGGCGACCTGCCGGCTCCCGGTATGGCCAGCATGGTGCAAGCCAACCTTGGTTTGCCGGCCATTGAAATCTTGACCACCCACGGCATTTGCTCCTCTTCCATGATGGCCCTCAAAGCGGCCTACAACAGCCTTCTTGTTGGTGACCACGATGCGGCCGTGGTGGTCTCAAGCGAACTCTCGAGTCGTTTGCTGAAAAAGCAACGCTACGAGGCCGCAACGGAGTCGACGTTTGCTGCGAAGCGGATTGATTTCAACACGGAATTTCTTCGCTGGATGCTTTCCGATGGAGCCGGGGCCTTGTTGCTCCAATCCACGCCGGCTCCCAAAGGATACAGTCTTCGAATCGATTGGGTCCGTGGCTTCTCTCATGCCCATGCCCTTCCAACCTGCATGAGCGTCGGTTCAGCCGGTCATCCTGGCGACGAACGCACATGGCAGGACTACGATTCTTACGCCGATGCGGAGCGGGCTGGCGCCCTGCTCCTTCGTCAGGAGGTTCGCTTGTTGGACAACATCATCCGAATGGGCGTCGACGGCTACCTGCGATTGGTGCAGGAAGGTGTGAGCGAACCCGCCAAGATTGACCATTTCCTTTGCCATTATTCCAGCCATCACTTCCGAAGTAAAATTCTCGAGATGTTGGACGCTGCCGGTGTCGGAATTCCCGAAGACCGCTGGTGGACCAACCTCTACACGCGAGGAAACACTGGCGCAGCCTCGTTGTTCATCATGCTCGATGAATTCTTGCGAACCGATGAAGTCACCATCAAGGAAGGTGATTGCATCCTTTGTTTTGTTCCTGAAAGTGGTCGTTTCAACACGACCTACATGCAACTCACGGTGGTGAAACATTGACGGATGGAGAAATTTTGGTTGAAGGCGCTCAAGAAACGGTAGATGCGACAGCGGAGGCGGAGGTTCCCGCCATGAATCCACATGCACAAGTGTGTCTCCAGCACCTGCTTCGTGTCTGGTTGGGCTTTGAGCGCGACCTGTCAACCGTGCCTCTGCTTCGTCGTTTGGACTTGGGCACCTACACGGTTGAGGACCACCTTTGCCTGCTGCGGAATCTCCGTCAACAGGTGATTGAAGGTTCGAGGTGGATCACGCGGACAGCGAGCAGTTTCGACCGAAATTACGCTGAGATTCGCTCAACGGTCATCGCTCACGCTGTTGACGAACACCGAGATTATGAGTTGCTGGAAAAGGACTACGTCGCCTCAGGGGGTCAACTTGAAGACATTCTGGGAATGGAGCGGAATGTCGGTTCCGAGGCGCTTCACGGCTTCCTGATGTACCGCGCCTCACGGAACAATCCGGTGGACTTGTTGGGAGCGATGTGGATCATCGAAGGTCTGGGGGAGAAGATGGCTCGCTCTTGGGCCGAACGCATTCACGAGCTTACTGGACTTGGAGAGGACTCAACCCGTTTCATGACCTACCACGGACATAACGATGGTGACCACATGCAACGATTCTATAGAACGCTGGATGATGTTTGTGTTGATGAAGAGACCACTTCGGCCATTGTCAAAACAGCTCAGGTGGTGGCCCGACTTTATCGATTGCAACTGGAGGAATTGAACCATGATGTCGAGTGAACAACCCATGACCCGAAAACAGCGACGAGCAGCCCGCAAACAGGCCAAGGCCATGGCGGGTAATCACGGTCGTATGCCTGCCTCCCTGTCCGATGCCCTGACCGGCGACGGAAGTTTGCCTTTGGATGATGTGGCCAAGGAATATTGGTTGAAAGATTTGCAAAATCCCCTGCGCATCATCATTCTGCCAACGTTGCGAATTTTGCTGACCATCACCTTGCACATCACGTATTACATCAAACGACTGATGCCCATTCAATTCAAGGCTCACGGATTTCTCCAGTGGCAAATTTGCTTTTTCATGAAGTATTTCGTACGACCAGAAGCCAACGTGCTCATTCTACGGCATTTCCAAGCGGAGAGTAATTTACTGAATTTCGTGATTGACAATTCCGGAAAAGACGACGTTGAGCCCGTTCTCATCTATCCAAAGATGATTCGTGACTTGATGGTCCAGACCTTTGTCCATCATGACCAAGGCGTTCTCATGACCATGCGGGACCTCGAAGAACCCGATCGAACCAATTGGCCCATTGAAGCCGGTGAACTTTCATGGACGAATTGGAATCCTGTTCGTGTGGACTACGGTATCCACAAAAAGAAGTTCACGCAGTTCCTGGACTTCGAAACGGCCCACGAGTTGTTCAAAACCTCGTTTTGTTTTTGGTTGACGGCGAAGGAATACGAAGCCGCCATCAACTCCTTCCAATTTGACCACTCGGTTGGTTTGCTGATTGACGAGATTGTTGGGGCGACACACTTTGCTGATATTGCCTACAACCGATTCCCCATGATTTTGGTTGGCCCCACCGGCCTATCCTACCGCTTTTTGATGCACGGGTTCTTTGTTGAGCACGTCCACGCTCACCTCGAAAAGATGAGGGCATCGTTGGGCTTGGAGAATTGAGCATGCTCCATCGGTGGAGTGATCTCCAGCCACTGGCCTACCTCGTGGCCTATCCCTCGTTGATGGCGTACCAGTGGTTCAACGGGTTCCACGCTGTGTTGTTTGGTATCATGCTCGTGCTTTCAGTGGGCTTGAGCGTTGCTCAACACCATCACACTCACCTTCGTATTTGGAAGTCGAAATTCATGAACCGCCTGACGGATTGGCTGTTCTCAATCGTTCAAGGTGTGCCAAGTTTCGTCTTTTTCCCCTCCCACATCGGCAACCACCACAAGCACACACACGGTCCTGAGGATGAAACCAGAACCTACCGCTTTGGTGGACATCACAACCACATCATCGGCTACCTCTTGCATCCCTTTCAAGCCTTGACGGTGCTCGTGCCCTCGTTACTGAGATACATTCCCCGTCGTGCAAAGAAAGGTGACCATTGGCCGTGGATCGAGTTGGCCTCCATCGTCTTGGTCTCGACCACCTTGGCCCTCATCGATGTCCGGGCATGGCTCTTGTTGGTGGCCCTCCCACAAGCCCACGGTTTGCATTGGCTTCTGGCCTCCAATTACCTCCAGCATGCAGGTGCAAGGCCAGGGACTGGACCAGAAGCCAGCGATATGGCCCCGAACGACGCCTCCCGCAACTTCACAGGATTGGTCAATCTCGTCTGGCTGAACATCGGCTATCACAACGCCCATCACCTTGAGCCTCGCACCCACTGGGCCGACATGCCCGCCGTGCACAGGCGAGAAGTGGAGAACATTCCCCTGTGGTTGGTTGAACGAAGTCTGATTCTGTATTTCGTTCGCACCTTGTTGTTTCAATCAAGCCGAAGGCAAAGAAATTTCATGGAATAATCAAATCGGTAAAATCCCGTTTTTCGAACGCTTAGAAACCGCTTGGAAACGGTAGTCCATATTCGCTGATCCATCTTAAAATTACGGAGAGGACAAAAATAATGACAATGACAATCAACAACCCAATTACACCCATGATGAAGGCTATCGACCCGAAGAGACCCATCACCATGTTTTCCGTTGTACGGCCCAAAGGTTGGGCTTGAGGTGTCTCGCTTGCTCTTGAACTGTGAACGGTCTGTGCTCCAACGGTCACAGGTTCTGCTCGTTTACGGAGGAAAGCAAACATGGCCGGTGTGAGAAAAAAGAGACCGCAGAAGATAGGTGCGAGGTAGAACGGGGCCGACCACGAAGTAAGATTATCCGGGTCCAATGCTATAGCGACCACTCCAAAAAAGAGAAAGAAGGCACCAAACGGAGCCATAACAAGCATCCTGATGCGTTCCTCCTTTTCTTGAGGTGAATGCTTGGCTTCTTGTTGAACGGGAGACGGTGCATTTGTCCGAAATTTTTTCTGGCAACCGGGACATTTGATCACGCCGGAAACGAATTTTTTTGTCCACATTTTTTGGCCGCAAGACGGGCAAACCAATCGGTGCACATCTCAAGATTTCGAAGGAACGGTTTAACCTTTGAGGCGGCAAGATTTTTTGTTCGTCCCTCGGAATAGTTCCTCCTCTGAATTGGAGGTTTATGCATTCAATCGGGGGAAACCTTAGATGAGCCTTCAGAGAAGAGCAGTCATGGAAACCGCTTCCAAAGTTGGCATTGACTCCAAGCGAACAACAGCAGCAAGCGTGGCCATCGTTGGTGTGGTCGTGTACCTGGCCCTTGTCCACCTCAAACCCATTCTGATGCCCTTGGCCATCGCCGTGTTGTTATTCTTCCTTATCAAACCGGTCGAGCAGTACATCCATGGAAAGGTCGGCAATCAATTGGTGTCCTACGGGGGCGTTTTGGCGACCTTCATCATCAGCATGTACTTCATCTCAATTTTCCTTTACGAGCAACTGTCCTTATTCGTTGAAGAAGTTCCCGACATCACGGCGAAACTTGAAGAAAAGCGAGCAATGTATGCAGAGTCCAACCTCTATGGTTTGGAAATTATTTTTTCAGATTCCACGTGGGTTGATGTTTTGGCCTCACCCAGCAACATTGAGGTCTTTGCTCTCGCCATTTTGGGGTCGCTTGGGGCTTTTGTTGGCAGCATGATCACCGTTCTGATTTTCCTTTTGTTCATCATCCTCGAGGAACACACCATCGCCAAGCGATTCAATGCGGCTTTTCCCCAATCCAGCGGGCGGGCACGAAAAATCGTTGACGATTCCATGGAATCCATCAGCGCCTACGTCGTCTCCAAGGTGACTTGCAGTGGAGGTCAAGCGATTGTCATGACCATCATCATCTCGCCCGTCGGCTTCAATATTCCCGGATGGTTCTTGTTCGGAGTCCTGTGTTTCCTTCTGGATTTCATTCCTATTCTTGGAGCGCTCTTCGCCACCATTCCTCCCGTGCTCATCGGTTTCATCATGCTCGAACCATTGTCGGCCCTCATGATGTTGGCTCTTCTCATCGGGAATCAGCAGATGTTTGGTTCACTTGTTGAGCCGAACCTCTCGGGTGCTAAAATCGGCATCTCACCGCTGGTGCTCTTGCTCACCGTCATGCTGTTTTCTCAAGTGTGGGGCATTGCTGGCGCCATCATCGGTGCACCGATGATCATCATTGCTCGGTTGATTCTTGATGAAAATGACCGCACACGTCCGGTCGCTGTCATGATGGCCAACGATGTAGAAGAGGAATGAACTCGCTTCACATCTTGTGAATGGCATGACCCAGCGTGTCGAGCACACCCTCGTGGGTCATCTCGGTCATGGTTGGGTGGGCGTGAATCGTGTGCGCAATGTCTTCGAGCACGGCGCCCATTTCGAGCGCCAACGTCCATTCGCCGACGAGTTCACTGATGTGGGTACCAACGCCCTGAATCCCGAGGATGCGGTGGTCGTCTTCTCGAGCGACCACACGAACGAAACCGCCGGTCTTCTCAGCCTCTTGGGTGAGGGAACGTCCGTTCGCGGCCAAGGGGAACTTGCCGATGATCACCGGATGCCCAGCTTCTTTGGCTTGGTCGGGTGAGAGGCCGACCGAGACGATTTCGGGTTCGGTGAAGACGATGGCGGGAACGGCGACAGGGTCGTAGGCTCGCTTGTGCCCTGCAATGAGTTCAGCCACCATTTCACCCTGGAACGATGCGACGTGGGCCAACATTTCACCAAGGTCACACAAATCACCGATGGCGTAAACACCCTTCATGTTCGTTTCGCAGCGCTCGTTGACCTTGACATAGCCCCGTTCATCCAAGGCAATACCAGTGGCTTCCAAGCCTGTAGAGGCCGGTTTACGACCAACCGTGACGAGCACCTTGTCAGCGATGACATGCTGCATCTTCTTCTCGTCTTTTTCATTCTTGTCAATGAAATTGAGTTTCACCTTACCGCCTTTAGCGTCTTCTGCACCTTTGGCAAAGACGCCGGTGTGGACCTTGATCTTGTTCTTCTTCAGGAACAACTCAAGGGGTCGGCGCAATTCTTTGTCAAACAGTGGGAGCACGGAGTCCATGGCTTCGACCACGGTCACCTCGGAGCCCAACATGCGGAACGTGATGCCCAGTTCTAGACCGATGTAGCCGCCACCCACGACCACCACGTGGTCGGGCAGGGTTTCCAGAGAGAGGGCTTCTCGGGAGGAGAGCACATGCTCGCTAAAGGGCATGAAAGGGAGTTCGATGGGTACAGAGCCTTGCGCCATGATGACGTGGTCAGCTTGGATGAGCGTCGCATCCTTTCCTTCGCCGATTTTCACGGTCTTTGCGTCTTGGAAGACGGCCCAACCGCTGACAAGCTCAGCACCAGCATTCTTGAGAAGCGCTTCAACACCCTTGTTGAGACGGTCAACGATGCCTTCTTTCCAACCCACGAGGTTGCTCATCTCGAGTTCAGCCGGGCCGGGAATGGTGATGCCCATGTGCCCGTCTTTTTTGGCGTGCTTCGCAAGGTTGTGGAAGGTGTGGGCTGCATGAATGAGGGCTTTGCTGGGGATGCAACCTCGAATGAGACAGGTTCCTCCGGCTCGCTCTCCTTCGACGATGATGGTTTTCAGGCCGAGTTGTGCAGAACGAATGGCAGCGACATAGCCACCGGGGCCTGCACCGACAACAAGGACTTGGCATTGCTTGGTCTTCATCTCGTCCACCTCACATGAAAATGGTAGCGGGGTGCTCCAAGTAAGATTTTACCAACTGAACCAAACTTGCACCATCGTGCCCGTCCACCACACGGTGGTCCCACGACGAGGAGAGGTTCATGATCCGGCGGACCACAACTTGGCCGTTGTGGACCACGGCTCGGTCCTTGGCGTTGTGAACACCGAGAATACCAACTTCGGGTTTGTTGATGATGGGCGTGGCGCCCAGTCCACCAAGTCGTCCGAGGCTGGTGATGGTGAAGGTCGAACCGGTCAAATCGTCAACGCCTGCCTTACCGTCTCGGGTGGCTTGGGTGACCCGCATCATCTCAGCGGCAGACTGCCAGATGTCCATGGCCTCAACGTGCTTCACGACAGGGACGTAGAGTCCTCGGTCGGTTTGTGTGGCGATTCCGAGGTTGATGGCTTGATGACGGGTGACCACGCCGGCGTCATCGTCGTAGAGGGCGTTGCACTCAGGGCGTTGGGCAAGGGCCTTGACGAGGGCTTGCATGATGAACGGGAGGTACGTCAACTTGGGTGCGCCCTCCGGTCGTGTGGCGTTCAGGTGTTGACGCAAGGCTTCCAGTTCGGTCACGTCCACCTCTTCGAAGTAGGAGAAGTGGGGGATTGTGCTGTAGGATGACATCATGCCGTCGGCAATCTTTCGTCGTAGACCGATGACTTTGATGTCCTCGGTACCGTTTCGAGCGACCTTTGCAACACCGCCCATCGGCATGGATGGAGTGGCGGCGGCAGCGCCGCCGGCGATGTGTCGGTCAAGGTCAGCGTGGCTGATACGGCCGGCGGGGCCGGAACCAGCTACGAGTTGAAGGTCGATGTTGGCCGCTCGTGCTCGCTGACGAACGGCGGGAGATGCGAGGGCTTTGGTGCCTGCCGCTCGCGCAACCGGGGCCGCCGCAGGTGCGGTGGCGACGGGGGGGAGTTCTGGGGCAGGCGGGGCTGGAGCGGTCTTTTCTTCCACAGGCGCCTTCTCCTCAACGGGAGCGGATTTTTCCGCCACGGGTTCAGGGGCTTCGGAAGCGTTGCCTTCTCCATCCACGTCAAAGACGATACAAACACCACCAACGGGTAGGATGTCGCCGGCTTCACCGACGATGCTTGCTACGGTTCCGTCGCAGGGTGCGGGAATTTCCACGGTGGCTTTATCGGTCATCACGGACAAAATCGGATCGTCTTCCTTGACCGTGTCACCCACGGCAACCATCCATTCCACGATTTCACCTTCAACGACGCCTTCGCCGATGTCGGGCAGTTTAAACTCAAATTTTCCCATGTTCATTCCTCCTGTGTTCTTTGTATGGCTTCAGCAATGCGAGATGGACTTGGGAGGTAATCCCATTCGGTCGTGTGAGGGAAGGGGGTGTCCCATCCGGTCACGCGCTCGATGGGGGCCTCAAGGTGATAGAAACAACGTTCCTGAATTGAAGCGCTCATTTCTGCACCAAAACCGCTGGTTTTTGGCGCCTCGTGGACGATGACAACTCGGCCTGTTTTCTTGACGGAGTTCACCACGGTGTCTCGGTCCCATGGAACGAGGGTCTGCAGGTCAATCAATTCACAGTCAATGCCGGAGTCTTTGATGCCTTGCTCACAAACATGGACCATGGCACCCCAGGCAATGACGGTACAAGCGCTTCCTTCCATGACGATGTTGGCTTCCTCAAGCGGGATGGCGAAATATTCCTCTGGCACCTCGCCGTCGGGGTGGTTGTTCCAGGTAGGCACGTTGTGGGGGTCGCCGTAGAACGGGCCACGATAGCAACGTTTTGGCTCAAAGAAGATGACGGGGTCATTGGATTCAATGGCACTCGTAAGCAACCCTTTGGCGTTGCGAGGGTTGGAACAGTAGACCACTTTCAAGCCGGGAGTGTGGGTGAATTGGGCCTCAGGGGATTGGGAATGGTGGTGGCCGCCTTTGATGCCGCCGCCTGCGGGGGTGCGGAAGGTCACCGGCGTAGAGAATTCTCCACCCGAGCGGTGGCGTAATTTGGCGATTTCGTTAACGATTTGGTCGTAGGCCGGGAAGATGTAGTCGGCGAATTGAATCTCGGCGACGGGTCGTAGGCCGTTCAAGCCCATGCCCATGGCGATGGCGGCGATGCCACCTTCGGCGAGCGGTGAATCAAAGACGCGGTGCGGTCCAAATTTGTCCTGCAGACCGGCCGTAACACGGAACACACCACCAAAGTAGCCCACGTCTTCACCGAAGATGACGACGTTTGGGTCTCTCTCGAGTTGATGAGCCAAAGCGGAGTTGAGGGCAGCAATCATGTTCATTTTCGCCATGGTCTCACCTCACTTTCCGAGTTCCTCTCGTTGTTCTTGCACGTGCCACGGCACGGTTTCGTAGACTTCTGTAAAGATGGTTGATGCCGGGGGGTAGGGGCCCGAGGCCAAATCTCCAAATTCGCAGGCTTCTTTGTAAGCAGCCATGACTTCACTGTCGATTTTTTCAGCGAGGGCGTTGTCCTTCTTTTCATCCCATTCGCCGATCTTCATCAGATGTTCACGGAGCCGTTCGACAGGGTCGCCCCCAGGCCAGCATTCAAACTCGTTGCCGGGGCGATAGGCTGAGGGGTCGTCTGAAGAGGAGTGGGCTCCAGCACGGTAGGTGTAGACTTCGATGTGCGTCGGCCCATGGCCGGCAGCGGCTCGCTCACGGGCCCACTTCGTCACGCTGTAGAGTGCAAGGAAGTCGTTGCCGTCCACTCGGAAGGAGGGGATGTCGTAGGCGAGACCACGCTCGGCAAAGGTTCGACCGCCGGTGGCTAAAGAGACGTGGGTGGAAATGGCCCACTGGTTGTTCACCACGTTGAGGATCACGGGGGGCTTGAAGGTCGAAGCGAAGTTGAGAGCATAGTGGTAATCGCCTTGGGCAGAGGTGCCGTCGCCAAGCCAGGAGATGCAAACTTCGTCGTCACCCTTGTAGGCGCTGGCCATGGCCACGCCAACCGCTTGGGAAAATTGGGTTCCCACCGGGGATGAAATGGAGATGAATCGACCTTCTTTCCACGTGTAGTGAACCGGCATTTGGCGGCCACGTACATTGTCTTCGGTGTTTCCAATGCAGTGGCAAATCATGCTGACCATGTCGCGGCCACGAACGAATTGAGCACCGGGCTGGCGATAGGAGGGGAAGAGCCAGTCCTGCTCTTCAAGCGCCATGGTTTGGGCGATGGCGATGGCTTCTTCGCCAAAGGAGCGCATGTAGAATGAGAGTTTACCTGTGCGTTGCATTTTGATCATGCGGTCGTCAAAAATTCGGAGTCGCATCATGTATTCAAGACCCTGAATGAGGGTTTCAGCACTCAAGCCAGGATCCCATTCTCCTTTGGCTTCACCTTCATCGGTTAGAACTCGAATCAAACCTTTGGCGTGGTCTGCCGTATCTTCCGCTGTACAGGTTGCCGGGTCGGGACGTGTCAAATCTCCGGGTTGTTCGGTGAATTTTTCACCAAAAGAAGGCTCATCACCCGGTCGAAATGGAGCGACACCAATGGTGTAGGGCGTGGTCGTGACCGTGCTTCGCTCCGTCATTGAATCACCTCAGGGCTCGTCCGTCTTAAGTGGTGTCGGTGTGGGTGTCTTGGCCTGTGCCACCCGGACGTAGGCGCCGAGCATGGTTTCGTCGTTGTCAGGGTCGCGTGTTTTTCGGACCAAAAGGCCGGCCTTGTAGGAAGAGCGAACAAGCGGGCCGCTGGCCACACCGGCGAATCCGAGGTCCATGGCGGTTTGTGCCCACTCGTCGTAGCGCTCCGGTTCGGGGAAGCGGTC
>JASLVM010000037.1 GCA_030741355.1 Candidatus Poseidonia sp. | reverse complement strand
CGACAAGATGGCAGCCATCGGTATTGGCGCCATGATCGTCTTCATCGCTATGATTTTGGTCGCTGCCGTTGCTGCAGCCGTCATCATTCAGACCGCTGAGAAACTTCAACAAAACGCCCAGACCGCTGGTGATGACACTGCGGACGAGATGAGCGGGAAGATCATGATCAACACCGCCTATGTCGGCACCGGAAATGCTGCTGCGAACACGGACGAGTACCACCTCGTCGTGCGTCTCGCACCCGGCAGTGACCCCACGCCTGCCACCGGTATCTCCTTCCAAGTGTTCTGTGAAAACGGCATCGTTGAAGGCACCCTTGCCACCACCGATGTCCACGTCATGGAAACAGAGACTGACATCACTGGCGACCTCTTGGTCGGCACCGGCTACATCGTTTACATCGATGCTGACGACGGTGCCTCGGACTGTGGTCCTGACGCTGTTACCACGTCGCAGTTGTACCTGCACGTTATGAACGGCGGTACGACCTACGAGACCTTGACCGTTGACGACCCCGCCCCTGGCGCCCTTGTGGTTTGATTGCTTCTGAGAGTCAATTTGACTCTCGGAAGGAGGTTAACACATGGCATGGCCATTCAGTGGAAACTCGGGTGGAAACAAAAGTGCAGACCAAGCTTTGAGCGAAGAGCGCCTGAAGATTTTGGCCAACGTGGCCATTGAACAGGTGCCGTTCCCCGAACAGGGAATGCTCACCGAAGAGGATGCATGGACGATTTCTCCCGGGCCAACCCGCGCACGAATCAACAGTCAGCAAAGCGTCCCTAACGTAGCAGCTTCGCTTGCACCTGCGCCTACGCCGGTGCCCGCAGCGCCTGCGACGGTGGACACCTCAGGCCTTGAGCGGCTCATCAGCAGCCGTCTCGATATGGTCGAGGATGTCCTTCGCATGGTTGAACACCGACTTGATGAAGGTGTCAACGTAAGCGAATCGTCTGGCGGTCAAAGCGAAACGGATTACGAAGGCGACGACGAAGAGGGCGAAGGCGGCGCAAGCGGCGATCGCATCATCACAGCCAGTGGTGAAGTGGTTGAAGTTGGCGGCACATCTCGCATGATGGAAGACGACCAAGGGCAACTCGTGGAACTCTACGAGGCACAAGCCTTGGCCGCAAATCCATTCCTTGTCGCACCACGTTCAAGCGGTTCTGGGAACGGACAGTCAAGCACCGGCGCGCCGACCGTGGCCGCCTTGTTGCTCGACCACATGTCCGGTATGGCAGCGGTGAGTTTCACCCAGAAAGCCATGGAATCTGGAATGTTAACGCAGGAAGAAGGCGACGACGTTTTGGCGATTGTTCAACTTGCAGAACCCGGCGACCCGGAGACGGCTCTCGAAGACCACCTGCCTCACCGACAACTGTTGGTGTTCTCGGCACTTGTGTCTTCATGGCGCCAACTCCACATGCTTCGAGGTGAAGAGTGACATGGGTGCTTCGGTTGGTGTAGGGGGATTGATCATCGGCATTTCGATGCTGGTGGTGTTCTCCATGGCGTATCAAGCCATTTCGTTGCAAATCGATTCAGGTGTTGACCGAATCGAGGAAGCCGACGAACCAGCACCAACCTTTACCATCGACGATGCGGTGATTTACACCGGCGCCATGGTTGATGTGACCATCGTAAGCGGTGGAGCAGGCTACAGCAGCGGAGGCACCATTGAGGCCTCCAGTGGAACAGGTGGGTTTTCAGCGACCTATACGATTGATGGTTTGGGAGCCATTACTTCCGTGGTGATCACCAGCCACGGAAATTATTCCTCGCTCCCAACACTCGTCGTGAACGGTGGCGGAACCCCGACTTCCACGGCCAGCCTCACGGCCGTCCGCGGCAACGTCCTCTACGCTAACATCACCAACACCGGTTCAACAACCATCGCACACGATGACGTGTGGATGTTCCTTGATGGACAAGACCCGACGCTGTTTTCAACGGTGTACAACCCTCCTTTGACCGATCTCTGGTTTTCGGGGGAAACGCTGTTTCTGGACTGGTTCGATACCGGTCTCCCCGGCGACGAGCGAATCACGATGACGGTGGGTCAAACCACGGTTGGGCACAGGTTGTGGTGAGGGTATGGCTGACGGAGGTGCTTCTTCGATGATCATGCTCATCACGGCCTTATTGGTCTCAGGAGGTGCGGGCGCTGTCCTTGTCTCCGAGTGGAGCGATGCTGTACGTGTGGTTCAGGTGAACGAACGTGCAGCAAGCGACAAAGATCAGGTCAGTGTTGAACTGGCCGGAGATCCGGCCATGGTGCCATACAACAACACCACCGACACCATCACGCTGTTCTTGTTGAACACCGGAGAATACAACCTTGACACCACGGACTACCAAGTCCTCGTCAACGGTGGCCTCCCTACCTCAACCACCGAAAGTGTACTGCCGAGTGGAACAGACTGGAACCCTGGCGATATTCTACAGGTGGAGTTGACCAACACGTCTTGGGCCTTTTCGGACGGAGAAGACGCCTTGATTTACTTCCTAGGGGCTTCTGAAACCATCAGAGGCCATACCCACTCGGTCACCGTAAATGCGGAGGTGAGATTGAATGCCTTCCCCTGAGGAAAATCCCTTCATTACGGCGCACAAGCCGGTTGAGGACGGTTTCCCCTTCGTGGTAGAAACTGATTCACTCGCCGACTCCATGGGTCTTCGTTTGCCCAACCGGTCGCTGTACTTGTTGCAAGGAAAGGTCGGTGCAGGAAAATCCCTCATCGCCCAACGCCTCATTCACGGCATGGTGCACAATGGCGTCAAGGTGCTCGTCATCACGACAGAACTGACCACCCGTGGTTGGATTGAGCAGATGGAGAGCATTGGATACGGCGTTACGGATGCCATGCGGAAGGGCCAAGTGATGGTCTTGAGCAGATACGGAACCATCGCTGAATCCCGTCAGGACGTGACGCTACAGGACGTGTTGAACAGCCCTGCAATTCCTGCAGCGGATGTTATCGTGTTGGATTCTGCCAGTTCATTGATGCCTTCGGTAGGAACCAAGGCCGACCATTTTGCTTTGATTCAACAACTTCGAAAAATCGCATCCGACGGTCGTTCGTTCATGCTTTGTGCGGACCCTGAAGAAATGGATCACACCTTGCTGCACACCCTTCGTGCTTCGGCCGAAGTGGTGTTGGATTTGGAAAACGCGATGATTGGTGGAGAACTCAAGAGAAACATCATCATCACCCGCTTCCTTCGGGCAGCGGGGCCCATTCAAACATCCGTTGGATGGCGTGTTGAACCAGGCATGGGCTTCATTGTGGACATCACGGCGGTGAGCTGACGGGGCGATCTTATGGCTGATGAACCACGATTTGCCAAAGGAGACCTCAACGGGGTCATGGCTGCCTACCCACACGTTGCGGAGTGGGTGCGTGATTTCGAAATGCGCTACGGTTCCCGCCCGATCTACTACGGTCCGCTCGACCGAGATGCCAAAAAACAGCGCCCTCTGAACCTCATTTACGTAACGCGTGAGCCTATTTTCGTTCACATTTACGAGCCACCTGCCGACGATGACGGCGGCGGGACCATCCTTTGGTTTGGTTTGGAGCCACAACTCACCGAAGAGGAAGAAAACATTCGTCGCGAACTCGTTGAGACTTTGCTCCAAGAGGCCCCTACAGCGCCTTCGTTCACCACGGATAGCGAGTTTGAGAACATCCTCCAGCAAATGATTGGGCGATACACCATTCTCGACAGTGAAGCGAACAACTTGGTTCGTCGCCAAGGCCGCTTGTGGGAGATGGTGGGCATGGATGACAAACGTATCACGGTCACACAAGCCCAGCGAGAGCGCCTCAACTACGTCGTGATTCGTGATTTGATTCGAAACGGCCCACTGGAACCATTGCTCTCCGATGAGATGCTGGAAGATATTCACTCGGTGGGCCTCAAGCATATTCACATGGACCACAAAGTGTTCGGGATGGTCACGTCCAACATCCGGTTCCGTGAACGAGAACTTCTTTCCAGGTATCTTCGCGCCATGTCTGAGCGTATCGGTCGCCCGGTGTCCGACAATAAACCCATCATCGACGGTGTGCTTCTCGACGGCTCCCGTATCAACATCATTTTCTCAGACGACGTATCCATGCTCGGGCCGTCGTTCACCATTCGTAAGTTCGCTGAAGAGACCATCTCGGTCATTCAGCTCATCAAGTGGGGCACCATGTCGGCTCAACAAGCCGCCTACATCTGGATTTGTCTCGAATACGGCATGTCCGTCCTGGTGTCCGGTGAAACAGCTTCCGGTAAGACCACCACGCTCAACGCCATCCTTCCGTTCATTGACCACAACGTGAAAATTTACTCCGCAGAAGACACGCCTGAAGTGAAGGTTCGCCACAAGATATGGCAGCGACTTGTCACTCGGGATGCGAAGAACGAAGACTCCCGTGTCGAAATGTTTGACTTGCTGAAGGCCGCTCTGCGAAGCCGCCCTCGCTACATCATCATCGGTGAGATTCGTGGTGTTGAGGGCGCCACAGCGTTCCAAGCCATGCAAACCGGCCACCCGGTTATCGCCACGTTCCACGCATCGTCCATCGTCAAGATGATTCAGCGTTTTACCGGTGACCCAATCAACGTTCCAATTCGGTTCTTTGACAACCTCAATTTCGCCATTTTCCAAGAAGTGGTTGAAGCACCAGGGGGAGGTATCGCCCGTCGTATCACCGGTATCGACGAGGTCATCGGTTACAACAAACACAGCGACGGTGTGCTCACCCGTGGTATGTTCGAATGGGATCCTGTCAAGGACAAGCATTACTTCCGTGGTATGTTCCAATCCCATTTGCTCGAAAACAAGATTGCTGCGATGGCAGGTTTCGCCAACAAGCGAGAAATCTACGACGAGATGTTGCGCCGGGCTGACGCCATCCAACGCATGGCTGACCGCGACTTGACCCATTACGACGATGTGTTCGATTTGCTTGGTCTGTACTATTCCAACGGTTGGGACCACTTTAGCCGAGCCATTGACACATGGGTTGGCGTCAACCACAACTGAGGATGATGAGACATGGAGCGCATGCCGATTTGGCAAATTGCCCTTCGGCGCATCGAGATGCCGGTTCCTCGTTTTCTCACCCTCTACGTCGCGCCAATCGTGAGCGTCACCTTCTTTCTCGCCATTTTCATCGTCTTTTTGACGGGTGGCTTGGCTGAAGGCGCGCTTTTCGCTGGTTTCACAGGTTTTCTTTTTGTCATCATGCTCACGTCCATGTCGGCCCTCGCGGCCGTGGCTTTTCCTTTGCTTGAGGTTCAGCGTTCGGCGTCCCTCATCGAAGAAGAAATGCACATGTTCATCACGCGTATGGGGATTCTTTCCATCGGCGAAGTCGGCGCTCAATCCATTTTTGACATTCTCAAACAGATGAGGGACTACGGTGAATTGGCTTCAGAAGTCAAGCGCATTGAGACGCTTGTGGAAAAGTGGCACACATCGCTGCCAGAGGCGGCCCGCATTGTGGCTCACCAAAGCCCCAGTCCCTTGTGGTCTGATTTTCTTGACCGAATGGCGTTCTCCATCGAGGCGGGTCAACCCATTGACGAATTCATGCGCTCGGAGCAAGAAACCGTCGCAGAGCAATACAACACGCTCTACGACACGCGCTTGGAGTCCGTCGATACGCTGAAAGAAATCTATGTCTCGCTGACCACCGCCGGATTGTTCGGCTTGGTCATCGCTGGTATTCACCTGGTTCTGTTTGAGGTGGGCGGGGCGAACGACACGCCGATTGAAGTGGCCAGTCGTCTGCGATTTTTGCTGTTGGCCTCAATCGTGTTTATGTTCATTCAAGTGGCCGCCGTCTTTGCCTTTCGCGCCACCATTCCCAAAGACGCCACCTTCGCTCGAGACGAAATGGATACGCCGTTTCGCATCAATTTCAGGCGGTCCCTGCTGCTCTCGAGCACCATCTCACTCGGCCTCGTGGTCCTGGCGACCTTTACGCTGATTTGGACATGGGAAGTCATCACCTCACAGTGGGACAAATACGGTCTCTTGTTCATCGCCATCCCCTTCTCTCCCTTACTCATTCCAGCGTTGATGGTTCGTCGCGAGGAAAACCAAATTCAGCGGCGAGACGAAACCTATCCCGATTTCATTCGAGCCTTGGGCGGTACGGCCCAAGCTCGTTCAGCAGAGCCCTCGGCCACCATCAAAGCCCTGCGGGGGATTGATTTCGGTATGCTTGACAATTCCATTGACCGATTGGAAAAGCGTCTTTCCACCCGGATTGATTCCGACCGAGCATGGGATTACTTCACTGCAGACACCAACTCCGCCGTCATTTCTCGCTACACTCGAATTTACATCGAGGGAGCGCAATCTTCCGGTCAACCTGCAGGGACGGCAGAAATGGTTTCCCGAAGCGTTGGAAACTTGCTCTCGCTGCGAAATCGCCGTGCCCTCTCAGCCAACACGATGTGGGGTGTTGCGTTGGGTTTGCTCATCTCCAGCGTGGCTTCGCTGAACGTCACCACCGCCATCGTGCTGCAATTGGGTGAAGCCATTGCAGGGGTCGCCAGTGGTTTGGTCGATACCGACGTCGGTACGCTTACCGAGTTTGCCGGTGGTATTGCCCTGCCAGTCATGGAAGATGCCACTTCGGTTGACGACAACATTCGTATGTTCAAGATCATCATCTCATTACTGATTCTCATGCAAGTGGTGGCCGTTTCGTCCATTGCCACCCGATTGCGAGGAGGTACACGCACCAGCGCCATTGGACAAATGGTGCAACTCACCTGGGTGGCAGGTCTCGCCTCGTTCTTCACTGCCATTGTGCTCGACCAAGCAAGCAGCATCTTCAGCGTCTGATGCAAGGGAAGTTTCATACTCCTTTTCGTACAAGTTGCCCACATGCAAGCCCCCATGCCCCCTCCCCAAGCCGCAGCCTCCCCCTATCAGCCTCCTGCATCGAGCATGACCAAAGGGAGCATGTACACCTTCCAGAAATGGTTGATGATCGGTGCTGCACTGTTGGTGTTCGCCACCGCGTTCTCCCAATTCCCACTCGCTTCCTCTGAACCAAGTATTGCCGATTACGACTTGACCGACGAGAAAGAATCCGAACAGTATCTCGATGACATGGACAGTTTTGAGGGTCAAGTGGCCCTCTTTGGTGCAATGGCTACCATCCTGCAAGCCGGTGCTTTGACCATGTTGGGTTACGCCTTCTTCCGTGAAGCTCAAGAAGACCAAGGTCAACACGTGGCGGTTCGAATCACCATGATCCTTGCCGGAATTGTGCTGGTGACCAGCATCGTCGGACGCAGTTTCTCGCTCTTCTGACCCTAGCGCTTCATCTCTTCACGAATTCGCTTTTTGGTCGCTGCCCATGAGCAAATGGGGCAGGCGGTCAAATCGTGGAACCGTGCCGGGCAGTATTCTCTTCCAAAGAAGATGATTTGCAGATGAAGGTCGTTCCATTTTTCACGGGGAAAGACGGCTTTGAGGTCCTTTTCCGTCTTTTCCACCGTGGTGCCGTTGGAAAGCCCCCAACGAGCAGCGAGTCGGTGAATGTGGGTGTCAACCGGAAAGGCGGGGACATCAAAGGCTTGGGCCATGACGACGGAGGCGGTTTTGTGGCCAACGCCGGGGAGCGCTTCCAACGCTTCAAAGGACGCAGGGACTTCTCCATCATGCAGTTCAACCAGCATTTCAGACAGTCGCTTGATGTTCTTGGCCTTGGTCGGCGCCAACCCGACCTGCCGAATGTCGGCAAGGATGGTTTCCACCTCCAAAGCAGCCATGGCTTCAGGGGTGCTGGCTTTGGCAAAAAGAGCGGGAGTTACTTGATTCACCTTGAGGTCCGTGGTCTGGGCGCTCATCAAGACGGCGACCAGGAGTTCAAACGCATTGGTGTGGTCGAGAGGAATCGGGATTTCAGGATAGAGCGTCTGCAGTTTGTCGGCGATGATGTCAGCCTTGTCCTGGCGCTTCACAACACCACTCATCCTTCGTAGGTCGCACTGTATTCTTCACCGGTTTGCCAACCGAAGTAGAGACCAAGGCCGATGGAGAGCAAGGGGATTCCGTTGCAAATCAGGGTCTCGAGCGGTTCACTCTCCGGTCGCCCGGTAAGGTACCAGATGAGCAGGCCAAGAACGAGTCCGGGGATGACCATCATGCTGCCCATGATGATGGTTCGCAGGGTGCGCATGGGCTTTCCACCCCTCGGTGAGTCAAGAAGGTGTGCTTTGTTCTCAACGATTCAATCGCTTGGTGAGGTCTGCTCCGGAGAGGGCATTCAAAGTGTCCTTCGGCTCAATCCAACCTTTTCGTGCGGTCATGACGCCGTAAGCAATGTCACTCAGGCCACGAATTGAGTGGGCGTCTGGATTGATGGCAACGGGAACGCCAAGCCCCTTCGCGTGCTTGCACAATCGCCAGTCCAAGTCGAGGCGATACGGGCTCGCATTGAGTTCTACGGCCTTTAGTCGACCCTCTTCGTTGTGTTCTGCCATGTGTTCCAGCACGGCAAACAAGTCCACCTCGTACCCTTCTCGCCCTTGGAGAATCCGGCCGGTAGGGTGGCCAAGAACGGTGGTGGCGGGGTGGTCGATGACCCGCAGCAACTCTTCGGTGTTTTCGTGTTCATCTCGACCCCGCCATTTGGTCATGGCGTGCACGCTGGCCACCACGTAATCCAATTCTGCGAGAACCTCGTCAGGGTGATCCAGTTTGCCGCCTTCGAGAATATCCGATTCAACGCCGTGGAACAATCGGAAATCCACGTCCTGTTCCGCCCATTCAGCGTTGTATCGCTGAATGGTACGTCCCTGTTCAAGCAGGTCTTCGGCGCTGGCGCCATTGGCAATTTTGAGCGTGGGCGAATGGTCGGCGATGCCCAACCAGTTCCACCCCATTTTTCGCGCCGTATCGGCCATCACTTCCAAACTCGCTTCACCGTCTGAGAGCGTGGTATGGTTGTGGAGTGAGCCTCTGATGTGGCTGGTTTCAATGAGGTCAGGGAGTCCACCGGTTTCAGCCGCTTTCACTTCACCCATATCTTCCCGAAGTTCGGGTGGGACGTAAGCGAGGTCCAAGTGGGCGTAGATGGCCGCCTCATCTGCGGCTGTCAAGGAATGAACGGCGGCCTCCATGCCTTTCAAATCGCCAGCTTTTGCTTCGGGAATAAGGCCGAATTCGTTCAGCCGCAACCCTCGGTCGATGGCTCGTTGGCGCATGGCGATGTTGTGTTCCTTGCTGCCGGTGAAGTAGGCCAAGGTGAAAGGCTCGACGTGAGGAGGGACCAATCGAACTTGAGCGTCGATGGTTCCCCCCGCTTCCAACTGCTCGTAATCGTCGCCGCCGATGGCGTCCAATACGTTGGGGTCGATATGGCCAACTGCGAAGGATTCGTCGAAGATGGTCGTGTCGAGAATAAGGCTGATTTTGGAATCACCTGCACCTTTCACATCGGCGATACCCGAGAGGTTCAGGATGGCGTTCGCCACGCTTTCATGGTCGTCCTCGTCAACCGCGACCACCACGTCAAGATCGCCGATGGTGTCCTTGCGTCGTCTGGCACTGCCGGCCAGTGTGGCTCGATGAACACCATCAAGAGCAGCAATTTTGCGTTGAAAGGCCTCACCGTAGCGCAAACCGATGTCCAAGCGCCGCCTCGCCCGAAATCGAGACAACAATTCGATGCCGTCCAGCATTCGTTGTTGGGATTTGGCCCCGAAGCCTTTCATGGGTGCGATTTGATTGTTGAGTGCGGCCTCTTTCAAACTGGCAACGGAATCCACACCCAGTTCATCTGCCATGAGTTTGATTCGCTTTGGTCCGAGGCCCGGGATGCCCAACATTTCGATGAGCCCGGGCGGTGTCGTGGTATGGAGGTTGACCCAATCGTCAGGCCATCGCCCTTCAGCAATCGCCTGTGTCAAAGCGCTACCAAGTCCTTTTCCAATGCCTTTCATGTTGTAGATTTCACCGCTTGCAACCAGTTCGCCGAGGTCTTCGCTCAGGCTACCCAACAAACGACTGGCGTTTTGATAGGAGCGGACACGGAACACGTTTGCACCTTGAAGTTCGAGGAGGACGGCCACCTGGTGGAGAACGTTGGCAACTTGGTTGCGCGAAAAGTACGGCGGTCCCGATGGACGTGGTTTGGGAAGAGCAAAGGAACCGCCTGCCATACAACGAAGAGGGTGACGACCCTACACAAAGGTTCGCTCCTGCCCCCATGTTCAAGAACGCAGGGCGATTGGGCACGCCATGGTGGATGCAGGTCTCGTCGAGGCGCTGGCCGAGGTGTTGTGTGCGACATCGGCCATTTTGTTCACGTTCATTGCCACCTTTTCTCGGTCGCCCACTGCTGAGAACATTGTACAAAACATCATTTTCGTGCTCCTTGTCGCTGCCGCAGGTGTCCTTTGGTGGTTGCCAAGCCTTGGCGGCGAATTGTGGGGTTCGGATTACTTGCCACGCCCGCTCGCCTTGTTCTGCGTGATTTTGGCCATTTCCGCCCGCATGAACATCAAAGGCGAGAACGTTTCCTTCGGTGCTAACCCTCACAGCATTGGTCGCATGCGTGAAGAAGAGTGATCAAACGATTTCGCCTTGAGGCTCGTCGCCGTCGTCTTTGGAATCGTTCTCCGCTGCTTCCTTGGCCATCTTCTGGTCGATGAAGGTCCGCATGTATTCCGGCAATTCGCCGTTGACAAAAATGACGTCGTTGATGTGGTCGAGTTTCTTGAGAGAATAGTAGATTTGCATGGCCGTCATCGGGGTGGAGGAACATCCCGTGCACCCACCGTCGAGTGAAAGCATGATGTTTCCGTCTGATGTGTCGATGACATTGACGACACCATCATGCTCATCGAGGACCTCCTGAACGGGTCCAATTTCAGCGAGGATTTCCTCGGCCGTGATGCTCATGCTCACTCCACAGGTTCCTCCTCTTTCAACGATTGCCTTCTCTTCCCTTCTCATCGGCTCGGTTCAACTCAAGCCATGCCGAAACCCCAACAGAGGGTTGTTTTCAGTGGGAACGGCTTATGAAGGGTTCTCAAGTGGCCGGGGCAACAGGTGTTAATTGATGATGGAAAACATTGCAATGATTTCAGCAGCCGCAGGTGCCCTTGGATTGGTGATTGCGTTCGTGCTTTACCAACAAGTGAACAAAGTGAAAATCGACAACGAAGTTGTTGCCGACATAACAGCAGAAATTCGAAAAGGGGCCATGGCGTTTCTTTTCGCAGAGTATCGGGTTCTCGCCATCTTTTGTGTGGCGGTCGGTGCGTTGCTCTTTGCACTCAACGGCCTTGAAACCTCCATTGCTTTCTTCCTCGGAGCCCTTGCTTCAGTCGGTGCAGGCTTCTCCGGTATGAACGCCGCAACAGCCGCCAATGGCAGAACGGCCATGGCAGCGAAGACAGACGGTCAAGCCGGTGCACTTGCCGTGTCGTACAACGGCGGCGCCGTCATGGGTCTTTCCGTTGGTGGACTCGGTCTGCTGGGCATCTCTCTGGTGGCTTTCTGGCTCGGTGCCGGTGAAACCGATGCTGACGGTGGCATGAACGCCATCAGCGCTGCGGCCGGCTTTGGTATGGGCGCCTCTTCAATCGCCCTCTTTGCTCGTGTTGGTGGCGGTATCTACACCAAGGCGGCTGACGTGGGTGCTGACCTCGTGGGCAAGGTTGAAGCGGGTATTCCTGAAGACGACCCTCGAAACCCTGGCGTTATTGCTGACAACGTTGGCGACAACGTTGGTGACGTGGCCGGCATGGGTGCCGATATCTTCGAATCGTTTGTCGGTTCTATCATCGCCGCCATGGTCATCGCCAACGAGTTCGAACTCTCCATCGCACCCGACTACGTGATGATGCCCATCCTGTTGGGGCTCATCGGCTACCTCGCTTCGGTTATCGGTGTGTTTTCCATGAGTTTCCTGAAGAACGGCAGCGACCCTGCTGCAGCTCTTCGAAACACCACCTTCATCGGTGCGTTGTTGTTTTGGCTTGGTGGCTACGGCGCCATCCACTTCGAACTCATTGCTGTTGACTTTGCCGTCATGCACGCCGTCGTTCTCGGCAGCGTCATCGGTATCTTGATTGGACTCGTCACCGAGTACTACACTGGCATTGAACCTGTCTTTGGAATCAAAACCAGGGCCATTCCACACATCGGTGAGATGTCCAAGACCGGCCCGGCCACCAACGCTATCGCTGGACTTTCTGTTGGAATGATGTCCACTTTCATTCCCATTCTTTTGATCGCTCTTGGTATCCTTGGCGCCGATAAATTCGGCAGTTCCATTGCTGGCGATGACGCTTACGGCTTGTACTGCATCGCCATGGCAGCCATGGGTATGCTGGCAACGGTTGGCGTCACCATGACGGTGGACGCCTACGGCCCTGTGGCCGATAACGCCGGTGGCATCGCCGAGATGTCCTCCTTGGGCGACGACGTCCGTGCCATCACTGACGAACTCGATTCCATCGGAAACACCACCGCTGCCGTCGGCAAAGGATTCGCCATCGGCTCCGCTGCTTTGACGGCCCTTGCTTTGTTTGCTGCCTACACCACCGCAGTCGGCGGGGTCAACCTTGACTTGACCGAGCCCCGTGTGGTCATCGGCTTGCTCATTGGTGGCGGCCTGCCCTTCGTGGTTGCTGCTATGACCATGACTTCGGTGGGTAAAGCCGCTGGCGCCATGGTGGTTGAGATTCGTCGACAATTCAAGGAAATCCCCGGTCTTCTCGAAGGCAAGGAAGGCGTGAAGCCCGATTCACAGACCTGTGTTGACATCTCCACCAAGGCGGCCATTCGAGAGATGGTTGGTCCCGGTGTTGTGGCCATTCTGGCTCCCATTGTGGTCGGCTTTGGTCTTGGTACCAGTGCCCTCGGTGGCATGCTCGCTGGGTCCCTCGTGACCGGTGTGCTCATGGCTCTCTTCATGGCCAACGCCGGTGGTGCATGGGACAACGCCAAGAAAGCGATTGAACAAGACCACATTCCTGGCGCAAAGAAGGGCGATGCCGCTCACGATGCTGCCGTGATCGGTGATACCATTGGCGACCCGTTCAAGGACACTTCCGGACCTTCCCTGAACATCCTCATCAAGCTCATGTCCATCGTGGCCGTGGTGCTCGCTGGAACGGGTGAACTTGGCGGCGGCCTCATCTGATGGTCAGCACCCGAACCGGGCGTTAGCCTTTCAAAAGAGGTCCTACAGGCCCTACCATGCGTGCTTACGTGTTGTCCCTGCTGATGATGACCGTCAGCCTTGCTGGCTGCATCACACAAGGCGACCTCTCATCGTCGGATATTGGGAACACGACCGAAGATGAATTGGCCTTGCCGGATTGGCAAATCGGGGACCAGTGGCTCTACACGTTCATCACGCCAGAATTCGGAGAAGACAGTGCACGTCTTGTTGTGGCCGATGTTCGAACCGATGATGGATTGTTCATGCTTGGCATCTCCTCGGAGGGCGAGGCTCAACGTCATGCGGTGATCAACCACAATCCGTTTTTGGGCAGGGTCACCATGGACGGGTTATCGGTCTACGAAAACGGTGAGCCACAATCTGTGTTTCGTTTCCCTTGGGCCGCCGGAGACTCGTGGAGTTTCAGGCTTCTTGGTCAAGACTGGACCGCCTCAACTGAGAACATCTACAACGGCGAGGTGACCGTTTCTGCAACCTCAGCAGAAGGGCATTCGCTGAACTATGTTTTCAGTGGGCGTGAAGGGTTCATCAAGAGCCTTCTTTGGACAGACGATGAGGGCATCAACCACTTGGAAATGAACCTCAATCAAAAGAAAACAGGGTACACCGGCGATGTGTTCTTCTACCGTGCAGGTGATATTCACGACAATTTGTATGAGGAAAACGACCAGGAGATCTACGATACCTTCCTCGACGAGGGCTACTCACCAAACGAGGCCTGGGATACGTTGGTCTGGTACCTTGATGTTGAAATCAGCCAGCAAGGCGGCTCAGGTTCCTTGAGCATCAAGGACCATCAGGGTGCCTCCCCGCTGACTCGAGCGTGGGGTGCAGGTGCGACTGAAAAGGGCTCATTTGGAACCATCCCCTCAAACTCAGGTGACCATTCCATCACGGTAACTCTGCGAGGTGAAGATTCCTTTGTTCATCTCAAGGTTGCAGGGGCTCTTGTTCGCTCTTGGACCCTTTGAGGTGAAGATTTGCCGACCCTCATCATGATGCACGGGATGACCGGCGACGCCTCAATGATGCGTCCTTTCGCCGAGAAGGTCCTCCCTGAAGGTTGGACTCTTTTGGTCCCTGAGGCTCGTTTTCGACACCCGAACAGAGGATTTACGTGGTGGCGGTACGAAGATTTCGAAGCCGACGTGACTCGAAGGAGAACGCTTTCGCGAAGAGAGTTGATGGACGTGGATTCAAGTCTCTCTCAACTTGAGAAGTTGATTGCCGAAGAAGCGCCGCTTGGTCCTTTGGTGGTGGGTGGTTTCTCCCAAGGAGGTGCCATGGCACAAGAGTTACTCCAACTGCCCATCGCTGACCGTATCGTAGGTGTGGTCTGCATGGGAACGCGTTTGGTTCGTCCGATGGAACTTCGTCTCAGGCTTAACGAGTTGGAAACAAAACGGATGTTTTGGATGCATGGCGAAAAAGACGTTCGTGTACCTCTTGAGGACGGTTGGGCGGTCGCTCACACCTTTGAGTCTGCAGGGTGGTCCGTCGAGTTGATTGAACACCGAAAGGGGCACATGATTCCCGTTGAGCACCACGACGCTTTGAAAGAGTGGCTCACGACGTTTTCTTGAGGAAGCGGTTGGTTTCGTCAAAGCCTCCGATGAACATCGCTTGCTCGCCTCTGAGGTCAAACACGACGGGGACCGTCCGGTGGCCTGTCGCTTGAACGACGGCCTGACGCATGCCGTCATGATGGTCAAAGTTGTACTCGGTATAACTCAACTCTTTTCCTTCAAGGAGGTTCTTCAGTGCACGGCAATAACCACAAAAATCACCGGTGTAGATGAGGAAGTCCGTGTCGGTTGCGGATGCGTGTTCCAAAATCATGGCCTCGGACATGTAACATATTACGGCGCTGTTCCCTTTAACGCCTTGTCCTTGAGGACGAAGCCAATGGGGTTTCCTCGTGTTGGATAAGTTCAACTAGCGCCCTCCATGTTGGTTCAGCATGCCTCGCATGGTCTGCATGGATTGCGGGGCGGTCGAGTATGAAGCGACCACGCTTCACGGCATGCTGGTGAAGATGATGCCACACTATCTTGCACATCATCACGATGTTATTGCTGGCGAGGCTCAAGAGCCGAGAGAGACATGGATGTCTCGATTCACGGTCGCTTACAAAGCCGCTGAAGCAGAAGAAGCCAAGCTCTGATGGTCACCGGTTTGAAACTGGCAATCATAAAGTGGGCCACGCACTCGGTGGAGCATGGCGAGCCTCGTCTTCATTCACGCATCGGACGGTAACAATGCGCTATTGGCGAAAGAAGTTGAAACCCGAGCGGTTGAGATGGGTCATGAAGTGGAACACGTTTCTCTCAACGCCTTCGATTTCCCCGTTTACACCGTGGCTCGTGAACAATCAACACCGGTTCTTGAAGGCCTTGATGAACTGAAAACCATTCTTGACAAGGGCGATGCTTGGTTTGTCTTTGCGCCCGAATACAACGGCTCCTATCCACCTGTCCTCAACAATGCAATCGCTTGGCTGAGCAGAGACGGAGATGACTTCCGACGACTGTTTCGAGACCGAACGGTGGCCCTTGGAACCCATTCTGGGGGGGGCGGTCAACACGTGATCATGGCCATGCGTATGCAATTCTCATTCCTGGGGTGCGTGGTGATTGGGCGTTCGTTGGTCACCAACAGGAAAAAACCCGCCAACCCCGAATCCATTGATGCCATTCTAAACGCCATGACAAAAAGGTGAGAGCATGAAGAGAACATTGCATTCCATCGTACCAACACACACCGTACTCGAGGGTGGTGGCTTCAAAGTTCGTCGCCCTGCGGCCATGGGTCGTCTGATGAGCCCTTTCCTCTTGTTGGATGAGATGGGCCCTGTTGACTACGGGCCCGGGGAAGCCGTTGGCGCTCCAGACCACCCTCATCGTGGCTTTGAGACGGTCACCTACCTGATTGCAGGTGGCATGAAACACGCTGATTCCGCGGGAAACAGCGGCGATTTGAATCCAGGAGATGTGCAGTGGATGACGGCGGGCCGGGGAGTCATTCACTCCGAATTGCCACAAGACCACATGATGGAAAACGGTGGTAAGATGCACGGTTTCCAAATTTGGGTCAACCTTCCAGCCAAAGACAAGATGATGCCACCTCGCTATCAAGACATACCGTCAGATGACATTCCAGAGGTGTCGAGCGATGATGACACGGTGTGGGCGAAAGTGATTGCAGGCAAGGCTCTCGGCGTTGAAGCCGTCATCGACACGGTGATCCCCATCACCTACATTCACCTCCGAATGAAACCCGGTGCCACGTACACCCATGCGTGTGAGCACGACCACAACGTGATGATTTACGCCTTTGGTGGCTCCATGGACATTGAAGGACGCGCCCTTCATGACGGCGGCTTGGGTCTCCTGTCCGAAGGTGATGCTGTGACCCTCACGGCCGAAGAAGACGGAGCTGAACTGTTGATTCTGGGTGGCCCAGAACTTGGCGAACCCATCGCTCGCTACGGCCCCTTTGTGATGAACACCCGAGAGGAGATTTACCAGGCCGTTGAGGATTACAACAACGGCACCTTGGCTTGAAGCGCCTGAAATGAAAGAAGGCGCTTGCTTACAATCCGGCGGCGGTAGAAACAACCTCGGCGTAATCAGGTTCAACACCGGGGTTTTCGGCGACCCAGCGGTACTGAACGGTTCCTGCTTTGTCGATGATGACGACCACCCGGTTGGCACAAACGTACCCGTCAATGCCTCCCAAGCCGACGAACGCAGCATCGTAAGCGTTGACAGCCTCGCGGTTGAGATCGGAGAGCAGTTCAAATTCAAGGTTGTATTTTCGAGCGAATTCAGCATTGGCCCAAGGCGAATCAACGCTGATGCCAAGCACCACAGCATCGGACTCGTTCAAGGCGGCCATGTTGTCTTGGAAGGCGCACATTTCTTTGTCGCAAACGCCGGTGAATGCACCGGGGTAGAAGGCCAGAATGACGGTTTTTCCAGCGTATTCTGAAAGCGAGACTTCTCGCTTGTCGGTGGCTCGAAGGGTAAAGGCAGGGGCGGTGTCTCCAATGTGGACCATGCAATTTCCTCTGCCATGAGGCATCTAAAGTTTCTCGCACGATGGAATGCGCTATTTCTGCCCAAAAGGAGGTTTTCAAAGCGCCTTCTAAAATTATTAAGAAGGTGCTGCGGGGAGGTTATGCTCGCGCCGGGATTCGAACCCGGGTCGACGGGATGAAAACCCGTAATGATGGACCTGACTACACCACGCGAGCGGTATTTGCCCCACTTGCGTCCCGTTCATAACCGTTCCCGTGCCCAACGGTCGTGAAGGTTCACGACTCGTTCGCAGGGGGGTGCTGCCCAAGGGCGGTCCACCACCTGTAGGCAAACCAAGCTCCGGCACCGGCGAGCATCAAGAGCACAGCGAGGAGCACTTCGTTGTCGAGAAACCACATCATGGCGTCCAATGCACGAGCACCGTACAAACCGATGAGAACCGCTTCAAGTCCGAAACGCAAACCTCGTCCCGCTAATCCAGCGATGATGAACGGTCGCTTGGCCATGTGGCCCATGCCTGCCATCCATCCAAACACCTTGTAGGGTATGGGTGAAAAGGCGGCAATGAAGATGCCGAGGGTGCCGTAATTGGACGTCAAGTGTTCGAGTTTGGCAAGGTGCTTCTCCTGACCAAATCGCTTCATGAGTGTCGTCCCCCAACGCTCGCCGAGCCAATACCCCACGAGCGCTCCCAACACCGAGGCCACGGTGACCGTCAGCCATAACCACACGATGAGGGGGAGGTCGCCCATGGCGTTGGCCAACAGAGGGATGTACAACAGGTCGGGCGGAATGGGTTGGATAATGGCCTCTGTGAACGACAGAAGGAACAGACTTGCCGGGCCGAAGACATCGAAGGCCTCCAGGACGGTGTCCTTCCAACTCATGCGTCGCCCTGTTCACCGCCTTTCATGAAGATAGGGGTGAGCGGTGCCTTCATGGAGTGGGTTCGGTTCATCCTTTCATGGAGCGGGTCTTGGACACGGCGGCCCTGCTTCACTGGCCTCCTCCGCAACTGGCTGGTGGGGTGTGCGCACCTTCACAGGTCCGGGAACTCGAGCGGCTCAGCCCAGCCCGTGCGCTTTTGGTCGAATCTGCAGACTTGGAATGGCGGTCGGTGTCCAGGACTGCTCTTGAACAGGCCAAGGCGTGTGCGAAGGCGACGGGCGATTTACCGCGTCTATCGGATGTGGATTTGGATGTCTTGGCGTTGGCGTTGGAAGCAGGAGGTGTATTGGTCACCGATGATTATCGTCTCCAAAACACCTACCGGCACGCTGGAGGTTCCGTAGAATCCGTGGCGAACGCCCCCTCAAAACAGGTTTGGATCTGGGAGCAACGCTGCACAGGTTGCGGGGTCTCTTCGGCGGTATCCGGCGATGCTTCCCGCTCAAAGAAGGGTCAACTTGGTGATTGCGAGGTGTGCGGTTCCC
>JASLVM010000036.1 GCA_030741355.1 Candidatus Poseidonia sp. | reverse complement strand
CGATTGGACATGCCCGAAATGTAAAAACTCAAATTTCGCCTTTAGAAACGTCTGCAACCGTTGTGAAGAGCCACGCCCTGGCGGTGGTGGTGGAGGCGGACGACGGGACAACGACCGAGGACGACGGGACGATAACCGTGGATTCAGAAACGACCGAGGACGACGGGACGATAACCGTGGATTCAGAAACGACCGGGGGCCCGGTCGCAACGGAGGCCAGCAAAGGGACAACGACCGAGGTCGAGATCGCGATGGCGGCCAACAGCGAGGACGACCTTCGTACGGACGAGGCGGTTCACGACCTCAGCATCGTCGCTCATCGGATGTTCAACCCCGGAGAGCCAAAGGAAAACGATCGGGTCATGCACACAATCAACCCCCAAAAGATTTCAGAGATGCTCCACGCAAGTTTGAGCGCAGAGATGACTGAACGGATGTGACCGCATGAGTGCTGAATCGCATTATCTCAATGCGCTTGAAGCCCTGGATGAAGGCGACCGAGACAAGGCAAAGAGCGAGGCAAAAAAAGCGGCATCGCTTGACCCTGAACATTTGGAAGCCTTGGCTGTTTATGTTGAGGCTTGTCTGCCCCCTCAAGGCATGCCCGCCTCCATGGCCCAAGCTGCTCAAGCTCTTTCTGCTGTAAAGAAAATCATCGCAGTAGACCCAACTCGAATGGACATGTGGGTGCAAGGTGGACGACTCATGGCCGATGACCTCGGTATGCTTCACGATGCACTGCATTGGTGGCAAACGTGTCGGGAGATTGCTCCTCGAGAAGTCACACCGGTGGTTGAAATGGCCTCAATCCTTGCTGACATGGGCGAATACACCGAAGCTCAAAAGCGACTTCAGTCAATTTTGGACGATAACATGGATGTTGGCATGACGCAATTTCGAAAGATCAACGGCCTGCTCCAACTTGTTCGAGCGGCGGCGGCGCAACAAGAAAAGGACATTTTCAAGCCTTATGAGAAACATCACAACGGATGGGAAGCCATCCGTCAAAAAATGAGAAAGCCACCGATGTCTGAGAACTTCATCTTCCTCATCACGGCCGTACCCATCTTGCTCCTTTTGGTCATCATGCTCCAAGGGGTTGGCGAGCCGTCCTTTGCTACACTATGCCTGAACACCCTTGTGATTTTGATCGTCATCATGGTGTGCATGCGGAATGCGAAACGTTGGTTCCAAATCATCAATCGCCCAGCGTTCAACCTTCTTCGTGCGATGAATTTTGAAGCCGCCACTGGCTATACGGTCCTCGATGAAGACATTCGTACTTCGGTGCTTTACATGTACATCATGCAACGCAAGCCGACTTCTTGGCAAGAACGAATGCTAAAAATCATCGATAACGGTAAACCTCTCCCGAAAAATTGGCGGTTGCGGCTTCCAGATTTCGATTCCCATGTTGATGAAGAGGGCCACATTCCCATCGATGAAGGGCCGCTGCTCGACCCCTACGAAGAAGAATGAACCAGCACACCCCTTTTCGGGTCTCTGTGGATGTGTTGTCTAAATCGTAAACCAGAACTGCAGGGCCATCACTTTCTCTTTTCGTCCGTTCACCCATCATAGCGAAGGAACGAGCAGGGCCATTGGACCGGCACACCTCCCGAAACGTTCCGAAGAGGCTTCGCTGAGCCAATAAACGGGAGAACCCCCCCCTGCTCTGTGTTCCAACAGCCGGGAGACCGTTCTCTCGTCCGAGAGACATCCGCAGTTTCGCGAGGCGCACCTGCACCCTCAAGGGGCTCGAACATCGCAGAGAATAGGGCGCCAAGGGCGCTCAGACTCACTGTTGCGATTGAGCGTATTGTATGGCGTATTGCTGAGCATAGGCGGCGGCTGTTGCAGCATCGTACCCTTGGCCTACGAACTGTTGGTAGTACTGTTCGTAAATCGCCTGGTCGAACGCTGCTGCTGCTGGTTGAGCCGCTGCTGCTGGTTGAGCCGCTGCTGCTGGTTGAGCCGCTGCTTCCCCAACGTATTGGGCGGCAAAGGCCCTCGCTGTTTCCTCGGGGTATCCTTGAGCGATCAACTGTTGCACATATTGCTCGGTGGGGTCCAAAGCATCGGCACCAAAGGCACCTTCCATGCCGTCAAAGGCGTCGTCGGTTTCTGCTCCACGGCGCATGAACATAAGCGAGCCCACAACGATCAAGAGGAGAACAACACCGCCGATGAGGAGCACCGTTGGGTCCATACCACTGGAAGCATCATCTCCATCGTTGGTGGTTTGGGTGTTGTCTGACCATTCACCGGTGGTCGGGTCGTAAGACCAATCCCCGCTCCACTGACAATCGCCGTTGGCATCTAGGATAAACTCGCCACCCGCTTCAATAGCGGCTGGGTCGGCCTCTAAGCCTTGACAGGCTGGGAGGTTGAGCTCAATCCACTTGATGGTAACCCAGCGCTCGTTGGGGTAATCGCCCTCGTAGTACTTGATGTAAACACGCTGAGTGCGAGAATCGGCGGTGTAAAGGCCGGTCATGTCAAGCGTGATGTCAAAGCGATCACCATCGGCAAGAGCAGGGCTCTTGCCCCAGAGGTTCTGAACGCTCATGTTGTACTTCATGACCGAGGAAGCGGAGAAATTCTCTTCAAAGAACGCCGCTTCAACATACACTTCACCGGTTTCTGCACCCGAAAGGACGCTACCCGAGATGGTCAAGGTGTCCTCTTCGAATTTCGAAGCGTTCAACTGAACGTTATCCCATTGAATCGCTGGTTCCGCATCACCGAAGCCTTCCGGAACGATAACGAAGTACATTCGATGCTTTTCGGAGAACTTACCTGCGCTGTCATACACAACCAGTTCAATTCGGATTTGATTCTCCGTGGTACCGGTTGAATCGACGGTGACGTTCTTGAATTTATACGACCATTCACCGTCGCTACCTGCGGTTTGAGTGAAGGTGTGGCCGTCGAGGTCAAAGGAGTCATCACCGTACGGTGCGTCAAAGAGGACCTTCCATTCGTAGGTTTCAATGCCATTGCCTTCAAGAGCATCAAGGTCGGTTGAATTGCCTGCATCAAAGTGAATCACCAATTCGCCGTCCTCTCCTTCACCTTGAAGGATGATACGATGGACGTCCCATTCAACGTTGGACACCGTCTTGGTTCCCATGAATTGGACATTGTCTTCGTAGTCGGTGCGCATGTCGATGGTGGCCGCGGCTTCTGGTCGGTATTCGTCAGCGTAGACATCGTTGGTCTCAACGATGACATCGATGGTACGGGCGTGGCCGTTCTCGTCATGGAGCATCAGCGTAATGTGCCATTGCTCACCTTGGGCACACCCGGTCTGGGAAGCAAGGTCGGCCTTACAGAACATCATGCTCGGAGCATCTTCCGTTGAATGCCCGGTGACGCCGCTAGCGAGCGAGGTTCCGTCCCAGTTTGTTGGACCGTCGATGATCCAGTCGGCTTGCAGTGTCGCTGAGGTCGACGTGGTGTAGCCGAAGTTCAGGGTTGCGTCGCTCTTCATGTAGCGGAGAGCATACTTGCCTGTGCTGGGGTCGATGCCTGGAACTTCGTCGTTGATGGTCAAATCAAGACCGTTGCCGAGCGTACCAAAGCCATCAGGGTAGGGGTTGACCTGATACTTCAGGAGGTTGCCCAAGAGCGGGAAGGTGTTGCTGTCTGCTCGTTCGGAGTGAGTCGCCACGTCGATGGTGGAGACGATGAGTCCGCCGGAGTAGTAGCTGCACATTCCAAGCACGGTGTCTTGGATGTCCTCCGTTGAGCGAATGATTCGCTGGAAGTAGCCACCGTCCTCCATGTAGCCATTACAGGTTCCTGGCACGTTGTTGGTGCTGACCGATTTGGTGTTCAAGACCGCTTGAGCAACACCGGAGTTGGCGTCAAAGCCCTGGAAGGCGTTGACATCGATGTTGTCCATGACGGGGTGGTAAGGGTCAGCGAGGTCCATGGTGTTGTAGGTGATTTGGTCCTCGGCTGAGTCACGCTCCTGGATGTCCAAACCAAACGGCAGGCGTCCAGCCAAACTTTGGTCAAGACCGTAAATTTGAGTACCGAGAGGGCCCAAATGTGCTTGAACCGTACCGCCGGCGGACATGAAGTTCTCCAACACGGTTCGACGAGCGGGCTCGCCGATGTACTGGTAGTATCCATCGCCTCCGAATTGAGTATCCTTTGCAACCAATTCTTCCTGCCATGGCAGCACGATCTTGTCGTAGTGCGTGAACCAACCAGCATCAAAGTAGGTGTTCCAGTCTTTGATTTCGTACTGAGTGTAGGTCATGCCGAGGATAGCAAGGTCTTCCTTGATGGCGGTGGTTCGAATCGAGGTGTCGGAAAGAATAGCGACATCAATGTGGTCAACAAACGTAGCATGGAAGTAACGAACGTTACCCGTTTCAGTACCGTCGGCTAGCGTAGCGTAGACACTGATGTTGTAGGTGGTGCCGTCAACCCACTGCTGACCACCGGATTCGTCTTCCCAAGGCGTGAAGCTGATGTCAATTCTTTCTTGACTTTCCAGTTGTTCGAAGCCACCTGAATCCATTTGGTAAACCAGTGAGCCATCGGCCATGTCATGAATGTCCATGTGGAACATGTAATCTCCGGCGAGGACACCGTTCACCGCAGCGTAATCCCAAGTATGGGTTAACGCACCGTCAATCGGTAGCACGCATGAAAGTGTTTGGTCGTCCATACACTTCAGCGTGTTGGGGCTACCAATGGAGACATCAACCGACTCAACGTTGAAAATGACTCGCTTGATGTTGTTGGCTTCTGAAATCTCATTGGCGGTGTGCCATGGCGTGCCGACTGTGGTGTTGTCAAAGACAGTCTTGACGTCCAACCTGTAAACACCGACTTCAAACTCGTGACTGGCAACCGCTGTCAATGCTGATTCTTCTGCATCGACGTTCGTTCGACTGTTGGTGTAGCTTGCCACCTCGAGGAACGTGTATTCTTGGAGCGAAATGTTGTTGAAACCGATACCCTTGAAGCCATCGTTCACGCCGTTTCTGCCGTCCTCATCCGATTGGAATTCAAGGAGCACGTTGACGGTCGAGCCTTGAAGCGACATGCACTCATATCTCCACTGGCTCGAAAGCGCTGACGAACGGTTCAAGATGTACAAATGCGTCAAGTCAATGCTGGTGGTTTTCACCAACCCGTCGGAGTTGAAGAACACATTCCAGTTGCCTGAACCGTCAGCACTGTTTGGGTCTCCGATATTGGTGAGTTCTGTAATATCAATCGATTCACTGCTGTTCGTGAAACCGTCCCCGTTGTCGTCATTGCGGCAGGAGTCGTCTTCATTGTAATCGTTCCATTGCGCAACTACAAGGCCTTCGAAATTTTCGACTGTCCCGTTGCTTGAATTCTTGGAATATTCCACCTTCATGGTGGCGTAATCCGAGGGTTCGTAGTTACCATCAGAATCAATTTGGAAAAACGTATCAGCGTAATACTCGAAATTCAGGGAAACGAAGTCGCCGCTCATGCTTGTGAGATCGATGTTGGGAATCACGAGTGTTTCGTTGGACCAAGCGTCTTCGTAACCTTTGGTAGCCGTATCGCAAGGGTGGCCAAACCAGTAAGCCTCACCGTTGAAAATCGGCGTGTTGCACGAATTATCGTTGTAAATATACCCCTTTGGTACGGCCGTATCTCCACGCTCTTCGTGTCGGAAACCTTGTGCATCGTTCTCAAAGGTTTCTTCGCAAACAGCCGATGGCGTACCGCAGTACACGTCGGACGGTGTCGCCGAGTAGACCGTGGCTTCGATGTCGAAGTCAACCGGCGTGTTTCCGTAGTTGTTGGTGTTCACACCGATATCATAGACGCCTTGTGCATACAGACTGCCAGGTTTGAAGAAGTCAATGGATTCGACCGTTGGGTCGAAGAGATTGAACGGCGTGACATACGCAACAATATCATCGTTGATGTTTTGTTCATCCCAAGCATTGTTGGACACCGTAGCGGAGAGCCGATACGTGGTATCGTTCAGCAAATTTGCTTGGATGGACGCGGTGAAGTCTTGGCCAGGTTCGAGATTGTTGAAGGGACCAATAACAGTGGATTGCGTTTGTGGGTTGGGCATGAACGCCGTGTTTTGCTTCCAAATGGTAAGGTTGTCCACGGCAAAACCGTCCAAGCCGGACCAGCGGCTCTCGTTATCATCGGCGGT
The DNA here is from genome assembly GCA_030741355.1 of Candidatus Poseidonia sp. Classification (GTDB taxonomy): domain Archaea; phylum Thermoplasmatota; class Poseidoniia; order Poseidoniales; family Poseidoniaceae; genus Poseidonia. Next base: position 12,664 of record JASLVM010000036.1, on the reverse strand, counting down.
TGTGCCTTCAAAGCCCGTTCTGAATCGGAAGCGAATGTCAACCGTCTCGTTCGCCCATGGGGAAAGGTCAAACACGCCCAGGTCTTCTAACGTGAAGTTGTCCCAACCGTAGTGGGTGCCGCCGTAAAACGGCCCCTCTGTGCGGCTTTCTGGGTAGTAGCCAAGAGCTTGCTTGAAACTTCGGTCGTTGTCGAAACCACCCCACATGGAGGCTCCAGAATCGCATGCGTTTGAGAAGGTTGCAAGGCCGGGGCAAGCAACGAGGTTCCATCCGGAATCCTCGCTGTAGACCTCAATGAGGGCAAGGTCATCCCAGATATCACTGGGGACGAAGAATGGTTGGCCCGTGGAAGAGGTATAGACTTGGCCAAGCGCTCCAAACCCAAGGGAGCGGAAGAGTTCAACGCTCATGAAGGCACGGTCGGCACCGGTCAAGTCGACATCATTGAGCACCATGGCATCGTCCCAATTCTTGCCATATCCACTCCATTCATCACCAGAGGAGTTTGTCTTCATGTTCCCAGCCCACATGAAATCGGTTGGGTTTTGATAATTTGCTGAAAAGTTCTCATTGGTTTCGGCCGCCCCTACGGAATGGTTGGTCTCCAAATGCCAGTTGGTGGCGCCGTCGATGTATTCCTCATACGTCCACGTGCAGCCGGAAGCGCAACCCGATTTGACTTCGGGGTTGTCCCAGTCGTTGGCGTAAACCGTGGTGTTGGTCGAGTTGGCTTCATCGACCACTTGCAGCACCAAATCAAGGTCAGCAGACTGTCCGTTGAGAATGTCCATTCCGGTGTTTGTCACCGTGACGTTGATGTCGCGAGTTCCTTCTCCAACAATTCCATAATATCGGTCGGTTGGAGAAATCTCCAAGTCGGTCACTGCGATGTCTTTGTTGTCCATTTCAATGATCGAGATGGTGTCGTATTGTCCGGCCCAGCCAAGGTTGTCTCTCCATCCACCGAAGGCGTAGTCGCCGTGGCCAATGGCAAGGTCAGGTGCGGAGGTTGCATCGCCAGCGAGTTGCCCGACCGCGACTGCAGTAGGACGGCGGCTGGCTGGATAGGAAAGTGGGCTCACGTGGCCACCGCTACCGTCAGAAAGCGTGACCTGTGTGGTGGTGGGGTAGTTGAGGTAGAAACTCGATTCGGTACCTCCTGCGGAGTCCGTGGTGTTTTCTTGATAAGCGATCGTGGGGTTCACAAAGTCAGCCTCACCATCGCCGTTCAAATCAGCAACGCCCATGGCATAGGAAATGTAGGGGCCGAAGTAGGCATTTTGTGTGTTCCCGAAAGTCCCTTGAGCGGACGCCGAGATGAACGTGACGTTTTCTGCATCGGAATCCATCATGGCGATGGTGTCAATGTATCCACTACCGCCCACGTCAGCGATGGCGAAATCGGCGGAACCAATAACACCGAACTGGATGACGGTCGGATTCGTTGTCGAGATGTCAGCCGGATAAGAGCCGGGGGTGCTTGCGACACCCGTACAGGAATACTCCACGATGGTCACGTTGTCCGTATTTCCGGCGTTCGTGACCGTACCGCTGGTGTAATCCACCCCGTAGCCACGCAGAAGGAAAATGTCGTCATCGGTGCAGGAACCACCAAGACCGACGGTTTGTGTTTCACCGTAGTCGCCGACTTCAAGGTTCTGATAGATGTGCTGTGTAGAAACTCCCAGGAAGGTTTGAGCACCTTGAGTTGTGGAGGTGATAGGGCTGCGATAAGTCACCACGTTTTGCCTGGAGAGGTCTTCTTCCAATTCCAAAACAAAGATGTCGTCGTTTCCGTCTTGATCGGCATCGCCAACGGTCATATCCCACACCCAAAAGTGGGTGAAGCGTTGACCGATGGTCCAGTCGCGGTTGCCACAACCGTCGTTTTCGAGGATGGTCACGTTGCCGGGTTCACCGGCAGGAGCGCCTTGATCGTTGGTCTTGAACGGGTTGTTCTTCTGATAGATGACGATGTCAATGGCGTTGTCACCGGTGAATTCACCCACTTCCACCTGCTCAACATTCGCAAACTCGTCCCAATCGGCGTTTCGGCTCTGATTACCAGCGACCCAGATGTCCTGTCGCTCGTTGAAGACGCCGTTTCCGTCGTTGTAGAGAATCGTCATGCTGTGGGTGCCGTCGGTCGCAATGGCCAAGTCGTTGTGCCCGTCACAATCAAAGTCGCCAATGGCAATGTCCGTGGGGTCGCGGTTTGTGGTGTATGAGCGTGCGACGGATGCGCTAGCAGTGGTTGCAAGGGCAGCGGTGGTGCTCAACACCATCAAGAGCGTCAAGAAGACACTTCGCATTCGGGCTTTAGAGAGGTCGTTTTGGGTTAGCATGGACATCACTTGTTCCCGCGACGGCCTGTTCGGATATAATGCCTTTGCACTCAAGTTCCCCAGCGGCATAGGCGCAAGCCCTCGTTTATGTTCAAAATTGACCGCTTTTTATCCCCAAAAACTGAAGGGGATTAACGGCTTAAAATCGTCCAGCGAGCCACTTCGGCGAAGGACCCCACCCGGTGGCATCTCCGCCGTGGATTTTAACCAGTTTTCCTGCCGAAAACAACGACTCCAACCAAACATCGAGGGTCGTTCCTTCTCGACCGCCGAGTTTGCTGCTGGCAATTTCCTCGATGTCCTCGGTTCGCAAACCCGTGGACCCATGGTCTCGGACCACCAGTTGAAGCAATTCTCGCAGCCACGCTTCGGCCATTGGATCAACACTGGTTGCACCCTGAACCGGTCGCGGCGGCTCCATGTCGTCAAGGAGCTCCATCAATTCAATGATGTCAGGCCGTTCAGCAGGTGCAAGACCGGCTTGATTCAATTTTTCCTGAAGATTCAATTCGCCGATGGGGCGACGGACGACGGGGATACGGCTGGGGTCAGGCTCCGGACCCATGTCGGCAGGACGGGCTGATTCGGGTGCATCCTCCATTTCGATGTTCATGCCGGCTTTTTGACGTTCAACGCTGACGCTTGAGAGATTGGTGGCTTGCACCTCCGTCCCCGTTGGCATGGTCCATCCGACACCGGTAAGACCCAGTTCGTCAACGTGCTTCTGCACCCAACTTGCTTCGCCTTCGATGACGACATTGACGTCGTGATCGTCCGACCTGAAACGGTATCGGACGTTGCCTCGGAGTTGACGCATCAAGTGGGTCTGCGGGTCGTCAGATTTTCAATCTGCTGGATTCATGCAGTTGATTGAGCCATCTCTCGCAAAACGGTGTGAAGGATGCCCCCGTTTCGATAATACTCCACTTCCACAGGGGTGTCAAGACGGACTTGTGCCTCAAAGGAAGAAGTCTTTCCATCGGGGTGGTCGACTTGGACGGTGATCCACTGGAGCGGCTGTACATCATCGCCCAAGGGAATCGTGTAACTTTCCTGACCCGTTAAGCCGAGAGATTCGTGAGACTCGCCGTCTTTGAAGGTCAAAGGAAGCACGCCCATGCCGACGAGGTTGGAGCGGTGGATGCGTTCGAACGAAGTGGCGATGACGGCTTTCACGCCGAGGAGGTAGGTTCCCTTCGCCGCCCAATCACGAGACGAGCCCGTGCCGTATTGGCCGCCGGCGAGAACCACTTTGGGGGCCTCGATTTGTGCGGCATCGTACACCGACATGACCTCGCTGGTTTCGTGATTAAGGGCGTAGCCGCCCTCGGTTCCCGGAGCCATTTGATTGCGAATGCGAACGTTGGCAAAGGTGCCACGCATCATGATCTCATGGTTTCCACGGCGGCTTCCAAAGGAATTGAAATCCTTTGGCTCCACCTGTCGTTCAACCAACCATTGGCCTGCAGGCCCGTTGGCTGGGAAAGACCCTGCCGGAGAAATGTGGTCGGTGGTGATGGAATCACCGAGTTTCAGCAACACCTTCGCACCCTCGATGGGCCCGATGGGGTCGGGTGTGCTGGATAGACCGCTAAAGAACGTGGGCAGTCGGATGTAGGTGGAAGCATCGGCCCATGGATAAAGCGGCGAGGGTTCAGCAGGAATGCTGTTCCACCGGGGTTCGTTCATGGCGTCGGCGTAGCGCTGACGGAACATGTCCGGGGTGATGACCTTCATCGCCTCGTTCACTTCTTCCTCGCTTGGCCAAACCTCCGAGAGCATCACCGGCTTTCCCTCCGAATCATGCCCGATGGGTTCGGTGGCCAGGTTGACGTCCAGATTGCCGGCGATGGCGTAGGCCACAACCAACGGAGGGCTTGCCAAGTAAGAGGCCTTGACCTTGCCGTGGACGCGCCCTTCGAAGTTTCGGTTTCCTGAAAGGACCGACCCGACGATGAGGCCTGCCTCGTCGATGGCGGCTTCGATGGGTTGGTCAAGCGGCCCGGAGTTGCCGATACAGGTGGTGCAGCCGTAGCCGACCGTGTGGAAGCCCATGGCGTTCAAGTCGTCTTGCAACCCGGTCGCTTCGTAGTATTCGGTGACCACACGGCTGCCGGGAGCAAGGGAGGTTCGTACCCAAGGCTTGACCTTCAAACCGCGTTGGCGAGCCTTTCGAGCCAAAAGACCGGCGGCCATCATGACACCGGGGTTTGAGGTGTTGGTGCAAGAGGTGATGGCAGCGATGACCACATCGCCGTGGTTCAAATCAAACATCTCGCCGTTCATTTCAACGATGGCGCTCTTCGACAGGTCTTCCTCGGCCAAGCCGTGGCCTTGGTGGCCCAATTCATGCGTCAAACTCTCGGCGAAGTGGGACTTCATCTTGTCAAGGTCAACACGGTCTTGAGGACGCTTTGGCCCAGCAAGAGCAGGGACGACGTCGTCCAGGTTCAATTCCAGCACGGCCGTGTAGGATTTTTCCGCCGCATCCTCGCCGTACCAAAGTCCTTGGGCCTTAGCATAGGCTTCCACGCCGGCGATGGCAGCGTCTTCGCGGCCAGTCAGCCGCAAATAATCCAGCGTACGTTCGTCAACAGGGAAGAACCCGCAGGTGGCACCGTATTCCGGCGCCATGTTTGCAATGGTGGCTCGGTCAGCGAGCGAGAGGGCTTTCATGCCGGGCCCAAAGAATTCAACGAATTTGCCGACCACGCCGTGTTCGCGCAGCATTTCGACGATACGCAACGTCATGTCGGTGGCGGTCACAGCCGGTTGGAGGTTGCCGGTAAGGCGGACACCCACGACGTCCGGTGCGAGCATGTAAATCGGTTGACCGAGCATGACCGCTTCGGCCTCAATACCGCCTACGCCCCAACCCAACACGCCCAAACCGTTCACCATGGTGGTGTGGGAATCGGTGCCAACCAGCGTATCGGCCAACCAAACGCCTTCCTCTTGGCGAGCGACGCTGGCCAGGAACTCGAGGTTCACTTGGTGGACGATGCCTCTTGAGGGGGGGACGGCTTGGAAGTTGGCCAGGGATTGTTGGCCCCACTTGAGGAAAGTGTATCGCTCCATGTTGCGGTGGTATTCGATGTCGAGGTTCATGTCAAGCGCATCGCTGTGAGCGCCTGAGACATCCACTTGGACCGAGTGGTCGATGACAAGGTCGACGGGAACTTGGGGATTCACCTTCTCAGGGTCGCCGCCCATTTCCACCATGGCGTCCCGCAAGGCAGCCAAATCAACCACGGCGGGAACACCGGTGAAGTCTTGCAAAATGACCCGCGACGGGCGGAAAGGAATCTCGCCTCGCTCACCGTTTGGTGTCCACGCTGCAATCTTGCGAATGTCGTCTTCGGTGATGAGGAAGCCATCATGACCTCGCAGGGCTCCTTCGAGGAGGATCCGAATTGAATACGGGAGATGGTTTGTTGGAACACCGTTGGTGTCCAAGGCGTCGAGCGAAAAGTAATCGCCACCCACGCCAAGAGTTTGCCGTGCGTTGAAGGGGTCCAAGGTCGCCATGATTCTTGCGAACCCCCAACCGTCTATGAAGAAAACCCTTCACCGATTACACCCGGCTAAAAGAAGCCGGAGAGCCGCCTTATGGGTCTCACCAGAACTGATACCAAGGCGTGGTTTCGGAGCCAACAAACGACGCCGATACGAGTTGGACATCATCAACCGGTTTGTCGTTCGCACCGGTCTCAACCCCTGAAATCGCCGTGACGTGATTGCAGCCGCTGGTGATTTCGCCAAACACCGTGTGTTGACCGTCCAACCAGCTAGGAGTGCTGTCGTTTGGAATCAGGAAGAACTGACTGCCTCCAGTGTTAGCAGCGCTGGTCTTGGCCATTGAGATGGTACAGGGTTCGTGATTGAGACCGTTATCCGCTTCATCAGGTATGGTGTAAGAGGTCTCGCCTGGGCACTCTGCCTCGGATGTTTGCTCGCCGTTGCAGTAGCCAAACCACTTGGCAGCGTGGCCGCCGGTGCCGTCACCGTTGGTGAAATCGCCACCTTGAATCATGAAGTCATCAATAACACGATGGAAGATGGTCCCGTCGTAATCGCCGTTCTGTACGAGGAGTTTGAAATTCTCCACGTGAATCGGCGCATCGTCTGGATAGAGTTCAATGGTGACCGTCCCGCTGTTGGCGCCACCGTTCCATGTCAACTCGAGGTCGACGATATCGGTGGTGGTCCCGGCCCGATTGGCGACGTTGATCATCGCCAACACCAACACGCCAGCCAGGAAGATGGCCATGATGCCGGCAGGCGTCGGGGTGCCGTCGTTGAGGAGGCGGGGGAAAGAGGTCTCGCTGATGCCTTTGTTCTGCATTTCATTGAGCAAGTCGTTGTACAGGCGGTCGGCTTTCTTGTCTCGCGGGTTCTTTTTGGTGGATTCCCGAAGGAGCGAAGCGGCTCTTCGGTATTGAGCACGGTTGTTGCCAGCTTTGGCCTCAAGCCATGTTGCATGACCGGCCAACATGAGCGTCGTCGGCTCTTTCCCGTTTGCATCGACATCCCTGAGAATTTTCAGGGCTGAGTCGCCTTTTCCTTTGGTGATGGCCTTCTCAGCCTTTTCCCAGCCGGTTCGCATTGCTTCGTCCGCCATGGGACTACCCAACATCTGCGTGGTTTTGAGTCTCACCCTTGCTTTTCTTTTACCAAGTCCAACAAATCGTGCAGTTGGTCTGATTGTGAGTCAGAATCCACATCAACGCTGGGATGGGAGGGAGACAAGGGCTCGTCCTGGTCCTCAATGCGATTCCAATGAAGAAGCCCACTCAAAGCGAGCAGAGCCCACAAAATCAACGGAGGAGCCAACTCCAAATTGATAGAAAATTTGTAGAGGAAGGGAGGGGCAAGTTCTGCGCTGAAATCAAAGCCGTTGGCAGGGTCAATCGCTATCATTGCCAAAAGCCAGAGAAAGACGGCGCTTGCGGTCACGGCAACCATTCTGGCTTGTGATCGGCCGGTCGTGAAGAGAAAAATGGAAACGAGAACCACCGAGTTCAACAAACCAAACGTGGCGTTGGTGAAATAGTCAGAACCCACTTCGGACTGAACAAGAGGTACGATGGCACTGAAAATGGTGTGGGGGATGGCAACGATCACCAACCACCATTTCGGATCAAGCAATTCCTTGATGTTTCTGTCAAAAATTCGTATCATGATTGTTCAACCTCCTCTGTTGAAAAGACGGTGGCCTCTTCGCCCTTTTCCCAAATCTTTCGAGCACCAAGCGCAACGGTGATGCCGAACGAGAACACCAGAAGTAACACCAACGGCGTCATGCTGAGGTTGTTTGAGGATTGGTCTTCCGAATTGGCGTCGTTTGAAGCTACATCTTGTGCTCGATTTCCTCCATCAAACGGGTAGGCATCAAACACATCGAGAAGGCCATCGTTATCGTCATCCACGTCGAGGTTGTTTCCAACGCCATCGCCGTCGTTGTCAGCCCATTCGGTGGAGTTGCTCGGAAACAGGTCGAAAACGTTCAACACGCCGTCGCCGTCGAGGTCATCGTCGTACACGTCAGGAGTGCCATCGCTGTCAAAATCCGAAAAGGACGATGCATCAAATGGAAACGCATCGAGTTCGTCGAGAATCCCGTCGTTGTCATCGTCAGTATCGATGTTGTCCCCCTCTCCATCACCATCAAAATCAGCCCATTCCAATGCGTTGAACGGAAAGGCATCAACCGTGTCGTTGTACCCGTCGTTATCGTCGTCGATATCGGCATTATCACCTACAGCATCACCATCAAAATTCGCATGCTCGCTGGGGTCGAACGGATAGAGGTCGTTCTCGTCCACAACGTTGTCATTGTCGTCATCCAAATCGTCTTCATCCGGTATGCCGTCTTGGTCAAAGTCGTTGATCACGTCAACCTGTCCTTTGGGTTCATCGTCATCTTCGTCGTCAATTCCATCGTTGTCATCGTCCACGTCGGCATTGTCTCCCACGCCGTCTCCGTCGTGGTCAAAAGCTTCGTTCGGGTCGAGAGGGAAGGCATCGTCGGCATCACCAACGCCATCGTTGTCATCGTCGGAATCAGCGTTGTTTCCCAAACCGTCGCCGTCGGTGTCGTATTGTTCAGAGGCGTCCAGAGGGAAGGCATCTTGAGCATCATTGACTCCGTCATTGTCGTCGTCAGGATCGGCATTATCGCCGAGTCCATCGCCATCGTTGTTGGCCCATTCCGCACTGTTTAGCGGATAGGCGTCACCATCATCAGGAACACCGTCGTTGTCATCGTCAGAATCGGCATTATCGCCTTGTCCGTCGTTGTCGTGGTCGTTTTGCTCCGTGGGATCCGTGGGAAACGCATCGCTGACATCAGGCGTTCCGTCGTTGTCATCGTCATCGTCAGCCGCATCGTTTGTACCGTCGCCGTCCGTGTCTTGGGTGGTCGAGCCACCCCCGTTGGAGCCCCCGCCACCGTTGTTTGAACCGGAGTCGCCGTCCTCGTCTTCGTCGTCCTCGTCGTCCTCGTCGTCTTCGTCGTCGTCCTCGTCGTCTTCGTCGTCCTCGTCGTCCTCGTCGTCGTCCTCGGCTTCGTCGCATTCTCCTGGATAATCGTCATCAGTCGGGTCGTCTTCCGCATCCCATTCACACTGGCTGTCTGCATTGCATCCGGCTTCGTTCCCGTCGTATTGCTCACAATAATCATCATCGCGTGCTTCCGCCATTGCGTTGATATCTGTTGGTTGAAGCATGGCGGCGGGATGCATGGCAATCGAGGCCAAGAGCAGAAATGTCAACGAAATAACAACCAATCTCAACCGTTGCATGCTCTTCACTCTCCGCCGGAACATTCTGCGGAACCCGATTCAATGTAAAAAATTTAGGAGGCCCTAAATATTGGGTGCTCATGGCAAATTTTAGACGGGAATATCCCTTGAGGTGCAAAGATCATGGAAGACGATTTACGACACTATGTTCACCTCTTGGAGCGAGGATACACGCCAGAGGATGCTCTTCTTGTTACGACGACAAAATTTCCGGATTTTGAATACGAGCAACATGACCAAGAGAAATCCCAAGCTCCGCAAACCGTTGTGGCGCCTGTGGCACCAACAAGCGGCTACAACCCTTACGCCCCGTCTCAAGACATATCGCATCCGCTCGATGACCTGAAGTCAAGAGGCAAGAAGACATGGAGCGTTGTTCAGTCAAAATTGGAGGATATTGATTTACAAAATCTTCGACCTTCTCGAAAAACGGTCATTGTCACTTCAGGAGTGATCGGTCTGTTGGTTTTACTCTCTCTGCTCTTGATTCTCGCCAACCAAAGCGGAGCTGCTGTGGAGGGCACTTGGATGAACGATCAAGGACAGTTGTTTCGATTTCACGACGATAAGACCGCCACGTGGGACAACGACGCAAACGCACAATGGCTGTTGAACGGTGAGGAATTGGTGGTGGTGGCCGAACACGGAGAGCGGGAATTTACGCACACCTTACGAGTACAGATGTCCGATGACGGGCGGGCGATGTGGTGGATGCCCACGTCCATTGTCGACAAAGAAGGCACGGAATACACCAACGCTCCCGGCTACTCGCCCGCTTGTTCGATGTTGCTCAAATCCGACCTCGCAAGCACCCTTAACAAATACCGTATGCACGATGAAAACTACGCCAACAAAACACCCGGTTGGTGCGAGGAATACATCGACTGAATTGTTCATCGATTCAAATTTACGTGTCCGATTTCGGGAATGTGATGGCAACATGTTGAAAGAGTGCATGCAAACCCCGGTTCTCAAGGACGGGTAATCCGCCACCCCACGAGGGATGTTTCACATGGACCGCATCATCAACGACTTCACCATCAACATCGCCACCGCCAACGGAACCGGGTCCCAATCTGCGAACCTCATTTTGCTCCAATCCCTCTTCGACATGGGCGTTCCTGTCAGCGGAAAGAACCTGTTTCCCTCCAACATTTCCGGGCTCCCCACCTGGTACATCGTCCGCCTTTCGGACATGGGCTATCAGGCCCCCGGCGACCGAACCCACATCCAAGTGCTGGTCAATCCGGCCACCTGGGAAGACGACATCGCAGCGCTCGAACCGGGCTCCGTGGTGATTTGGAACAGCGACACCAAAAAGAAAACCGTGGAGCGAGAGGACATCATCTCGTACCCCGTCCCCATGAGTTCTCTGGCTCGAAAAATCAACCCAAAGATCGCCAAACTCGTTACCAACATCATCTACGTCGGCGTGCTTGCCGAACTCCTCGGTATTGACCAAGCCTGCCTTGAATCGGCCGTGGCCAAGCAATTCAAGGGCAAAGCCACCGCCGTTGAGCTCAACATCACCGCACTTGGACTGGGGCGAGACTACTGCAAGGAACACCTGACCAAGGAAGACGCCTACACGGTGGAATCACGCGAGGTCGAGAAGCCTCAGTTCTTCATTGAAGGGAACGAAGCGGCTGCTCTTGGCGCCCATTACGGAGGCGTTCAACTTCTGGCATGGTACCCCATCACGCCGTCCTCCTCCATGGCAGAAGGCATCATCAACTACATTCCTCGCCTTCGAACAGACGATGATGGCAACGCTACAATGGCCGTTATCCAAGCCGAAGATGAACTCGCCGCTGCCGGCATGGTGCTCGGCGCAGGTTGGGCAGGTGGACGTGGCATGACCGCCACCTCCGGCCCCGGTATCTCGCTGATGCAGGAATTCATCGGTCTGGCTTACTTTGCTGAAATCCCCTCGGTCTTCTGGGACGTCACCCGTGTGGGCCCGTCCACTGGCCTTCCCACGCGAACCCAACAATCCGATATCGCCATGTTGTACGAAGGCAGCCACGGCGACACCCAACACATCGTCCTGATTCCAGGTACCGTGGAGGAGTGCTTCGAATACGGTTGGAGAGCGTTTGACTACGCCGAACGTTTCCAAACGCCAATCTTCGGCATGAGCGACCTTGACTTGGGGATGAACCGATGGGCCTGCGAAGGCTTCACCTATCCGGACCAACCCATGGACCGAGGCAAAGTGGTTCGTGAGCAAGATGTCTTCGAAGCCTTCGAGACCTTTGGTCGCTACCTCGACGTTGACGGCGACGGCATCCCTTACCGCACCCTCCCCGGCTCGGGCATGGACCCTATCCTCTACCGAGGGACGGGCCACAACCCAATGGGCGTTTACTCGGAGAAACCCGAAGACTACTACAACCTCATGCAGCGACTGCGCATGAAAATGGACAACGCTCGAGACCAACTTCCCGCCCCAGTGCTTCGCGAAGAGAAGGAATGTGAGGTCGGCATCGTCTTCCTGGGAAGCATGGAAAATTCCATTCAGGAAATTGACGACATCCTTGAGGCAACGGGCATCAAAGTCAGCCAGTGCCGCGTCCGCGCCCTGCCCCTTCACTCCGAGGTGGAGGCTTTTGTGCGACGCCATGAAACCGTCATCGTCCTGGAGATCAACCGGGACGGACAACTCTACGGCATTCTCCGCCGAGAACTCCCCAACGATTTGGTCACCAAGGTTCACTCGGTCGCTTACAGCGATGGCATGCCACCCCGTGCCCGCATCTACGCCGAGCGTATTCTGCAAACCCTTGAGGAGGTGAAGCAATGAGCGACAAACCCGCACGAGCCATCAAACTCAACGTCTTGAACGAACCCAAAGACAGCTACACCGGTGGACCGTCGTCACTGTGTCCAGGGTGCGGCCACGACCAAATTTCCAACGTCATCGTCACGGCAGCATGGGAAAACGGCATCGAGCCTCATCGCATCGCAAAGATGTCGGGTATCGGTTGTTCCTCGAAGACCCCCGCCTATTACCTCGGTCAATCCCATGGATTCAACACCGTCCACGGACGTATGCCATCGGTCACAACGGGCGCTTACGCCATCAACAAGGACCTGCTTTACCTCGGTGTTTCGGGCGACGGCGACTCTGCGTCCATCGGCATCGGCCAGTTGATTCACGCCATCCGACGCAACATGGACATGGTTTACATTGTCGAAAACAACGGCGTCTACGGCCTGACCAAAGGCCAGTATTCTGCCACAGCTGATGTGGGTTCCAAGAAGAAGAAAGGACCCGCAAACGAAACGCAACCCATTGACTTGTGTGCTTTGGCCATCAACCTTGGTTGCACCTTCGTCGCTCGGTCCTTCTCAGGCTCAAAAAAGCAGTTGACTTCCTTGCTCAAGGCCGCCATGTCGCACAAAGGCTTCGCCCTCATCGACGTGATCTCACCGTGTGTAACGTTCAACAACAACGATGAATCCATGCGCTCTTACGGCTACGTCAAGGAAAACGAAGTCACGCTCCACATGGC
>JASLVM010000035.1 GCA_030741355.1 Candidatus Poseidonia sp. | reverse complement strand
AGGAACGATTGTGGGTGAACGACACCACCCAAACGAGGCCCGCGTGAAATCCATGCGGATCCAAGTGGCACCCGACGTTGCTGACGAATACATGCGAAAGCCGGCCGAGTTGGCCCCGCTACCCAAGGAACTGGTTCACAGTATCCGAGGGGACGGGACCGTCAAGTTGTCGAAATCCATGCGAGAACTGCAGCGCCGCTGGCGAAACACCGTTCGCATCGACGAAAAGTTGTATGCGCCCGATGAAATGCTTGACCGAGCTGTTCTGGACAACCAAGGTGAAGAGATTGGTGTCATCACCGGCCTCTTCCGTGTGAAGCGCACCTACAAAGGGGTCATTGTGACCACCCGCATGCGCATGCAGATGGAATTCGGCGTCGACCAACAGATCCGCATTCCAATCACCGCTCTGGCACGAACCCGAGAGCGCTTGGATGAAGTCGTCCTTTCGCGCACCTTCGAGAAAGTCATGCAGTTGCCTTCGTACATCACGATCAACAGCATGGAAGAAGAGTGATTTCTTTCAACGAAAGGAACTGCTTTGCGAGCCGTCATGCTTATGACGGGGGGTCAAGTCGGCGAGTTTACCCTTGCGCGGGTGGCTTAGTCGGTTAGAGCACCCGGCTGATAACCGGGAGGTCGCAGGTTCAAGTCCTGCCTCGCGCACCACCTTTCGCTTTGCAAGCGTCTCGCAAAGAACATGAAGGGCCAGCCTTTGGCAATGACCAAGGGGATGGCATGGTCGTCGTATCGGGCAGCAACGCAACGACCATGGCGAAGCAACTCGCGGAAACCATGGGGTGGGATCACCACGACCTTGAAACGCGAAGGTTCCCCGACACGGAAGGGTACATTCGAATTCCTTCGGAAACCATTGAAGCCCTGCGTGAAGAACCTGTGGTCCTTGTATCCAACACGTTTCCGGATTCCGGTATCGTCGAAACCCTGCTGATGCTGGACGCCATTCAGGACGTTCGAGCAGGCCGTTTGCAAAATTTACGCGAAATCGGCCCTCAGACCCTGCCTGACGTCGGAAAAGGCGTCATTTTGGCTGTTCCGTATTTCGGGTATTCTCGTCAAGACAAGCGATTCAAGCCAGGTGAGTCCATTTCCGCTCGTGCCATTGCCAACATGTTGGCGACCCGGTGCGATGGCATGGTGGTGTTGGACCTTCACGCACCAGCGGTCCTCAGTGAAATGTCCATTCCCGTGGCCTTCATCAGCGCCATGCCTGAACTCGCTGACCATCTCAAATCCTCTGTCAACCCTGACTTCATTCTCTCACCTGACAAAGGTGCCATCGACAGAGCTTCGAGCGTTGCCCAACAAATTGGCTGTGAGTTTTCCTACCTTGAAAAAACACGAATTGATGCTCATACCATTGTCCACAAGGCCAAGGATTTGGACGTGGATGGAAAATCGGTGGCCATCGTTGACGACATGATCGCCACCGGTGGAACCATTTGTCGTGCAGCCGAAGCACTTCGAAGCCAGGGAGCCGTTGAAGTTCACGCTGCATGCAGCCACGGGCTGTTTACCGGCGGGGCCATCGCTCGTCTGCTTCGGTACGTTGACGGCGTTCATGCAACCGGTTCCTTGCCCAACGCCCGAGACGTCATTTCTGGGGGTCCGGCGTTGGCTCGGGGCGTGAACGAAATATTGGGCGAACTGGGTCTTTCCTCTTGAAATCGGTCCACTGCGCCAAGTTAGGGCGGATGTGGAACGAAAACCTATCCCCCGCCCTCTCCGTTGTGTTTATATCCGCGAGGTCGTGCGCAGAGATGCCCCCATCACGAGGAAGGAGTGATTCCAATGAGTGTACATGTGCAATTTGAAACCCCAGAAGACCTAGCCAACAAAATCTACGAAATGATCGACCTCAACAAGAACGGTCGTGTCAAGAAAGGAAGCAACGAAGTGACCAAAGCCGCCGAGCGCGGTACGGCCCAGTTCATCATCCTCGCTGAGGACGTGAACCCTCCCGAGTTGCTCGCTCATATTCCGTTGATTTGTGCTGAAAAAGACATTCCATTCGGCTACGTCCCCAGCCAAGAATTCTTGGCCAAGGGCATCGGTATGCCAAAGGACACCACCGCCGCCTCCGTCGCTGTGATGGAAATCACCAAAGGCGCCCAAGAGAAATACCACGAAATTGTTGAGGAAATCAAAGCCCTCAAGAACAACTGAAGCCCCACAACGAGTTGATTACGATGAGTGAAGAACTTGGTGGATGGCCAGCAGAAGTGGTCGAAATCGTCGGCCGAACCGGTATGACCGGTGAAGCAACACAAGTCAAGGTGCGTGTCAACGACGCTCCCAATCCTCGGGACGTTGGCCGTATCATCAGCCGAAACGTCGTCGGACCCATTCGGGTTGGCGACATTTTGATGCTCAAGGACACGGGCCGTGAAGCCCGCAAGCTGAACGCACGGTGAGAACAATGCCAGAACGACGAATTTGCAACTTTACGGGCGAAGAAATCGAACCCGGTACCGGCATGATGTTTGTCCGCAAGGACGGCAGCGTTCTTTGGTTCAAGAGCAGCAAGGCTCGCAAGAACCAACTCCAACTGAAGCGCAACGCCCGCAAGGTGAAGTGGACTCGCCACTACGTCAAGGGCGGCATTCAGTGAACGCTTAGGCGCTTCCAGCCCCACAGCAACGCCCATAAACGGGTCACTTTTGGGTCGGTATGGTGAACACCATGGAAACGACCTATGTTATGATCAAACCTGACGGCGTGCAGCGAGGCCTCATTAGCGAAATTATCGGACGATTTGAGCGAAAAGGGCTCAAACTCGTCGGCCTCAAGGCCATGGTGCCAACCGAAGAAATCGCTCGGTCTCACTACGATGTTCACAAGGAGCGCCCTTTCTTCCCAGGCCTCATCAAATTCGTGACCTCTGGTCCCGTCGTCTGCATGGCTTGGCAAGGTGTTGAAGCGATTGCTGTTGCCCGAAAACTCATCGGCGCCACCAACGGTCGAAACGCCGACCCCGGCACCATCCGTGGTGACTTCGGCATGGACATGGGCTTCAACATGATTCACGGCTCTGACGCACCCGAAACCGCTGAGTTCGAGCTTGGTTTGTGGTTCCCCGAGGGCTTGATGTCCTGGGAGAACACGATGGGCACTTGGGTTTACGAGTGAACCCTCATAACACCGCCCTTCAAGTGGTGATACCATGGCTGACGAAGAGGTGACATCCGCCGAGGAAGGCGAGGCACCTTTGCGCGGTCATAACCGACAACCGATCGTCTCGGTGTTGGGGCACGTTGACCATGGAAAGACCAGCCTCTTGGACATGGTTCGCTCCATCGGCAGTCAACGGCAAGCCAGTGTGATGGACCGGGAAGCCGGTGGCATCACCCAACACATTGGCGCCACCGAAGTACCGGCTGATGTTCTCAACGAAACCTGCTCCGCCATGTTGGGCGGGAAGAATTTCAAATCCCCTGGTTTGTTGTTCATCGATACACCCGGCCACCATTCGTTCGCTTCCTTGAGAAACCGAGGAGGTTCGGTCGCCGACATCGCCGTCTTGGTCGTTGACATCATGGAGGGCTTGCAGCCCCAGACCATTGAATCGCTCAACATTCTCAAGGAGACTCGCACACCGTTTGTCATTGCAGGAAACAAAGTTGACCGGCTTCACGGCTGGCGATGTGAGCGAGGTCGTTCCTTCATCGAATCCTTCCAAGCGCAACGAGAGGATGTTCGTGCCCTCTTTGAGGACCGGTATTGGAAAACCGTCGGGCAATTCTCAGAGCACGGGTTTAACCTCGAACGCTACGACCAAATTCGAGATTTCCGACAAAACGTGGCCCTCGTCCCGATGTCGGCCAAGGAAGGGGAAGGTCTCCAAGATTTGCTGGCCGTTACCGTTGGCTTGGCTGAGCGTTTTCTTGAAGACCGCCTTACGGATACATTGGGTGCGGCACAAGGAACCGTGCTCGAGATGCGAGACGAGGTGGGGATGGGCAAAACCGTTGACGTGATCCTCTACCGAGGGGAACTCAAAGTCGGGGATAGCATCATGCTCGCCGGCCAAGACGGTCCGTTCACGACACACATCAAGGGGCTCAAGCGCCCGCAAGGCATGTCTGAAATGCGCGATGCTGGTAAGCGATGGGTGAATTTTGATGGCGTTGAAGCCGCTTGCGGCGTCAAAATCGTTGCTCCAAATCTTGAGGCCACCATCGCAGGGACGACCTTACACTTGGCCAACACCGCTGAAGAAATTGAGGTGGCCCAAGAAGCGATTCGAGAAGAATGGCGGGCGATTTTCAACAGCATGCCGGTCATGTGCTCTTCGTGCAAGGAGATTTTCGCCCGAGATGCATTCCAAGACCACACAGCAACAGGTGAGTGCCGTGGAGCGGAAGAGGACCGAACAGGGGTGGTCATCAAGGCCGACACCGTCGGTGGATTGGAGGCCCTTGCGTTTGAATTGCATCAGCGCAACATCCCGGTTCGCCAGGCGACGGTTGGACCCGTCAACAAGAAGGACATCTTGATGGCCAAATCTGCAGCAGACCCTCTGCAAAAAGTCATTCTTGGTTTTTCAACCAAGGCGAACACCAGCGATGTTGCTCAACAACTCGCCGACGACGAGGCCGAAGTCAAATTCATTTCAGGGCCGATCATTTACCACATCATGGATGCTTTCGAGGAGTGGCAAGAACTCACCAAAGCAGCCATCGAAGAAGAGCAACGTGAAACGCTGGTCTATCCCGGTAAGGTACGCTACCTGAAGGACCACACCTTCCGTGCCAAAGGCCCGGCCATCGTGGGCATGCGCGTGCTGGGTGGGCGGATTCACATCGGGCAACGCCTCATGAAATTGGACGGCACGCCGGTGGGGCAGGTCAAGAGCTTGCGAACCCGTGCCAGCGAGGACGTGAAAGAAGCGATGCAGGGCGAGGAAATCGCCGTTGCTGTTCAGGGGCCAACCGTCGGTCGACACATCGAAGAACTGGATGAATTCTATGTTGATGTTCCCGAACGCCACGTCAAACGCCTCAAGAAAATCGGTCTTTCACCCGTAGAAGAGGAGATTCTTGACGAAATCGTGGCCCTTCATCGTAAAGACAATCACTTCTGGGGCCGTTAAGGCATCAGCATGAAGACTGCATGAGCATTTTTAGCGTTCAAAGCGCACACATTCATATAAGATATGAGAAGACAACTTTCTGCAAACGAGGTCTTGAGATGGAAGCAAGCATGCAAGCAGGCGCCGGTGGCGCACGTACCCAAGATTTAATCGCGACCGTTTCGGCGATTTCCAACAGCCTCATGAACGAGGTAAGCAAAGTCATCATCGGGAAGAACGAGAACCTGCGTCGTGTTACGGTGGGTATTCTCTCCAACGGCAACATGTTGCTCGAGGATTTCCCTGGTTTGGCAAAGACGTTGCTCGCCAACACCTTTGCACGAGCCCTCGGCTGCAAGTTTAAGCGTGTTCAATTCACACCCGATTTGCTCCCTTCAGACATCATGGGGACCTACATGTACGACCAAAAGGCTGGTGAATTCAAGCTCCGTGCCGGTCCTCTGTTTTCCAACATTCTCCTCGCTGACGAAATCAACCGCGCCCCTCCAAAGACCCAAGCAGCCCTGCTTGAAGCCATGGAAGAAAAGCAAGTGACCATCGAAGGAATCACCCACAAATTGCCTGCACCGTTTGTTGTGATCGCCACTCAGAACCCCATTGAACAGGAAGGAACCTACCCGCTTCCAGAGGCTCAAATGGACCGTTTCCTCATGAAGATGAGCATGGGCTACCCCGACCGTGCAGAGGAGAAGGCGATCCTCGCCCGACGAAAGTTGCGAGGACAGGACGAACACGTCGTTGAACAAGTGACCTCTCCAAAGAAGGTCGTCGCCATGCAAAAAGCGCTGGAAACCGTCCACGTTGACCCAGCCATTCTTTCGTACATCATCGAAATCGTGCAGCGCACCCGTGAGGACCACCGTGTCATCAACGGCGCTTCGCCTCGTGCAAGCCAGGCTCTTTTCAAGACCGGCCGAGCCGCAGCGGCCGTTGCAGGGCGCAATTATGTCATCCCTGATGACATCAAAGGCATCGCTTTGCAAATCATCTCTCACCGTATCAACATGAAGCCAGAAGCAAAGATTCGAGGCATCACCGGCATGCACATCGTTCGAAAGATTCTCTCCGAAGTGCCCGTTCCTGTGATTCAACCCGCTTGAAACCCGGGCGTTTGAGGCTCGCATTGAAAGGGGAGTTCCTTCCTGCTGAATCTGCCGGGGGTGAGTCATCGTGAATCCGTACAAAATGGTCATCGCCGTTGCGAATCAAAAAGGAGGGTGTGCAAAGACCACAACGGCGGTGAACGTCGCCGCCGCACTGGCCAAGGGCTCTCGACGCCAAGGTCTACCGCCGGCCAAGGTTTTGCTCATCGATTTGGATCCACAAGGCAACTGTGCCACCTCCTTTGGATTGGAAAAGAAGAAGATCAAGAAAACGGTTTACGACCTTCTTACCAACGACGCCGGTGAAGAATTACCCTTGATGGAAGAGTACCTCATTCCGCCAGCAGAAATCACGAAGGCGATGCGGGAGGCATGGAGGAATCGAAACGGTGGCAAGAAAGTCCCCGACACCATCGATGCCGGCCATCTTTGGATCCTCCCAAGCGACATTCATCTCTCCGGTGCAGAGATTGAATTGAGCCATAAAATCGGTCGTGAAACCCGACTCCAAGAAGCCCTTCTCCCCATCATGGACGAATTTGATTACATCATCATCGATACGCCGCCCTCCCTGGGTTTGCTCTCCATCAATGCGATGTGTGCAGCGAATTGGGTGATGGTACCGGTCCAAGCTGAGTACTACGCTTTGGAAGGGTTTAGCATGCTGATGAATTCCATCAAGATGATTCAACGCCGCATCAATCGAAACTTGAAGATCTTCGGTATCGTCATGACGATGGTCGACGGGCGCTCTAAACTGAGCACCTATGTGTGCGACCAAGTCAACAAGAAAATGCCCAATAAACTGTTCAACACCACCGTACGCCGATTAGCGAAAGTGGCGGAAGCACCGTGGAGCGGTGCTCCGACGGTCATTCTCAACAAACCCACCAATTCTGGCGCAGGCGCTGGAAGTTTGGAATATTGGACGCTCGCCAAAGAAGTGCACCAGCGCGTTCAGGAAGTCCGCCGCGAGTTTGGCGTGGTTGAGGAATCCAGGCTGCGCCGAGAACGGAACATTCGCTAGGATGCTTTGCCCCTCGGGCAACGTGTTGCGCTCATGAAACGGCGTCGTAAACCCCGAAACCCTTCGCATGGGTTAAGTATGGGCCCAAGCCGAACCACCAACGGGTTAGCGTATGACAGCAGAAGGCATGACATCCGTAAGCGTGAGTTATGAGATTCGACGTCAATTGAACACACTTCGAACAACCGGCGATCACAAGAGCGTCAATGAGTTGTTGGCGGAAATGATTCGCACACACAAGATGCTCAAGATGAAAGGTGAAATCGATACGCTTCGCGACCGCATGAAGCAGGCAGTCGATGTCGACGTTGACCATCTTGCTGAACGCCTCAATCTCGCACCGTTCCAGGTTTGATCACCATGATGTCGTGGCGTCCCCCGGGTTATCGTTTTGAGGCCAAGGATTTGGTCAAGGGCTTGTGCAGCGATGAAACCGAACAAGCCCAACTGCTGATGGCGGCTATTCACGGGAAAGTGGAATTGTTCGCTGACGCCAAGGCATGGAACGGATTTTTGTGGTTGGTCATGAGCACTTGCAAGGTGGAAGGAAAACCCCTCTACAGCGGTGTTGAACTCGGCGCGCTCAAGGCGAGTTTACCCATTGTTTGGGTCTAATTCTTCCCGTACTTTTCGAGCCATTCGTGGCCGTACCATTGCCACTGGTCCATGGTCCAACCGTCGGGCAACCCACCTTCTGGCAGCGGCGGGGCCTCACTTGGCCTTTCGGGAGTTGCACTGCTCGGTTCGGGGTCAGCCGCTGCTTGGGCTTCCGCTTCCACGCCAGCGATGGCCTCGATGCTCTCCTCTTCGTAGGTCATCGAGCCAGCATCGGCAAGGTCGCCTTCTGACTTCATGGCCATGTCGTCAAATCCATCCGGTTCTTCCTCAAAGTTGAGTTGAGCGACATCATCGTCCCATGATGCGTCAGAAATGATGCCTCCTGCTGCAGACATGCCGCCTCGTCCCTCCAAGGCTTCTTTGGCGGCGTCGCTTGACATGCCTGGGCGAACGCCACCGTATTCTTTGGTGGTTGCTGCCTCTTTGCGGCGGCTCATGATGAAGGCTACACCAAGAATAAGCGCCGTTAAGCCAACAAAGGCCACCAAACCGACCATGATGACTTGGTTCAGCGTGTCCTCATCGACCGAAGCGAGGGTTGAATCTCCCCCTTGGGGATTGTCTTTTGAGGTGTTCCAAGCGTTGTAGCCAAGGACGAGGGTTCCTTCGTCCACGCTGTTGACATAAGCTTGGTAGGCGGGGTCGTTCCATCCCATGCATGCTTCGGAGGTGTCGTTTTTGTCGTTCAAGCAGTGATCCTGCTCGGTTTGAATGAACCCTCGGGTGTCATCGTAATCGGCATTGGAACCAACACCGTCGCCATCCCCGTCAAAATGTTCGTTGGGGTCAATGTCCATGAGGGGGGATTCGGTTCGGTCAACGTAGCCATCGCCATCTTCGTCAAGACATCCCAGTGAGGGGACGCTCGTGTAACCCTTCGTGCTGTTGGGGTCAACGCTGACCGCTTTGGTGGACGTTCCAAATTCCCACGGGCATGCATCCGGGCTTTGGCCGTCACCTGCATCACCGTAGCCATCGCCATCGCCGTCCAACCACTGCGATGGGTTGCTTGGCAGGGCATCAGCGCCGTCGTCCACCGTCCAATTCTCATCAGGGTTGGAATAGCCGTCAAGATCGCTATCGGGGCATCCGTACCGGTCAAGGCTTGAGAACGCATTGACGGTGGGGCAACTGTCGGGCTTGAAACCCTCGGGATTGTCGCCGTAGCCATCTCGGTCGGTGTCGGCCCATTGGGTTGATTCTTGGGGGAAGACATCCCCGTCTTGGCCGTCGCTGTTATCGCCGTAGCCATCTCCATCCGCATCGGCCCACTGATCGGCGTTGTTGGGGAAGAGGTCGGGGTCTTCACCGGCCACATTGTCGCCGTAGCCATCGCCGTCGGTGTCGGCCCATTGTGTGGGTTCGTTTGGAAAGACATCGGGTTGGTTTCCGTTGGGGTTATCGCCGTAGCCATCATCATCCGCATCGACGGTTTGTGTGGCATCGTTGGGGAAGGCATCGTTCAAGTCATTGACACCGTCTTGGTCGCTGTCGAGATCGAAGTAGCGGATTTTGGTTTCTGTGGGCGTGGTGCCGATGGCGAAGAATTGTCCAGTGAACTCGGGTACGGTGGCGATGATATCGCCTGAGGCGGTAAACGTCTCCAATACGCTGAAGTTGGTTTGGTCGATGAACGTGGTTTTCCCTTGCTTGGCACCCACGACATACATGCCATTGTAAGCGGTGATGGAGGTGGTTTGCTTGGTATGCCCAAGGCCAAGACTGGCCGACGCCCATGTGTCGGAGTTGTAGTGATACAACGTACCGCCGGTGGTTCCCGCAAGAAGGGTGTTGTTGTCAATTTCAACCAATGATGATACGATACCGTTGGGTTCTGAGAGCGTGTTGGTCAAGGTACCGTCGCCTCCGTGGACGTAGATTTTCTTGTTGTACGAGGCGATGGCCA
The DNA here is from genome assembly GCA_030741355.1 of Candidatus Poseidonia sp. Classification (GTDB taxonomy): domain Archaea; phylum Thermoplasmatota; class Poseidoniia; order Poseidoniales; family Poseidoniaceae; genus Poseidonia. The sequence goes on along the minus strand of JASLVM010000035.1, from coordinate 9,465 downwards.
CACGACCATCGTTGAGGATTTCAAAGGCTGAAATGCCAGAGGAGATGGTGGTGCTGCTGATTCCAGTGAACCCGGTGGTATCGTACTGGTCTGCTCGACGTTTTCCTGCGTAATACACCAACCACAATTCGCCCTCCTTGTCAAGGGCAGCATCGTCAACCGGGTCGGGTGTCGTGATGTTCCAATAGACGGTTTGCGTACTCATCTGCACCACATAGGCGCCCGTGTCGTGTGCGATGGTGACCAGTTCTTGTGCATCGTCAAGCCGAGCATTGTTGGCGTCCACCTCGAGGAAGACGGTCCACTGGGTTGAAAGGACGCCGTTGTTGAAGGTGTTCACACTCACGTTCCCTTCGTTATCGACGGTCAAAACTCGCCCGTCGTTGAGTGAACTCCACAACACGAGAGGCCGATCGATACGATCGGTCTGACCCCCATCGGTGAGGAGGGAGAGGTCGCCTGAAACGCTACCAACCATGCCCGCTTGCGTGCCGAGCAAAAAAACAATCAGAAACGCGAGCCATCGCTTCATAGGAAATCCGAGTGACCCGATAGATATGAACAACGCGCTTCAGCGTGCAAACGAAGCAGGCTCAATCTTCATCCGTCTCATCGTTCGGTTCGAGGCGCTTCACCGGTGTTTTGGACACCGGCGTCAGCGTCCCGCGAACGGGTCGAAGGGTCGCTGTTTGTTGGCCCACGGAGGAAGCGGGAGGCGGCCCTCGCTTCTTTTCCGGCATCAGCATGTGGCCGACCGGGGTGAGGGAGGCGGTTCGAACTTCTTCCTCCACTTCAAGCGGGCGCAGCGTGCCACGAATGGGCTTCAAGAGGGCCGTAGGACGTTGCATCGTTGATGTCGAGGCGTCAATCTCCTCAACCATCGTCTCCTCTTCTTCCGCATCTTCGATGACTGTGGTCTCTTCTTCCACCTCGGTGAGCACCGTTTCTTCAACGATTTCTTCTTGTGTGGGTGCTGTGGTTTCCTCAAGCATGGTTTCGCCAGCATCGTCCATGGCGGCTTCTTCTTGGGGAACGAATTCTGGCTCTGCAGCCGCAATCGGTTTCCTGACGTTTCGAACAGGTTCAGGTTGTGCGATGGGTTGGCGAACCGTCCGCACCGGTGGCACTTGGCCTGCGAGTGGACGAGCGCTGGTCATCGGTGCGCGCATGTTACCCAAACCGAGACGAGGCTCTTCCTGGGTTTGTTGGCCCATCATGCCTCGTAGCGGGCGTCCTGCAGCGGCGCCCAGTCCATCAGGGCGTGCACCGAGAGCGGTGGGGTCCATGGCGCCAGCGCCGAAAGCAGCGGGGGCTTGGCCGGAGATGGATTGCATCCACTTCTGTCGCTTTTCGGCCCGGGTATCCGTGGCTTGGAGTGAACTGAATTCCTGCTCTCGTGTTCGAAGTTCGGTTTCGTCGGCGTCGATTTCGCCCTGAATTTGGCTTGAAACGGCTTCTCGCATCTTTTCTTCGGCCATTTCCTTGAACGAATCCATCTTTTCGGCGAGTCCCTTCAAGCGGTCGCGAATCTCGGCGCGCTTGAGGCCGAGTTGGGCTTCAATTTCAGCACGGATCTGCGCTTCTCGCTTTCGAACGTCAATGAGCGCCTTGTTGCGCATGATCTCTTCTCGCTTGTCCAGTTGGCGTTCGAGTTGCGTGGCAACTTCCTCTTCCTTTCGGGATTTGAAATCACGAAGACGCTCCTCCATCTCAACCTCAAGTTCGAGCGAGGTTTCTTCCTTCAACAGGTCGAGGTCGGTCTCGTGGGTCAAGCGCTCATTGCGCAATTGTGCGTCCACCTCTGACATGATGGCCTTGCGAGCAGCGGCCTCACGGGATTGGAATTCGAGGTCAAGACGTTCGCTCCAGTCTTGCTTGTTGGCGGTGTATTGGGCCTCAAGTTGTTCTCGGAGTTCTGCTTCTCGCTCGTATCGGTAGCGAGAAAGACGGTTCTGAATCTCGGCTTCTCGGGCGTGTCGGTACGAACTGAAGTCGTTCTCCATACGGTGTTCAAGCTCAGCCTCGATCTCGGTTTGCAAACTTCTCGAGATGTCGTCAATGGCCTTGCTGAAGGTGAGGTCGTACTTCGCCTTCAAGCGAGCCTTGCGTTCAGCAAGTCGACCAGCCTGTTGTTCGTTGAGTTCTTGTTCAATCTGGCCTCGAAGTTCATCACGTCGCTTGGCAATGGCCAACTCAACGTCTTCTCGCATTCGCTCCTCGAGGTCATCGGTTTCACGGCGCAATTGTTGTTCAATGTCAACCTGAAGTTGTTGAGCGATGTCTTCTTCCAAACGAAGGCTTCGTCGTTCAAATTCAACCTTGAGTCGTGCTTCTCTTTGCTTGAGACGTTGTCGGAGTTGTTGTTCAAGGCGGGTTCGAATGCCTCGGCGGAGTTGGTCCTCACGTTCGGCCAACAACGCTTCGTGGCCGTCCTCGAGGCGCCCGATTTCCATTTGTTCCATCTCAACAAATCGCAGTTCCATTTCTTGTTCGAGATTGGCTTCAACCTCTCGAAGACGATGCTGCAACTCTTGGTTATAATCGAGTTTTAGTCGCTCTTTTTGGATGGCGAGACGACGGTCGTATTCCTCGTGCAATTGCCGTTCAATTGAGGCTTTCATCTCGGATTTTCGCTCTTCCAGGCGCTGGTGTTGCTCAACACCGTGCTGTTCGTGCATGGCCTGGATTTGTCGTTCAAGGCGGAGATCCAATTCATGACGAACCCGTGATTCCTCTGCGGCGAGTGCATCTCGCTCCATGGTTTCCAATTCGGCCTCCATGGTCGAACGGAGTTCATTTTCCAACGCATCCAATGTCATCTCGTGTTGCGTGGCCAAGTCTTTGGCAATGTTCGCCTTCATGGCGTTGACACGTTCGGTGATGGCTTGTTGGCGAAGGCGTCGCTCGCGTCGAAGATCGGCTCGCAAACGCTCTTCCTGCCTGAACCGGGCTCGTGTGCCCAAGGCCTCGTCCAGCGATGCCGTATCGGCTGAAGTGAACTGTGAACGAAGCGATGCTAGGGTCACCCGTTCGGTCGTTTCTTGACCTGCGTGAGCCGCATCCACTGCCTCACCGTCATGGCTTTCGCTCATACTCATTGGAATCCCATCCACTTCTTCATGGGCTTCTCTTCATAGATAAGGAGCGCGACGAATTTGAGCGTCCTACGGGGATTTTTTTGACCCCTTTTCGTTGTCCAGCGTGTCAAAATCGAACGGTGAACTCCGTATCGCAGGCCGGGCATTCAATTGAACGCGTCCCAGGGCGGCGCTTCATCCGCAGGTTGCGATGACAACCAGGACAAGCGATTTCGACCCTCGGAGTTTGTTTTTTGAGCGTGAAATAGGATTCACAAGTGCCACACTTCAACTCTGCCGGGCGATGGTCAACCCCGGCGACCAACACCTTGGAGCATGAAGGGCAGGAGAGTTTCTCCTCCTTCCATTTCCGTCGAGTCAGTGGGTGGTCAACGCGCACTTTCGCATCGCACAGGGTGCAATTGATCTCACCCAGACCCACGGGCAACATGCCCTTGCACTTGGGGCAAGAGAGTGCCGGTGGCGAGACTTTTGATTCAACGCTCAATTCCTCGGACATGGAATCACTTCTTTTTCGAGTACAGGACCAGTTGTTCCGGTATGAAATTCCAGGGGACATCAAGGGTGAGCCCGAATTCCTCGGACAAGCGAACAATCAGTTGTTTTGCGCTGACCTGGTCCCTTGAGCCTTCAAGGTTCAAGACAATCACATCTCGGCCTTCCTCATCAACGGCCAGTGAGGCCAAGGTGGTTGTTGGGCGAGCGGGCGTGGCTGCTGGCTGGGCAGAAGCAGTTGGTGCCGAGGTGGCGTTGAGGAGTTCTGGCAAGTCCACGTGCTGGTCTTTTCTCCACCACCGTGCTCGTCCTTGGTCCCGATGATTTTCAATCAAAGACAACGATGCGAGTTTCTTGAGGTGGTGATAGAGGTTGTAGCGGTCAACACCCAGTTGTTGCTGAAGTTGGACGGTGCTCATCTCTTCGGATTGGGCCAGTGCGACATAGGCAGCACGGCGAGTAGGGTGGGCAAGAGCGGTGGTGATGGGGTCGCCTCGCACTCTTCCCATTCTCGCACCTATCCGGGAGATGGGTCCGTAGGGTTTGAAGATGTCGCGTGAAATCCTAGGTCCGGGTCATCCACGTGCGGGTAAATATCTCGCTCTAAACGTGGAGAATGCGATTTTTGTATCCTCTACCATCGACTTCAGCGTTTCTTTGAAGAGCTTCATCGATTGACCGTTTTGAGCCAATCTGGCGCCGTTGAGGATGACGATGACGACCGATAATTCGTGGACAAGGACGCCGACCCAAAGTTGGTCGTACCACTGTTGAACGACCGCAAACACCAGCGTGACGGTGATAAACACAGAGAAGAAGAGATTCTGCATCAGGGTTCGCTGGGCTTGTCGAGCAAGATCGATCATTTCAGTGATCATGCGAGGGTCGTCGCCGGGAACCAATACGTCGGCCGCTTCAAGGTTCACTGACTCGCCGGTTCCAATCGCTACGCCAACATCAGCGACCGCCAAGGCTGCTGCATCGTTGAAACCGTCTCCAACCATCATGGTGACGTGAGAACTCGACCGGGCTTTCACCCACTGCACCTTCTCTTCGGGGCTCAAACCACCGTGCGCTGAACTTTCCGGGAGGCCAACCGAACGAGCGAATTCAGACACGGCGTTTTGATGGTCACCTGAAAGAATCTCAATGTTCACGTTTCGCTCTTTCAGTGAAGCGATAAGGGCATCCGTTCCGTCTCGTGTATCGTCGTGTACAAAAGAGGCCAAAGCGATACCCTTGCCGTCTTTAACGAGCAAACTCGCTCCGTGCCCTGCTTCTTTGGCACGTTCAAACGCCTCGGCCAATTTCGCCTCAACCTCGATGCCCATCGCGTCTGCTTTGTCGGGGCGGATGAAGGCCACCTCGCTGTTTCCATGTTGACCCGCCACGCCGGCGTCAATGTCATTGATCTCCTTGATGGAAGCGGGTTCGATCGCTTCAGAGGTGCAATGTTCCATCATGGCCAAGGCGTAAGGATGGGAGGAACGAGATTCAAGCCCCATCATGATTTGGAGGGCCGCCTTCTTCCGTCGTCCTTTGCCCAGGACAATCTCGCCCACGGTTGGTCGGCCAGAGGTGAGCGTTCCTGTTTTGTCCAAGAGGATGTGATTGACATGGGCCATCCGCTCAAGCGCATCTCCGCCCCTCACGATCACACCGTTTTGGGCAGCGTTTGAGAGCGCAGCTGCATGCGGTACAGGCGTGGCGAGCAGGAGAGCACACGGGCAAGAGACCACCCACAGCAGGAGGATAATTTTCCAGTCATCCGGGAAGAAGAAATACCAAACGGCGAGCGCACCGAACAACACGGCTGGAACCCAGATGGCGGTAAATTTCTCGATGCTGCTGTGGAGTCTCGGAGGGACGTCTCTGAAGGTGTGGACAGCATCGATGAGTCCCGATAAACGAGTTTCGTCGCCAACGGCAAGAACTTCGCAAACGACCGGGCCTTTGGAGAGGATCAAGCCTGCTTCAATCACATCCCCTTCGCCAACATCCACAGGGACGGACTCCCCGGTGAGCGGGGCTTTGTTGAGCGCCCCCTTCCCTTCGACGATTTTCCCATCGACGGGGATGAGTTCACCGCTTCGAATCTCAATTTTATCTCCTGGACGAATGAGGTCGATGGGCACGATTTCTGTTTCGGGCCGAGCGTTGTGGCCTGCGGCCAACCCCATGCCTGCGGCCAACCCCATGCCTGCGGCCATGGGAAGGGAAATCCCCATCGGGGCGGCCGAGATGGTCGTTCCTGGCATAAGGGCGATGGCCTGCTGTTGGTTGACCTTTCTGGCCGTTCGTGGTAAACGGTCCAGCCCACCCTGCATGGCTTGTCGGGCTTTGACCAGGGCATCGCCTTCAAGATGGATGGTGAAGGCGACCAGAATGGTGACGATGAGGGCTTCTTCCCACATGCCGAGTACACATGCGCCGATGACGGCTAAACTGGTCAATACTTGGAACCCCATCTGCAGGTTTCGCAGCGATGCCAAGGCTTCTTTGAACATCTGAATGCCGCCAATGGCGACGCCAGGAATCGCCAGAATCGGTATGAGGATACCATGGTAGCCAAGGAGTTCGGCCAGCATGATGATGATGAGGACAGGGAACGCAATGCCCCCGCCGATCAAGCGCCATTGGTCGGGGCGAACTCGATTGGATTTGGCCGCTGCAAAATTGGGTTCCATTCCCAGGACGTTTTCCAAGGCTCTGTTACGGGCTTCGAGGAGGGCCTTGTTGTTGGTGGCGACCAATTGGACCAGAATTCGGTCGTCGTCGGAAATCTCAGCGTCCAAAATACCGGGTTGACGACGAATCACCCGCTCAAGTTTTTGCACGGGGACCTCGTTTCTTTGGGCCACAGCCTTGGCACGAACGCCAACCATCTCATGGTGGTCTATGTCGGGGGCGTGGCCGAGTGAACGCAACACTGCAGAGACTTCGGAAAGGGTTCCCTCCTCAAGATTGATGTTGAGTTTCACCTCGCCTGAGGTTGCGGAAACCTTGGACTTGGTGACTTGTTTCATGTGGCCAAGAGCGCCCATGGCCTTGCTTGCACAATCGGGGCAATCCATGCCCAAGAGGGGCCAACTGACCTCAAAGGAACCGCTGGCATCTTCAACGAAGGTGGAATCAACAACCTCAGGCGCAAAGGCTTCGCCAGCACCCTGTTCAGTTTGGGGAGCAAGGGTCGCTTCTTGTGTTGTGGCTGCAGGGACAGCGATAGGGTCATCGTCTTCAAGAGAAAGAAAGACTTCACCTTCATCCGACCCTCCCATGGCTTTGCTATCCGTGCCGACCTCATCAAACCTCTCATGTGCCGTTCCATCGCCTTGCGGTCAAGGGAATGTTCTTCATTTTCGTCTCACTGGCTCTGCACATGGAATGGCTGCCCGAAGGTTGGTGCCCTCGCGTGGTGGTGATCGATATCGACGGCACCATCACCGACGGGAAAAAACACCTTTCTACCGAGGCGGTCCAAGCCGTTCGGCGTTTGGAAGATGCTGGAATCCCCGTGGTGTTGGCCACGGGAAATGTTCGACCCGTAACCTACGGCTTGTGGCGGTTTCTGGGACTGTCAGCACCCATGTGCTGTGAAAACGGAGGCGTTCTCTGGCACCCTTCATGGGAAGAACCGGTGCTTCGTGCCAAGGCGACCGAAGCCAAAGAGGCAGCAGCGTGGCTCTCGACTCAGGTTGAGGGCGTGGATGCGCAAGGCATCGCCACCAACCGTTGGCGAGAAAGTGAATGGTGCCTCTTTCCAAACGAACCCTTGGAGGCCATCGTCGCCGCGGTCAAGGAAAGCCAATGGTCACATTTGAGCGTGGTGAGGACGGGTTTTGCGATCCACTTGATGGAGCCTCATCTCAGCAAAGGAGAGGGGTTACGGTTTCTCTTTGAACGCATGGGCTGGTCGGCCGAGGAGGCCTTGTGCGTGGGCGATGCGCCCAACGATTTGCCGATGTTTGAGTTTCTCAGATGGTCGGTGGCTGTAGGGGGTGCTTTTTCTGCGGTTCAAGAGGCCGCCGATGTTGTCTCACCTCATCCACACGGCGCGACCTTCCCGCCACTGGTTGACGCCATCTTGGAACGCCATTTGGGTGGTTCCAAGTGAAGGCCATGGGCATCGACCTTGGGGGTAGCGGCTTCCGCATCGGTGTTTTTGATACCTCTACGGGCGAGTTGCTTCACCCGCTTCTCCACCATTCCCACGTATCGTCAACCGCTCCCGAGGATGTGCTTCCTTCCCTTGTTCAAGCGATTGAAGGGCTTGGCTGGACCGGGCCAATTGGACTTGGGTTCCCCGGTGCGATTGAAGCCTCTAAACCAACGACGGCCCCGAATCTTGGAGAAGCGTGGTTGACCGTTGATGTTGGGGCTGCCCTTCATCGATTCCACGGTGGCGCTTTTGCCATGCTGAACGATGCTGATGCGGTGGCTTTGGCAGAAGCACGGCACGGTGGAGGTCACGCTGGCCATGCCTGTGTTCTCACGTTGACCGTGGGGACGGGTCTTGGAACCACGGTCCATCAAAACGGAACGATGGTGCCCAATCTCGAATACGGGCGTCTGCCTCATCCCTCCAAAAGTGGATGCTTGGAAGAACACCTCTCGGGTGCTGCACGCACCCGCCATGGATGGAGCCTCGAGGAATGGGCTTCACGGTTTCAGGAAGGATTAACCCATTTGGAAACGATGGTTCAGCCCGGGCGGATTGTCCTGTACGGCGGCATCATGGAGCACTGGAACAGGATACAACCTCTCCTCGAGACCGACGCCGAATTGGTGGCTGCTGTCTTGACCGATACGGCTGGTCCCTTGGGTGCGGCCCTTGCTGCGGCAGGCCCTCTTCACCCTTTGTGAGCGTCCGCCAGGGAGAACGATGTCACCATTTGCATGGCTTGGCCGTACTTGATTTTCCCAAGGTACTCCTTGGTCTGGCCGTGGGTGATGACTCGGAGCCGGTAGGTGCAAACTCGCTTGGTCCGTCGCTTTCGGTGGTGTTTGTAGAAATGAACGCCCACTTTGTAGGTTCCAAGCGGGGCGCTGCCCTTCCAAACGACGTTTTCAACCGGCGTGTTCGACACCGGTCGCACGTTCATGTCCACGTCCAGTTCACCGCCACAATCGCTGCGCTTGTTGTTGAAGTAAATCCGCTCACCTGACGGACAAAACAGGTGCAAGTCGAGGTCGTTGTAATCGTCCCATGCCAGTGAGATTTGGACCTCTCCTGAAGCTCCACCCTCTCGTTCCAATCGTTCGTCAATGTTCACTTCGTGTTCTTCATCGGCCTCGGTGGCTACGATGACACCGCTTCCGATATGTTCCTCGGCCACCATCGTGGCGTGTTCCTGCATGGGCGGTTCGTTCTCTTCCATCCATCTTGAGCGAGCCTCCAACTCGGTTCGTCGCTCTTCGTCGTCAGGCGCCTCATCGATTTCGTGTTCAACGAGCGGTTGGAGAAGATCGAGTTCGAGGTAATTCCGGTCCCTCCGTTCATCACGTTCCCTCCAGGCTGCTTGTTCCTGTTCAGGGAGTTGGTCCACTTGCGGCATGCTGACCAGCAAGCGCATACGACCTTGGTGGAGGGCGATACGCGATGAGGTGCTGTACTTTTGGAGCAAGGCCAAGGCTCGCAAGCGTGCTTGCCTTTGCGCCCAATAACGGTTCAGGAGATAGACGCCAAAACCTGTCAACGCAAGGCTAGAGCCAGCGGTGAGGGGGTCAACCATGAGGGTTTATTTGTCCCCGGTCCTTTATAGGAGGTGCGATGGAATCCCCATCAGGAGAGGAATTCGGCATTCAAGGCGTCCAGCGAAGCCTTGTCGGGTCGAAGGACTTCATCAGTAACATCAAGCAGAGGTTCCTCAAC
>JASLVM010000034.1 GCA_030741355.1 Candidatus Poseidonia sp. | reverse complement strand
CCCAACACTTCAGGTCGCCGTTGTCAAGGATGGCGCAGGTGTGGTATGCTCCAGTAGACAGCTTGTTGTTCGCATAAGCAAAGGAAGAGCCTGAGCCACCCGTCTCGAGAACGTCGTTGCTCTCGTCCAGCGTTTCTTCGTCGCCCGACCAGGCGTTCATGAGGTCAAGATAACCGACTTGGGTCATCAGCACCATAAGGATGGACAAAATCAGGGGAGTTCGTACTTCGGCAATGCGTCCGCTGGACATAAACTCGGTGCTCACGCGACGGTCAATAGACTCCGCACCCTATCATGATAGGAAATTATGGATTTCGCGCCCTCAGTGGTCGTTGACAAAGGCGTGAATGATGGTGGACTCGGCGGATTGGAGGTGCTCACTCACGGTGGCCTGTTTGATGTCCAACGCCTCGGCAATGGCCCGCTGAGTGCACCGTCGCGGACGGTCGTAATAGCCCATCTTGATGGCTTGGTCAAGCACCGTTCGCTGTTTTTCGGGGAGGAGTTCGAGGAAGTGGGCGTTGTGGGCGGATTCTGCCCCGAGTTTCATTTTGTAGCGGTCGCCGAGCAAGGAGGAGAGCCCTTCCCGTGCAGATCGCAGGGCTTGCGCCGTACCTCGAATCGTCACCACGAAGCCTTCCTTGGTGAGGTAGGTGGGTGATACCCACCACACGTGCTCCAGCGCCGCAAAGATACGAGGCAGCGGGCCGCTAGCAATGGCTTCGACAAGGGAGGCGGACGGGCTTCGTTCGATGACTCGAAGGATATCCATCGAAACAAAGGAGTCGTCAAGGACCGACGGGTCGTCGTGCTCGAGTCGGAGCAAGCATCGCATGTTGCCGTTTTCTGTTTTGATATGAGAGAGGAACTCGATACACGGGAACGAATCGGTCAGCACAATCCCCGGTAGATGCCCGCCTGCTTCAGACGTGATGCTGATTTGCATGTAGCGAAGGTCAGCGCCGGCCATACCTATCATGAACGGTTTTGGCTGTATAAACCATTTGCTTGGTTACAATCGCGGTACTGCGAACCGGTTGTACGGTTGTTGAGCCGATGACCCTCAACTATCGCCGGCTTCGAACATGCCCAAGACACGGTTGAGTTCACGCAGGGACTCTTCCAGACCTTCTCGCTCGGCGCGCCCCAATTCGGGGTCCTTGAGCTTCTCCGTGATGGCCTCGATTTCCCACTTGGCCTCGGCACGCTCTCGCTCGAGGGCCTTGTCTTCCTTGATCATCTGGAGGCGAGCACGGCGCACGTTGGTGGCCTTGCGCTGCTTGTTGTAGGTCTCCTTGTGGGTCGCACCGATTTCCACAGCGGTCGGGAACGGGATGCCGATGCCTTCCGCCTCGAAGCGTTCAGCGATGTTCTTGAACAGCCAGTCCTTGGCGACGAATTCGTCGGAATAGTCCTCGACCCAGGCATACAATCGGAAAATCTTGGCGTATTCGCCGAGTTCGTTCAGCAAGACACGGGGCTCGGGCGACTCGATGATGTAGGGGCACTCACGAAGCAACTGGAGGGTGGTGTACTTGACGTGCGAGATGTCCTCGTCGTATTCCACGCCTACATCGAGCACGAGCGAGATACGACGTCCTTGGCCATCACCGCCGCCACGGGCGTGGTTGATGACGGTGGAGTTCACGAGGTTGTTGTTGGGGATGACGACGAGGTTCTCACCAATGGTCAACACCTTGGTGGACAAGATGCCCACGGAGACGACGGACCCGAGGTGGCCTTCGACTTCGATGCGGTCGCCGACCTCGAAGGGCTGGTCGAGGGCGAGCATGAAGGAGTTGACGATGTTTCCAAGCGTCTGCTGCATGGCAAGACCGATGATGAGGGAGAAGACCGCTAGCGAGGCGAGCAGGCCGAGTAATTCGAAGCCGAGTTCGTCGAGGGCGAGGTAAAGACCGCCAAACCAAATGGCGGCTCGAAGAAGGAAGATGACCAGCGAGTTGCTTCCTGAAACGGTGACCGAAGACGGGTTGGAGAATCGCTCCATGATGACGGGTATCATCACCTTGACGGCGACGCTGGCCAACGAGGTCGTGAGCAGAATGTAGGCCGCACTGAACAGTGGGTCGAGGGCAACGACGAGGTCTTCTTCCTCACCGCGAATCCACAACAAGGTCAACTGGATGCCCACGAGGAGGATGAAGGCGTAGAGACGCTGCGTAACCGGACGGTAGAGGGCATCGTCCCACTTGAACGAGGTTGCTTTAACAAAGTCGAGGATGACCTTCTTCATCAAAAAGCGAACGACGATGAGGGAGAGCGCCGTAAGACCGAGGCCGATGCCGTACTGAGCCCATGTGTCAAGCCCGTTGGCTTGGTCAATGATATCATCCACGGCAGACATGCGGCGTCCTTCCTGTCTCGGCGTTCCTCCACCCGTTCATAACAGGTTCGCCGATATTCATGTACAAAATTTCGCACTTTTCAGGCGTTTTTGGCCGATTGAAGTTCATGGACATGGTCCGTAAAATTTGCAAGCACGCAGCGAGGAAATGAATGGCCAACAGGAACTCAGTCAAGGCGTCCAATCCTTGTGAACGATGTTGGCCCTGCCCTCGGGAGGAGGCAATTCATCCATCCGATCCAACAGCCAAATCGACCAGTCCAACACCTCCGTGCTTTCCTCCGTCAGTCCTTGGTGGGTGGCGTTTTCTTGCAGTCGGGTGACCAATGTGCGAAATCGCTGGCCCATCATCCGGTTGATGGGCCCAAAGAACATCGAGACCGCATGAAATGACAACTGCCGTTCAAACGTCAACATACCGATGCTGTTGGTGGTGATGGCCAAGAAGTTGAGGGCGTCTTTGTCCTTCCGTTCAAGGGGATTCATATCCTCAAGCGTGAAATCCTTGGAAAGACGGTTGACGAGCACCGCCATGCCGTATTGGTACATGGGGGAAGCGAGAAGATTGGCCAACTCTCGGGTCGCTTCGTGTTCCTTGGTCTTCTTGAGTTCGATAATCTGTCGGATACCGAAGATCAACGTTCCAACGATGGCCAAGCCACCAAGCAGTTCGCCAATGTTTGCGGCGTCATCAAGATTCATCGTTGGGGGGAGGTGGCCCACGAATTATGACTTTTCTTCCATTTCCATGGCGGGAGCCAAAGAAAAGAAATGAGCGGAAAACATTCCTTCAAAAGGCGAAGAGTCGGGCCTTGAATCATGAGCCGTCGCTACGACCGTTTTGCTACGTGGCTCTTACCCCGCAAACGGGGGGCGCACATCGCCGTGTTGCTCTTGACGCTCCTGATGATTCCCGGAGCGATGACGGCTCTCCAGCCCATCGACATGGAATCCTACGAGATGGAATCTCCTGAGCTGTCAGCACAAACCATCGTCAACGAGGAATTTCCGAATTCAGAAATCATCCTCGGATTCCTTGTCTCGGCTCGTAATCCGGACCTCGTGCCGGCCGTTGAGGACTGGGAGCCCGTACCTCGAATGGCCGACGGTTCACCCGATTATGCCTCGCTGATTCATCCATCCGAAATGATTCCTGCAGGGGAGCCTTGGAGCGGCATTGACGCCCCGACCGGTGGCATTCTCAACCTCACCGTGCTGAGGGAGTTGGACACCAAACTCAACCTCGTCCTCGAGCACCCCATCGCCCCTGCACTCAAGCCGCTGGTGAACGACGTCACCGGCCACCAGTCCAACGGCGCCATCTCGCTTTCCGACCACTTCCGCGGCTTCATGAACAACACCTCCATCCTCACCCAACCCGGCCTCACGACCTTGGGCGTGGTCACCGAGCCGCCCACCAACTGGACGGATTGTTTCCCACTCGATTGCTTGGAATTTGACGATGCCAACATCACCCAAGCCCACATCGATATGGCCGCCGCCCGCATGGCAGAAGCCTCGGACAACAACTTCCTGCGCTGGATTTCCCTCGACCGCGGCTTCAAGGCCGACTACACCGCTCATCAGGAAGGCCCCATCTACGGGCAATTGCTGTCCAACGGCACGTGGGAAGGTGCGCTGTGGGGCAAGGGCCGATGGACCGGTTCTTCGACGTGGTTGCTGGTGCAACTGGACAGCACGAAACTCAAGGAGATGGGTTGGGAGGTCGTTTGGAAAGACGCTCACCAGGAGAAGCAAATTCAGTTCACGGACGAAGGGTTCCGAGTGGGCGGCTACCGTTTGGCCGACGGTGCTCTGGTGCTTCATCCGCCACAGTACACCGAAGAAACGTGCCTTGAGCTCCAAGCCGAAGGGGCAGGTTGCGCCACGGAATGGACCTACATGGACCTCGAAGGGCACCTCCGCTCGCACGACCGCACGACCGTCACGTTGCTGCTCGGCCAAGGCGTGAACGTGGAAGTGAATCGGGAACTGCAGTCCAGTGCTGGCCTCATCGCCATGATGGGGTTGGCCATCATCATCTTGCTCTACGTGAGCCTGCGTCGCTGGTCGGACGTGGCCATCGTCATGTTTGCCTTGGGTGCGGCGCTGTTGTGGATGCAAGGCATGATCGGTCATTTCGCCAACATCACCGGCTGGTTTGGCCTGAGCCTTATCGCTCGGTCACAATTCTCCAACCTGTTACCGATTCTCGTGCTCGCGTTGGGTATCGACGACTCCTTACACGCCCTCCACCGTTACAAAGAAGAGCGTGCCAACGGCAAAACTTCCGAGCAAGCCGGAAGCATCACCCTGTCCCGTGTTGGCCGAGCCATCACGCTCACCTCCCTGACCACCATGGCGGCCTTTGCGGCCAACCTGTTCAGTGACATCGCTGCCCTGCGTTCCTTCGGTATCGAAGCCGCCTTGGGGGTCCTGGCCGCTTTCATTCTGACCGGCTTGTGGGCACCGCTGATTCGTGTCAGCGTGGACGATTGGTTGGAGTCCCGAAAGAAATCCACCGAGCAAGGCGAAGTAAAATCCATCGTCAATCCGGACTGGTTGCGTCAAGTCACCCTCGGCTCAGGTCAGCGAAAGCGAGCCGCAGTCATCGCCTTGGTCGCCTTTGCCCTGACCGTTCCTGCCGCCATGGGCATGGCCCAACTCGAGGGCGATTTCGCCGTGGAGGATTTCCTTGACGAGCGCTCGGACTTCGCCATTGGCGTGGACGAAATCGCCGACCGTTTCGCTGATGAAGGCGAGCCGGCCAACCTGCTGATTCTGGGCGATGTATTGGACCCGAGGGTCTTCGCCGCCATCGACACCTTCCGGCAGGACATGGATGCGCTCCCCGAGGGCGTCCCCGACAAAATCACCCGTCAACCCGACGGTACGATTGACATCCTTGCCCTGGATGAAATGGTCTTCGCTGCACAAGGAAGCCTCGTGCTGGACAGCGCGCCCTTCGAAGAAGCCGGCTGGCAGCCTGAAGTGGACGGTTTTGGCATGAACTGCTCCCTGGCCGGAAACGGGCCGTTGGTGGACACCACCGACCGTGAATGCCTGGCCTTCTTTTACGGCTTCCTCTCGCTGTACGGCGTGCCCGGTGTCGGCCCCATTCCCGACATCCCAGCCAGCATCGTACAGCTCTACATCATGCCCGTGGTTGACCTCGACCCTGCCCGCCCGTGGCTCGACATGAACGGTGATGACGCTGCGTACGACATGATGCAGATTCGATTCGGCATGACGCAGCCAGAAGACTTCCCTGGCATGAAGGGCGGCGTGGCTGAAGTGTGGCGGGATTTGGAGGTCTTCACCAACCTCTCCAGCGGCACCTACGAGGAGCCTGGCGAAGAGGAAGACGACAAACCGCTCACGTGGGTCATGCTGACCGGCCGCCCCATCACGCGGTACACGGCCTCCACCGCCATGCAAGATGAGATGCAATCCTCGCTCGTGCTCGGCTCTGTCTTCGTTTTGGCCTCCCTGACCATCGGGTTCCGTTCGCCCAAACAGGCGGTCGTCACCTTCGTGCCAATTTTCCTCGTCGTCGTGTGGCTCTACGGCTTGATGTACG
Source organism: Candidatus Poseidonia sp. (assembly GCA_030741355.1). Lineage (GTDB taxonomy): Archaea > Thermoplasmatota > Poseidoniia > Poseidoniales > Poseidoniaceae > Poseidonia. The sequence goes on along the minus strand of JASLVM010000034.1, from coordinate 13,346 downwards.
TCGCCGGCGCCTCCCTCAACATCGTCACCGTCACCATCGCCACCATTTCGCTGGGGGTGGGCATTGACTACTGCATTCACGTGACGGAACGGTATCGCGAGGGGCGAGAAAACGGCGAGACCCACAACGATGCCCTCGCTGCCGTGGGCGGTGCCTGCGGTTTGGCCCTGCTTGGTTCTGCGACCTCTGATATCGCAGGTTTCCTCGTCATTGCGCTCTCGCCGATGGGACTGTTTGCGAACTTCGGTATCTTCTCCGCTGCCATGATCGCCCTCTCTCTGCTCGCCAGCCTCGTGTTGACCACCGCCGCCCTCGGCCTCATCAGCAAACCCTCCGAATCGGTGCTCGTCGTCGCCTCACCGGACGCTTTCAGCGATGAAGAGGCCTGATGAACGCAGAAAACATCATCAAGCAACCAAGACAAGGCAATGGCAATGTCCGCCGCTCAAGACTACTACGAACAGGTCCTTGGCATGGGCCACACGCCCGAAAACGCTCTGGCCCACACCCGGCAACACTACCCCGATTTCATTCCCGGCGTGGCCGAAGCCGTGGCCCCTCCTGTGATGACGCCCGTTTCCCAACAGGCTGTTCCTGCCGCACAGAACGTGGCCCTCCCCGGCGTGGCAGCTGCGCCTGCTGTAGCGGCACCCGCCGCACCTGTCGCACCCGTGGCCGCTCCAGCCGCAACGGCGCCCAACGCCTACGCTCCCTTGGCCACCACCCCGCTACCCGGCGGCGGTACAACACCGATGATGTGGGGTGCTGTGGCCTGCATCGTGTTCGCCTTGCTTCTCTCGATGGCGGGGCAGTTCAGTCATGCGTGGGTCACGTTTGACAACCAGGAAGGCGTGAGTACGGGGCTCACCACCATCAAAAGTGATTGCTCGTTTGATGAGGACATCGAAGAATGCAAGCAAAGCACCTACAGGATGTACTCAGAGGATTGGATGGAAACCTCCTATCCCAAAGACGGGGAAGGCGTGGGCGATGTCATTACCGGTGAGTACGAGGATTACTGCAACAACCTCTTCACCATGCAGACCGAAAACGGGTGGTCCCGGGAAAACGCAGAAGATGCTCGAGACACGTGCCTTGAAGCCCCTGGTGCAGGAGGAATGGCCAGTCTCATTCTTTGGCTCGGCACCATCGGTGCCTTGCTCGGGACCGTGATGCTCAGCGCAGGCGCCATCGGTCGCAGCCTGCCCGCTGAAGCCGAAAAGCACGGTAAATGGGCTGCGATGGCTGCGGGAGCATTGGCGCTTCTCGCTGTTCTGGCGTGGTCGCAATTGATGCCTGAATCCGTCGCTGAGACAAGCCTTGGCATGGGCGTTTGGATGACGGTGCTTGGCGGTGTGCTCGGTCTGGTGGCCGGTGTGTTGGCCTACATGGACCAGAAGTGAGTTCGGATTCATCGGTGACTTCATCAAGGGTTGAGCCTGCGCTTACCTTGCCGTCTTTGGGGTTGACCCCGGGAAGGTGGTGGCGACATGGCAGGCAACGAACCCGACACAGCCGAAGACATCGACGACGATGAAGACGACTGGATGAAGTACGCCAACGCCGGATTTGGCGAAACCGATTACTCCCTCTGGGACGACGTTGAACCGGTGGAGGACGACGAGGCCCACCAGCAAGAAGTCGCCATGCAACTGGGCACCCACGTCGAAGAAATTCCCCGTGCACCCCGTCCGGCTGGCCTTAAACACCTGGTTCGCCAAGGCACTTGCGATGCCTGCTTGGGTCGCGTGGGTGGAAAGCGGGTGTACGGCCAATCGCTGGAAGACGCAGGCAAAGGCGTGCGTGCATCGGTGGTGGAACAAGATTCACACCTGAGCACCATCCGGGAAGACGAACCGCTCTGCCCCTTTTGCGAGAACCTCTTCGAAGAAGTGGACCTGCTCGCCGACATCATTTTTGACGCCATCAAACCTTACGACATCAGCCGCCTCCAACTTGGAGCGCGCATCCCCAAGGACCAGATGGAGGAAGAGGAAAAACTTCGCAAACGTCTTGGCGCCGGTGGCTCAGATCCGCTCAAGTCCTCGCTGGTCAACGAAATCGGCAAGCGGTTGAGTGAACGCTTGGACGGCATCACGATGGTCAGCGACAAGCCTGACGTGCTGGCGCTCATCGACGTGCTCACGCTGACGGTGGAACTCGACATACGGGCCGTCTACGTCTACGGACGCTACCGAAAACTCGAGCGAGGCATCCCCCAAACACGGTGGCCGTGCCGAGCCTGCAAAGGTCGCGGCTGCGAGCGCTGCAACGAAACGGGTCTGCAGTACGAGAAGAGCGTGCAAGACCTCGTGGGCAACCCCATGCTCGACATCTTCCAAGGCACCGAACACGCCTTCCACGGCATGGGTCGCGAAGACATCGATGTGCGATGCCTGGGCCGAGGGCGTCCCTTTGTGCTCGAAATCAAGGAGCCGAAGAAGCGCAGTTTCAACGCTGAAAAGCTCGCTGAGATCATCAATCAGAAGGCGGGCGGTTCGGTAGAAGTCTCCTCCATACGGCCCTCCTCGCGCAGCGAAGTTGTTCGCATCAAGGACACCCCTGCTGAGAAATCCTACACCATCCGCTTCGCCATTGAACCGATGAACGAAGCGGAATACGCCGTGTTGACCGCCCCGGTTGACATGACCAAAGAAGACGTACAAAACCGCAGTAAAAAACGACGTCGACAACGCCGAGGCGACAAGAACGCCGACCGCACCAAACCGCTGGAAACCACCATCGAGGTGCCCGTGGCCGGACCCAGCGAAAAGGAACTCAAGGCCATGAAGAAAGCAGAACTTGTGGCCCTGGCTGAAACCCACGGCCTGGCCAAGACCGGGAAGAAAGACGAGCTCATCGAACGCCTTCTGGCGGCCCTTCCTCCTGCTCCCGCCGTGTTTGAACTGCCCGATGACGAGACCATCCTCAAGGTGGTTGAGGGGCTCAACGGCATGAAATTGGCCCAGCGCACGCCCGAACGCGTCTCGCACCGACGCTCGGATTTGATCCGAAAGCGAACCGTGTTTGAAGCGCACTCGCCTTTCATCGAAGTGAACGAAGACGGACAGCGTGAAATCGAAATCACCCTGCGTTGCGAGTCCGGCACTTACGTCAAGGAAACCATTCACGGCGACAGCGGCCGCACACAACCTTCCATGGCGGCCCTCATCAAAGCCAAGTGCAACGTGATTTGGTTGGACGTGGGCGACATCCACGCCGACTGAGGCGCTGTTTGAGGTCGCTCGTTCCCGTCGCGGTGCTTATATGGGGATGGTGGGTCGGCAACTTGCTCCGAAGAGGCGCTTGCGCTGATTTGGAACATTGGAGGCGAAGAAAATGAAGCGCTCAAAGGGTCAGCGAGTCGGAACTCGTAGCATTTTGCGACGACGAAAGAACGAACGCAGTCGCTTGAACATCCGCCGTGTGATGCACCAGTACGAGGAAGGCGACCGCGTCGCCATCGTTCTCGACGGTGGTCAACAAGGCGGTATGCCTCATCGCCGCTTCCACGGTCGCACCGGCTTCATCACGAAGCGCCAAGGTGTGGCATGGATCGTCGCCGTCAAAGACGGCAACATGCAGAAGACCGTTATCGCTCGCCCAGAGCACCTCCGCCCACTCGAATGAGGGATGTATCATGACCGAAGAAGACCGATTCCTGGATTTCGCCACCGTCCGTGAGATGCTGTACGACGCTCAAGAGCGACGTGGCTCGTTGAAGTACGAACAAAAGTGGGCTCTGCAACACGCTGAGTGGGCCGCAAGCGACGCACGCAACGGCGTCCCAACACAGCCTGAAGTGTTCGAAGAACTCCGTTCCAAACTCCTCGAAGTTGAAACCATGGCCAAGCACCCCGATCTTGCCGCCAAACTCGCTGAACTCATGCCCGCTTCACCTGAAGACGTGAAGGCGGTGTTCGGCTCCAAGCGTATCGTGATTGAAGACAGCGAAATTGACGCTGTCCTTGAAATCGTGCGCCAAGTCATTTGATGCGTTTCGCATCCCCCCACAGGTGATGTTCGATGTCAGACCAACGGCGAAGGCGCCAAATCAAAACCCCTTCCGGGCCTCGGAAGAAGGACGCTCCTGACCTCTCAAAATACGATTATAAAGCGGCCACAGGGCGACAAGAAGTCCCCAAGCCACAACCCAAACCCGACCCATCGCAAGAGCGTCGGCAAGGCGGTGGGCAGCGTGGTGGCAACCGAGGCGGTCAACAACGCCGACAAGGTGGCGGACAGCGTGGTGGCAACCGAGGCGGTCAACAACGCCGGCACGGTGGTCGTGGTCAAGGTCGTCGAGACCAACCTCGTCCTGAACCAGAGGCGCTCAAAACCGAGACCTACGCCCGCATTCTCGAACACGATGCCGGCACCGGTATTGCGACCGCCATGGCGGAAAAGAGCCTCGTCTTCTGTCGCCTCAAGGTCAAGGGCAGCGACGTCATGACCGTCAATCAGCGCATCTACATCGGCAAAGACGCCTCCAAGCGAACCGATGTCGCCGCCATCATCGGCATGGCACATCTCGACAAAATGTCGAACATGGCTCGGCAGGATTTGCCGTCGCTGGTGCAATTGTTCATCGAAGAACACGCTCAGTACTTTGTGGATGAGTTCTACAACAAGGCAGGACCGATGTCACTCAAGCAACACTCCTACGAATTGCTGCCCGATGTTGGTCCCGTAAAGGCACGCAACATGGTGAAGGCTCGCGACCAAGTGGGCGTGTTCGCTTCCATGGACGAACTCAACGCCTTGGCCAAGATCAAGGGGGCCGAACTCTTGGCCCAGCGCTTCGTTGAAGAGATTGAAGACAAGACGCTCGTACCTCGTCTGACCGAACTTCTCCTCCCGGTGGAAGCATGAAGGGTGCTCGCCGTCTGGTTGATGCACTCCGCGCCAAGCAGCCGTTCAACAAGGCCTTAGGCCAACATTTTCTCGTTCACGACGACGTCCTCGAACGCACCGTTGAATGGGCTGAAGTGGACGTGGAAGACCACGTGCTGGAAATCGGTCCCGGCCCGGGAACGCTGACGGAGGTTCTCCTTTCCAAAGGATGCAAAGTCACCGCCATTGAATTGGACAGCGGAGCGTGCGACCACCTCCGTTCGGTCTTTGCAGATGCCCTGGCTGAGGACCTTCTCACGCTCATTGAGGGCGATGCCCTCCACGTCTCGTGGCCCGCAGACATCACCCGAGTTGTTGCCAACATTCCCTACCAAATTTCCTCACCCCTCATCGACGTCATCACCCGCTATCATCGAAACCCGAAAACCACTCCCCTTGAGGACATCGTGATGCTGGTTCAGGAGGAATTTGCAGAGCGTGTCGTGATGGAATACGAAAGCGATGTGGGTTCCCTCGGCATGGTCGTGGCCTTGGATTTTGATGCAGAAATGGGCGAGCGTGTCGGTCCGCATGCCTTCTCACCAATGCCCAAGGTGCATTCGAGGTTGCTTCGAATGACGCCGCACGACGAAGAATGGCCTTGCGACCGACGGCTGCTGGTCCAAATGATTCGAGCGGCGTTTGAGCAACGGCGCAAGAAACTCAAGCGAACCCTACGAAGCCCGCCGCGACGCTTGAGTCGTATTCCCGGGTGGCACGCCACCCGCTGGAAGCGAGCTTACGCTTCGATGGAACGCGACCCGCGTCTTCAGCGCCGACCGGAAACCTTTGAGTTGGAGGAGTGGGCCGATTTGGGAGTTGATTTTGCTTCCTGCGAAGAAGAGGCGTGAACCTTCAAGACGGGTCGCATGAATGAACGGTTTGGGGAGAGACTTTTCTTAGGAGTGTCTGCTCGCCTCAACTTGTCGGGGGGATTTGTATGGCAAAGAAGGACACCTATCTTGCACTGCTCCGCCGAGGTATTGACGATACCACGGCCAACCAACTTGCCGATGCAGGTTTGAAAATTGGCGATTTGAAGAAAATCGACAAAACCATGCTGGTCGAGAATTACGGCCTCAAGGAAGAAATCGCCCAAGGTGTCATCGAAATCATCTCCGCGGGACCGCAATCTCACGGCAAAGAACGGTTCCTTTCCAAAGTCCTCGCTCCTGAAAAGAAGCAAGAATCTCGTATTGAAGAGATGAAATTCCAGCGCAAGCAGAAGGACGTCCTCACCGAACTCGCTGAGCAAAAAGAACGCCTCAAGATCGCCAAGGTCGAAGCCTTCCGTGCCCAGAAACTCATCATGAACCGCCTCGGCAAGACCGTGGAACTCATCGTCAAGCTCGAAAACAACCTTCACGATGAAGGCAAGGACGACCAGAAGGTCAAGATTCGAGACCAACTCGAAACCCGTGGACTTGAAGCCGCTCGAGACCATGAGATGCTCGAACTTGAGGGCACGCCCCAAGACATCGTGGACTTCCGACGACAACACGTCCCTGGGCTCATCTTCCACGCTTGCCCTGAATGCGGTGACGAGTTGGACCCCCGCCAATCCCGAGACCCCGACCAGCCCGACGCTTGGGCGTTCATCTGCTGGGAGTGCGAAACCAGTTTCACCCCCGATTTGGCCGTCAACGTCGAGGCGATTTTGGACGAAACCCGCATTGTCATCGACCCCGACAAGCCACCACGAAACCCGGTGCCACCCAAGCCAGCCAGCATGGACTTCTCCTCGGTCTCCGACCTCATTCGAAAGGACCTCGAGCAAACCGGTGCGACCGCTGATGAGATGACTCGAGTGGTGGAAGAAAGCGTGGTCGCTGGTGGCCTCATGGACATCAACGACTGGATTGACCAGACCCTCGCTGCCAAGGATTACATCCAAGCCCAAGAAGACCGAGAGGACTTCATCCTGCGAACGGGAGCCGGCGCAACCAAATTCAACAAGTGGATGAAGAAGGCTGGGCTCTTCTTCAACAAGCAAACCGGTCGTTGGACCCGAGAAAAAGCACGTTGAGGCGTTTGCCCATGTCCGCAAGCCCGGCTTCCCTGACCGCCGATGCGACGCCTGAATCCGACACGCCACCCACCCCGGTCATTCGCTTCTTGAAAGGACCGCATCTGCTCGGCCAGTGCGCCGTCAACCCGGGTGAAACCATCGTTGAACACGCCGAAGCCTGCGGCATCCGCTTGCCAACGAACTGCACGTCAGGCACCTGCGGCACCTGCATGGTCAGCCTGATTCTTGGTGAAGTCCCGCTTCCCGAAACACTCCCCCCCGGCCTGGATGACTGGTTGGTGGAAGAAGGGGCGAGGCTCGGTTGCATCGGCAAACCCCGGGGCGATGTTGACATCGATATTCGTCCACCGATTTGAGGGAACGTCATGTTCGGGGAGTGGCTCGCCGACAACTGGTTGATTTTGGTCGTGGACATCGCCGCCATCGTCGTCGTCGTGATGTTCCTCAAATCCCGCATCCAACTCAAACTCAAAGAGGTCGAAGCCCGACAGGCCCACGAACGGTTGATGCGCAAGCAAGCCCGAAAAAGCGAAACGGAAGAAGACCCTTGAGACCGGTCAAGGTCAATCGCCCCCTCCGCCTCCGCCGCTATCGGAAACAGTGTGTCGAACTTCCGTTCTCAATCCAAAACCCTCAAGGAAAGTGTAAACATCTTGCACATCAAGGTGCGCCCGTCCGTGGTAGTCGGACTTTAACTGAAAATACTGCCTTCTGCGGTGGACCATCGAAACAGACTGCCATACACCCTCGTGGTAGTGTGTCACCAATTTCATTTTTTCATTGACTTCAAAGTTAAACGGCTTCAGATCACCACCTATCGGAACGACAACCCTCCCATCTGAGTGAACATACAAATGCTCAACGGCGGTCAACGATTTGCTGGGAAAAAAACCGGCCTTGTAGAAGAAAATCGAGGCGAAATGAGACAATGCATACAATGGTATCCACACGAGAAGAATTGGAATGAGAATGGCTGCGGTGAAGAACAAGAGGACAACGAACAAAGCGATGAAAGGTGAAAAAAGAACCCAAAATGCCCAACTGGGGAAATCAGCGCCGCCGTACGTGTCCTCTGCAAAACGCTTAACGAGAGAATCATACTTCTCAACTTTATCATCGAAATCAGGCATTTTTCCCAACCGATAGAACCCTTTGTGGTTCTTGGTTTTCACCGGTTTCACCTCGTATCGAGGAGCGAATTGGTCAATCGCCTGTTGGCGATGGTATGCATTGGTTAATTCATCTATGGGCTTTGAAAGGTCGAATTCCAATTCAGAAAATTCGTCCACAGATTCAATCCCTCATGGTTTGCACTTATCCTTTTCCCCTTCGCCCACCGCCTCAACACCGCCGAGAGTAGGGGCCCGATGCTTCAAGAACCCTTGACGCCACAATACGACCATGTCAGCGGGTCATGAAACGACGACGGGCCCGCTGCCCATCGGACAGTTCGCTCGACTGGTCCAACACACGGTCAAGAACGACCCGTTGTTTCAACACCAAGCGCTTCAGGGCGAGGTCTCTTCGTGGAGCGTTCACAACGGGAACATCTACTTCACATTGCGAGATGATGACGGGCAAATGGACTGCGTGATGTGGCGCAGCGCTCGCCTACGCGTGGATCCGTCCATCAAGGTCGGCAGCGAAGTCATCATCATCGGCAGCGTGGACGTTTGGCCGAAGCGTGGACGCTTGCAAATCGTGGTCGCTCGCATCCAACCCGTTCAAACGCTCGGTGCCATGGAAGAGGCGAAACGTCAACTCATTGAGACGCTACGTACTGAAGGTTCACTGGACATACCCTCTCGCCGTTTGCCGTTGCTGCCCAAGCACGTCGCCATCGTCACCGGGGCTGATTCAGCGGCTCTTTCCGACATGCGTCAACTCATGACCGACCGTTGGCCAGGTCTGCGAACCACCGTGATCGAGGTGCTTGTTCAAGGAGAACACGCGGCCCAAGAAATCGTTCGGGGGTTGGCCGTTACACGCGCCCTTGCACGCCCCGAGGTGGCCCTGCGGCTTGGTTTACCCCCCGTGGATGCCGTCATCGTGGGGCGTGGCGGTGGCTCGCCCGAAGACCTCTGGGCCTTCAATCTCGAACCGGTGGTGCGAGCCATTCTTGCCAGCACCGTGCCCATCATCTCAGCCGTTGGCCACGAACAGGACCATCTCGTTTCAGACCTCGTCGCCGACGTCCGAGCCTCCACGCCGTCCAACGCCATCGAACGGCTCGTTCCCGAACGCCAAGCCATGGTTCAATGGCTCGACGAGTTCGATGTTCGGATTGAAGGCGCCATGCAACGACGCTTGCAGGAGTTGCGCCAACATCTTGCTCTGTTGGCCAACCAATTGCGCCATGCACCCGGCAAGGGCATCTACTCGGCCAAAGAACGACTGAGCCACCTCAACCACCGTATCCAGCGAAGCATGGAGACCACGGTTTCACGCCGAAAACAACGGTTGGCCCAACTCGAAGCCACCTTGAACGCCGCCCACCCGAAACGGGTGCTGGAGCGCGGCTACTCCATGGTGCAAGACGACAAAGGAGGCGTCATCTCCGATGTGGCGAACCTGAAAGAGGGGCAAACCATCCAACTCCAATTCGCCGACGGCCACGCCGCCGCCGACGTGCACACCATTGAACCCCTGGAGGATGAACGATGACCGAAGAAACGATGACCTACGACGAAGCCTTGCGACGACTGGAAGACCTGGTGACCCAGCTTGAGCGAGGTGGAAAAAACCTCGATGAAACCTTGGCCATGTTTGAGGAAGGTACGGCCTTACTCAAGCGCTGCCAAGAAGAACTTGGTGAAGTGGAAGGGCGTTTGGCTGAGATGCGACTCGACGAAGCCGAAGCCTTGGTGAAGGAAGACGACTGAGGCGTTGGCATGGGACGGAAGCACGTGGCCCTCCAACGACGGGTCGCTCGCGTGCTGTCGTCGTGGACCGACCCCCATGACACGAAACCCTACCCTCAACTCGACATCGTCCAGAGCGTTGAGATCGCCGAAGACGGGGAGGTCAACTTGACCGTGAAACCCTCCCGACCGCATTGCCCGTGTTGTTTGCTCGACCTGGACGCCCTGCGCAAACGCCTGACGGAGGTCAAGGGCGTGACCTTCGTGCAAGTGCAAGTGGTGGACATTCCCGGCGCTCCCCGTTGGACTCGGGCCGTCAACCGTTGAGCCCTGCATGATGGCGGCGCAGCACCATGAACGCTGGCAGCGACCAACCGACCACCGAACCGACCCAAGCGATGAGCGAGCCCACCAGGGCCCCGTAAGCGGGAAGTGACCACATGGCGATGTTGGCGTACACGGCCACACTGGCGCCTCCAAGCATCATCGGCCCCGCTGCTCCTTGTGGAACGGTGGGTCCTTGAGCCAACCAAAGCGCCACCATGCTGGTGAGGAAAATGGCTGGAAAAACACTGGCTAAACCGGCCAGGAGCGGAAAGCCAAGACCAGCCATCCAAACGGCCACCCCGATAGCAGCGGCAGCCATGCTTCCTCGGGCAAAGAGAACGGTTTTGGAAACGGTGTTGCTTCCTTTCGGTGTTGGCTGAGGGCGCCGGTTGAACCACACCGCAGTGATGAACAAAAGGGCAAGCCCGACAGCGGCAAATTCTTGTTCCGTGAGGAGGATGCCGAGGACCGTATTCTGGAGGAGAAACCACACGCCTATGCCCATGACACACCATAAGGCAAGGGCGCCGAGAGAGGTCCATAGCAGCGGGTGGGAGGTGTTGGAGAACCAACGAGGGAGCACCAACCATGCCCCCAGAAACAGCGCATTGAGGAGCATACCAAGCGGCACCACCATCATGCTGACGACGAGGGCTTCTTCGCCTCCTGCCAGGTACATGCCAATCCCTGCTGGGACGATGGTCGAAGGTACGGTCCCCAACAGCCCTCCAACCAGACCGCCCCACTTCTCGATGGCCACCGTGACCGCCGTGGCCACGACACCAGCGAGCAGGGCTGAGACCAAAATCGATGAGAGGGCCAATCTCAAACCTCCAAATTGGACAGGCTTGACTCGAGGCGAGACAGGTCACCACCGGTCCACTGGTCCACCGGTTCCCCGTTGACGTAAAGCACGTTGAACGGCACGAAATCAAGGGTAGCAACCCAAGGGTTTGCGAAACGAAACGCCTCGCCTTCAGGCGCTCTCAGGTTCAGCGTCAACACCTCGAGCGGGACGGGCGGCTCCCAACCGTTCAAACGGCTGTAGAACTCTTGACAATCATCGCAGGTTGGCCGACCCAGAATAAGGAGGGTGGGCTGGGAAACACCGAGCACCCGTTGGGCATCGGTCAGGGCGATGATGTCCATGCCATCACTCCGAGGCGTACGATTGGCTGTCGATGATGTCTTGGAGTTCGATGACTTTAGCACCACGGCCTTTGGCGTGTTCAGCCGCTCGGGTAAGCCTCGCTCGAATCCATCCCAGGGTCATCATGCCGCGCATGGCGTTGATGGATTCGATGAAATGAACGGGATTGCTCCCCAGTTGCGCATGGTTGCGGATGTCCTCTTCCAAATCTTCCAAGACCTCTGCATAGAGATAGAGCAATTCGTCCAAGGCGTCCTTGGTGACGCCCATCCGAGCGATGCTTTTGGCCATGGAAAGCAGGCCGGTGGCGGTGATGAGGCCGCCAGCCTGTCCAGCTACGAACTCCTCAGCAGCACCTGCTTCAGCGACCGATTCGCCCTCTTCTTCACCCTCTTCGGGCTTCATGTTGTGAAGGGCTCGGTCCAGATGCCGAGGCTTGATGGTCGCCACCCGGTCTCGTTCAGCGGCCTCAGCAGCATGACGGAGCAGATGAGCGAGGTGGGTTTCGAGGTGGTCAATGCCCGCTTGGACAGCTGCGGAGCCAACAGAATCCACGTTCTTGATGCGGTCGATCATCAACTCCCGGGTTCGGTTGTAGTTGAGGCGGCTGCGCCTCGGGTCATCCAAGGTTTTGCGCTCCGGGTCTTGGGTGAGCGTTTCGTCCTCCATGCGAGGCACCAATCGGTCCAGTTCCTCGCAAAGGAGGTTGACCAGACGCTCCTTCACGTCGCCGGACAGGCGCATCGTGGTGAAATGCGAAGAGACGGCGGCGATGTGGCTGCTGGAGTATGGCTTGGCGACCATGAATCTGGTCGTGGTCGTGCAACCCTTCAATGATGTGGTGCTGTTCGTTGGCTCATTCGGTCAAGCCATCGCTTCGGCCCATCGCTTGGCCAAATTCCCAAGCATGCAAGCATTCGTGCCCACCGAGGAACCCACCGGCTTCGCGGGAAGGGCCGATGAAAGAAGCCCCGCACATGGCGCAGAACACGTTCACAATGAGTTCGTTGAAGTAGGTCCCGTTGGGGGTAACACGCTTCTCAATGCGCTTGCCTACGTCTTCTTCGTCCCAGTCTTCGGTCTTCTCACAGAACGCTTCCTTTTCGTTTTCTTGTGTCATGCATCCCACTCCATTACCCAAGGAAGCGCACCGTCTGCCGTAACCGGTCGCATGCCCTCCTCGTCTCGAACCCAGGTGTCCTCGCTGCCCACGCTGCCTTCGGCGTAAACGACTTTTGGCTCAATGGCCATCGTCCCGCCGACCGGGAGCGGGCGGTCAAAGCCTGCGGCGACCACAGGCGATTCATCGAGTTGCAAACCGATGGAATGACCCAAGAAGCGGCTTTGGTCCGGCTTAGCCCCCATCAGATGGTCGGCGTAGCCCAGTTCGGTCGCCAGCCCAAGACCGGCTTCCCAAGCCTGGCTGCAGTTGAGACCTTGGTCGAGCACGTCGACGACTTCTTCCTTCACGGCGATCATGTCGTCAAGTCGTTGCTGCCATGTTTCATCGAGTTGACCGGAGACGAACATCCGGGTCGCATCCACCATGTAGCCCCGATGAGCGTGGACCAAATCCACCAGGACCGGGTCGCCTTTCTTCACACGAGTGAATCCCGAGCCCATGCCGCTCAGCGGGTGTGGACCTGTTCCACCCACGGCGGAGTCGAAGAACGAAGGAATGCCGCCAGCACGTCCTGCCACGATGACGCCTCGGTCGCACTGCAGCGGATAGCGACGCATCTGGACGTTGCCGCCAAAGCCTTCGCTGCGGCTGATGGCTTCAGCAGCCGCCACCATGTCAAGTTCGCTCATCCCCTCGCCTCCAACGGCTTGGACCGCTTCGAACATTCGAATTTGCACCGAGGCACCGATGTCCATCTGCTCAATTTCCCAAGCGGATTTGACCTCGCGCTGACGGTGGATGAGGGAGGTGGCATCACCGCACTGGCCGAGCGAAGAAAGCGCCGATGCAAAGCGGGCGGTGAAGGTGCCCGGGGCTTCGCCAAATTGCAGAGCAGGTGCGCCGTTCACGCCTTTACTCCCAAGGTAATCAGCAAAGGTTGAGAGACGAGGGAAGGCTTCGATG
>JASLVM010000033.1 GCA_030741355.1 Candidatus Poseidonia sp. | reverse complement strand
CTTGGAGAAGACCAACAAGTCCGGCAAGGAAGCCAACCCTTCCTTCCTGAAGACTGGCGACGCCTGTCTCATCCGCTTCCAGCCAACCAAGCCGTTGGCCATCGAGCAAATGGACACCTTCCCAGAGCTTTCCCGCTTCGCTATCCGCGACATGGGTAAGACCGTGGCTGCTGGTGTTTGCTTGAAGATCGAGAAGAAGTGAGTTCGCTCACTGGATGATTCGTGCGAGGAGTGAATTGAATGGTTGCTGTAACTGTCATCAAGTTGACCGGTGAAAACCACAAGGACATCGATGACGTTGCCAACCAAATCAAAACCATCTGCGACAGCGGTGGAATCAACCTCCGAGGCCCCATTCCTCTCCCAACCCGTCGACTTGTCGTCCCCGTCCGGAAGGCACCTGACGGTGAAGGAAGCGAAACCTACGACCACTGGGAAATGCGCATTCACAAGCGTTTGCTTGAGATGGACATTTCCACGGCCAAGGACCAAGGCGCCCTCCGCTCCGTGACCAAGATCCCCATCCCTGACACCGTCAGCATTGAGATCTCGATGAGAAACATCAACTGAGCATCCGGTTCGGTTGAATTTGCAGTTTCAACCTACAGCGAAAGCAAGGGAACCTGCCGACCTCTCAGCCCGTCGGTTCACAATTCAGCACGTTCAGCGACACCAGCATCAACCAGCCAGGCAGCGGTTGCTTCGTCAAGGAAGTGAACATCACCCGCTTCGAGGGACAAAGGTTCACCGGACGAGTCCATGATCGGCTCCGGCATGGTTTCAAGAATCCTGACACGAATGTTTCCGTCGTTGTCTTCTTCCGCAGCAGGCGCTTCAACGGTCTTGTTTGATGTCGGGGCTACATCTTCGATGATATCGATTGGTTCTTTCGAAGGTGCCAGTTCCATGGCTGCGCCATGTTTGGCGCCCGCAGGTGCTTGGGTTTGAGGCGAAGTTTCCGGTTTACTGGGCTCTCGGTCAGCCATGTCGGCCAAGAGGTAGGCTTCTTCGTCAGCCCAAGGCGCATCGTCCATCCAACGCTCTTCGGCGTCATCTTCTGCAACGGGTATTGGTTCCAAGGTGTCCTCGAAGGCCAAGTCGGGTGGCGGCTGTGAGGTGAGCTGACCCTCTCCGAGAAAGGCATCGAGTTGCATCGTCCCTGGCGCGTGCGTTCTTGGAGGTGCTCGTAATTCGCCGAGCAGTCCTTGTTGCATCCCTTGCCAGTCAATCTCCTTCTTGAAGCGGTCAACGTTGAGTTGCAAGGCGTGATAGAAGGCTTTCTCTGCAGGGTCGTGCCGTTGCCAATCCAACGAAGGGAGTTCTTGCGCCATGCTGGGATTGACGCCACTCCGCAACGCTTGACTCGCCACGTGCTGCATCATTGCGACCATGCGTTTGCGAGCCAATTCAGAGGCGATACGGCGAATGTTGGTCTGCCTTTTCTGCAGGTTTTGAAGGCGCATATCGGTGGACCCTTTCCGGACCATTTCTTGGATATCAACGTCGAGGGAGGACAGGAGTGCTCTGACCATCTCCCAGAAATCTTGGCGAGGCAAAGGGATGGGCACATGGCGAGGTAACTGCTGCCGGTGTGTGGTGAACAACTGCTCCTCAATCTCTTGCGCTTGAGCGCTGTCGAGATCCCGGACAGAGGTCATGATGAGGACGTGAAGGTGACGGGATTTGAATCCTCTTCATCCAAATGCTCAGCGGTTCGTGAATGATGCATCCATAACACCCCTTCATATCACACAACCCCACCTCGCAGAGCGAGGTGTTTCACCAATGATGTCTGCTCATCGTCCCGCCATATCCCGGGAGAGGAGCGTGAGCGCCGTGGGCTTATGCCTGTTGATGGTCTTGGTTTCGTTGTCAGCCATGGTCCCTCCGGCGGGGAATTTGCCATCAGAAACGCCAGCACGTTCGATTTACTACACGCCACAGCCCAATGAAGTGGGCCTCAACCTGACGAGCACCGGCGTCCTGAGCGTCCCCTACAACCACACGTTCTCTGGAGGTGCCTTGTCCGTCACTCCGATGTGGTCGGAAGCCGAAGACACCGCTGCTCGGTTCGGTATTGATGCCAACACCGGTTGGAACGGCACCCACCTTGACACGCAGGGCATTGGACACGGAGGTCAGTTGAGCCTGGCGACCGAGGCCACGCTGGCCACCTTGACGGACTTTGAAACCCTCATCGAGACGCTTCCGGGTTGGGAAGGCCAAGGTCCCAACCACAATGCATGGAACGTCATTCCGCTCAACGGCACGGCTGTTCAGTATCGCCCTTCAGCGGCCATCGATGGTCAACGCGTGTTGGCCACGCAGGCTCTGGGTGGTTTGGCCGCCAACATGAGCGGGTGTCTTGCCTCACCGGCGGAATCCATTCCAGCGTTCGTCAACCAGTACAACCTCACCGTGGACCATTGGCTCTCTTTCATGGATGACGATGCAGCTTGGGTGGAAGCGCGAACCACCGGAGGGTCATGGCAAGTTTTGACTCCCAGTGCCGCTTACACCAATACTTCCTCGCTCACCGGGGCCCCCGGTGACGTGTGGGCCGGTCGTTCATCCGCTTGGCAACAGGCCCATTTCAACCTCGATGCGCTCATCCCTTCCACTGCGACCACGCTCGAAATTCGATTCTGCTTCGAAACCTCTCCAACAGCCGGACAGCGTGCAGGCTGGTTCTTGGACAATTTCACCCTGTCAAACCTCGGCGACCTTCCCGGTGCGTGGTTCCACGGCAACATGAGCGGCGATTACGCCAACAACGCCGATGGGCGCCTCTACGTCCCTGCTGACCTCTCTTCGTTTACCGGCCCGATGAAGATTGAATTCTGGGCCAATTGGGACATTGAGGGTTCTTTTTCAGACAACCTCTTGGTTTACGTGAGCGTAAACAACGGAACAACATGGGCACCGGTTTCCGGTATCCCTGGGTTGCCGGGGAACGGTCTTAACATTCAAGGCACGTATTACATGGACGAATCCTTGGGATGGCGTCCCATTTCCTACAACATCCCCAGCGGGGTGTCCGGCCACGCCAATGCTTCAGATGTCATGTTCATGTTTCAGGTCACCACCAACTATCAAAACGGCTACGGCGGTTTCGCTTCCTCGGGTTGGGAAGGCGTGGCCGTTGACGACGTGTCCGTCGTGCATCGCCCAGGAACAGCGCAAGAAGAACGTCTTCAACTGTCAAATTTTTCGTCCCTGACCAGCGGTCAGGTCGGCGATCAGCGGGGTTGGAAGGATGCATCTTCAACGCTGGTCAACGAGTGGAATTGGACCACCTCATTTGGCATGAATCCCTCGGAAAGCCTCGTAGAATCCTTTGAATTCTCAATGACGACGCCTCCGGGCTGGGTCATTGAAGGCACTTGGCCCGATGGCTGGGAAATCGGGACAACGCAAAACTCGTCTGGCTACGGCCCCGGCATCTTCCATTCGGGACAGAACGGAGCCGCCGTGAACTTGACCACGAAGTACACCAACAACATCTACACCCATCTGACCACACAGGAATACAGCGTTCCCACCAACGCAACGGCGCGCCTCTCCTTCCGTTCCTGGATGTGTGCAGAAGCGAATTGGGACGGCGGTGGCGTTTCCATTTCCACCGATGGCGGTCAACATTGGTGGTGGCTTCCTCCTCAACTCAACGGATTCCACGACCAGATCTCTACGGTCAACACCAATTCGCCCCTTTTCGGTGAAGGCATCATTGACGGGTCAAGTGTTCCGGGAGGATGCAGCGCTTCCAATCAGCGAGATTTTGAGTTGAAGACCTACGATTTGTCGAATCTTTCGGGACAATCCCTCAAAGCCAGATTTTCGTTCTTTTCCGACACCTATGTTGAGGGCGATGGATGGTACATTGACGACGCAGGCATCGAAGTGGATATGTTTGAGCCGGTCGGTTCATGGACGTCCCGAGCAATCTCTCCGGACCCCATCTTTGGATACGGCTGGCTCGATGGTTGGTACGAACGTCCTGAAGGGACGACTTTGCTGTTCGACGTCTTGGATGCGCAATTGAACCCAATACCTGACCATCAAAACATGCACCTCCCTGCTCAATTGGGGCTTGACCCAAACGAACATCCCACGGTCCACATCCGCGTACGGATGAGCACCAACGATACCTACGTCACGCCTTTGGTGCACAGTCTGAGCGTTGGGCGCACCACCTACATCGGGCCACAACATCTCCTTGATTCGGCTGTCAGTTCAACCGTCTCCACCATGGACACCAACGGGACCCTCCACGTCGCTGCACCGTTTTCGATGCCCTTGCCTGGCTTTGTGGCGTGCCCTCACGACGGTTATCGGTTGACCACGGTTGGCGACAACCTGACCTGGGCGACCACCAACGGCCAACTGGTGGCGTCCGTTCACCAACCTGAACCCGTGAAGACCACGTACCTCAACCACTCTTTGGGCGGGGAAATTGGACTGGTGCCCGGATTTACCCTCACGGCCACAGGCGGCGAGGCCTTTGTTCGCGCCAAGGCCGAACTGGATTGTGTTGTACCGCCTCGCGCTCCGTCCCTCTCGCTCGGTTTGAACAACGTCTCGATCATGACGTGGCCACCAAACAACATGGACGACCATTTTGGATTGAACACCCGGTGGAGCTTCGCCGAACACAACGGCACCGATGTTCTCTGGGCACCGAACGAAACCGCTCCTTCGCTCTCCATGCACAATTCAAGTTTGGATTTGGCTTTCCGAACGCTCAGTCGATTTTCCCAAAGCGTACCCGGGAGCCAGGGCCCCGCCTTCACCCTCATGGTGAGCAATCGCAGTGCTGACACAGAAGTTCGCATCGATGGCGTTCTGCAGAACCTTGCAGGCCACGGGAGCGTTGTTCATCATCAGGCATCAAACCCATGCCCTTCCATCGCTTCCACCGAGGTGTATTCCAGCAATCGCTCCTTGGTGACGTGTGCGGTTCGTATCGACGTTCAGGGGACGGCCGATGTCAAGGTGTTGAACCTCATGCACCTGCTCCCCGACACAACCGTTGAGGTGGACATGAGCCCAGACTCGCTCAACACGGCCAAACAGGCCTCCCACGGTATCGACATGCGGGCTATTTTGGACATACCTCTCCACATCAACACCGAGCGAGGTGGACTTCGCGTGGCCATCGGGGCCACAGCGGTCCCCATCATGCTCGAACAGGTCGATGCACCGTCGTACACTCGATGGCTTCCAAAAGAAACCGTGTCCTTCACCACACATCACACCCGGTTGAATCCTCTCAATCCAAATGAAGATGCTCCAGACATCACCAAGGTCGCCTTCCACCTCTCGCCGTCGCCGAATCTTGACGACGGTGTTGTTCACATTGAAGTCGACCGCATCCCCGAAGCCCCCCGTTTCCGAACGTTGGGGGGAGCAGGTCTTGCTCAATTGGACGCTTCTGCCTCCAGCGTGTCGTGCACGCTGAACACCTGCACCGTCCAGTGGGTGTTGACCAGCACTTGGCTGTTGGATGACATGGATGATCTCCACGTCCTCACCATGGCGCAGGACGATGAAGGCCTTGAAATCGGGCCGGTCGTTTTTGTGCGAAAAACGGCCTTTAACGAAATTGAAAACGACCTCGAGGTGGTCGATTTCACCGTCACCGATGCCAATCAACGCCGTATCGACGATTGGACCAATTCCTTCTGGCCCTTCCACTTGAACGAAAATCAGACGTTGGAAGCTGAAGGCCGTGTGCGAATGGAAGGAATTGCGAATCAATGGGTCGCTGCCGGCGAAGCCGAGGCCACCGTAACCCTCACTGCGGTCCCTCCGAAGAACCTCTCCGGTGGGCCCGATGAGTGGCTGTCTGAACCCGTGAACTGGTCGCGAGCATGGACAGGAGAAGTCACTGCCGGCGGCTGGTTTTCCGTGCCGCTTTCCACTCCGAAAACGGATGATGCATTGCCCAGTAACACGTTTTTCGAACTTCGCCCCAGTCTGTCTCGCCGCGGCCCTGTTGACGCCAGCGCCTCATCAAGTGAAGACCGAACGGTGGTGTTGACGCCAACCCGATTCTTGCATGATACGGTCTCGCCTCAGGTGAATTCACTCACCGTATTGGATGCGGGCAGCGAGGCGGTGGCCGATGGGCATGTCTCGATGTACGGCAAGGACGTGGCCCTTCGCCTTCAACTCAGTGACCCCGAAGGCCTCGCCAATCAATTGGAGGTTTGGACGTGGCTCGAACGTCTCCACGACACCAACGGCAACGGGCAGATGGAGCAAGAGGAATACAGCATGCAAACGGTGAGTTTGAATCGTGGGGTGCAACAACTCGAAGTTGACTTGCCCCTGCTCTCCTCCCAAAGTGTGGTGCCGGACAACAAAAACGCCGGACGCATCAGCGTGGTGTTGGTCGGTCAAGACCTGGCAGGGAACGCCCTTGAGGGGGGAGGCGACTTTGGTGAATCCAACGATTTAGCTACCATCAGTGTTCAACGGCGTTCGGACACCACGGTTGACATTGACAGCCTCCGGCTCGATCTCATCAACGGCCGATTGCTGGCGGGACACGAACACACGCTCCATTTCGCCTTGGGCGATGCAAACGGCCTTGATTCCCTGGACAGCCTTCGTTTGGCTCTCTTGGGTGAGTCCAACGAATCAAACTGCTTCATCCATTACGAACCTCGCTTTGGAGGGGTTGATGTTGACGAGGCCTGTTTCATAGAAACGCCCACCGTCCATGTGTCCAAACGACCGCTCGTGACGACTTACGACGTGAGCGTTTCATTCCGATTGGGCTGGAACGCCAGTGAGGGCCTGGCAGGCGGCACCCCCTCGCTCAAGGTATTCGATGAAGGGCAAGACCTCGGATTGGGATTGTACCAATTAAGCGGGTTGTCATGGCTACCCGCCACTGAGGTCGAGGTTCGATGGATGAACATTACAGACACCCAAGCACCGTTCGGTGAGAACAACGCCTCAACCTATTGGTTCCATCGAAACGATGTCGTGCATCACCGCTTTGGCGTGTTCCATACCAACACGGACGTTCTTGCCCGAGACCTTCCCGCCACGGGTTCGTTCCATTGGACGTTGAGCGATGGTGAGCGGTCAGAAAACGGTAACCTCAACACAACCAGCACCGGCGTGATTGAGTTTAACGTGTCCATGAATGAGAACGTCATGTACGAGGACACAGGGACGTTTACGGTGGAACCCAGAGGCTTTGATGAGCGTGAATTCCAAACGTTGAGTTACGATTTGGTGGTCGACGATATGGCTCCAAAACTCGTCCTTGAACCGGGTATGTTGGAAAATCTAGCATCCAATAAATTGGAAGCCGTTGAAGTCTCATTGAGCATCAATGACGACACCGATATGCCCTCTGGGCCCTTGGAAATGCACGCCGTCTACTATCGACTCGGGCAACCCGTGGGAGGAACGGAAATGGTGTTCTTCCTGCCGCTCAGGGAAGTGGTCAACGGATTCACGGTTTACAACAGCACGGTCAACTTCCTTCCAGCCGATGTTGAATTAACGCGCAGTGATGTCCTCATCGTTTGGTTTGAGGCGGCCGACCGGTCAGGTCGGTCATTGACCGGATACGGTACACAAAATGCGCCGCTGAACGTGGGCTTGACATGGTATGCCTTTGAGCCGGTTCTCTCCGATATTTCTGCGACACCGTTCCGTCCCAAGGTGGGTGAGAACGTCTCAATTTACGCTCGTATTGCCAATGACGGGCTTCTCTCCGGAGAGATGAACGTGATCCTTCGAGACGATGAGGGGCGCATCATGGCCAACGAAACCACCTCGCTTTCAACCGGTGAATGGGTGAATTTCGTATGGAACGTTGAGGCTTGGAAAGAAGGTCGCTTGGGCCTCAATCTCGAAATCGTCAACCATACGCCACAAGTGCCCGTGCCGTTAGCCGACATCAAGGCTGGCGAGGCCGACGATGCCAACAGCAGCATGGCGACCCTCAGCCTTTCTGCGCTGTCCTTGCTCGTGGCTGCCATGGTGCTCTTTGTGGTTCGTCAGCAACGTGCTCAACGAGAAGAAGCCTACCATTTGGAACGTATTCGACGCCTTGTCTCTCATCGTCGTCCACCTCCCAAACCCTTTGATTTGGTGGACATTCCGCAAGAGGAATAGTCAAGAAGAACAGGCCTCACGAAAGGACAGAAGCCGGGGTACCCGAGTGGTCAAAGGGGGTGGATTCAAGCTCCTCTGCATATTGCTTCGCAGGTTCGAATCCTGCCCCCGGCATATCCGCAGTTGCTTGATTTCAAAAAGAACCGTTCGCGCTTTTCGATGTTGGGCATGGAATTAAGAGGGACCTTTTGCACGACCGTCCATGGAAAATACGGAATTACAGAGCATCGACCAAGGTGCATTTTCCATTCCTCGACCGAAACTAAAGCACACCATCGGGTACATCATTGCGGCCTCGTTCATTTTCAGCGCGGTCCAGGGGTACATGGTCAGTCTCACCATCCCTGATATCCCTCGCATTGACGAAGCCACCGCCTTACCTGCCTTGTACGAAGACATGGATGCATACGAGTTCAAGCCGGTTCAATCGGGTTACGATTCATCAGAATATGCATCCGAAGCCGCCTTCATAGTCGTGCCCTTGGAACTGGAGGAAGGGCGAATTGGTGAGCACAAATGCAGGGAAAATAGCGACGATTCTGAACAGCAGTTTGCCTACCATTGGTGGCTCACAGGACCCCAGCCGTTGACCATGGTCGATGCGAACGGGAAACGAATCAAAGCCGCCTTCTCCTTGGAACGCTCGCTTGAGCCGGAAGGAAATCTCGATCTTGCTCCTCCTTGCGAATCTGTGTGGTCTGAAGACATCGCCGGGCAAGGGGCAGGACATCCTGACAATCTCGTGCTCAACGTCTTTCTGCTCGTTGAAAAGAATCCACCTCGCTACCAAGTGCTTTCCGTGGTTAACATTGAGGGTTTCACCAACATCTCAGCCTCGCCAGGGGAGGTCACTCAGTATGAAGACGCAGGCCGTTTGACTCTCTTCTACAGCGGCTTAACCGGTTTTGCGGTCATGTGCAGTACGGCACCACCGCTTTTGGCTGAATTGAGAAAACGTCGCTACAAGAACCAAATCGCTGCTTTGGACACCCCGTCGGGTCCTGGCGTATTGGGGGAACACGGCCGCCTCTTCCCGCATTTCGCTGAGGATTTCAAACCCCTTCCTTACAGCCAGTTCCCTGCAAGGCTGGCGGAGTATGACTGGTTGTTTGGGTGCCCTGCCCCAACAAATTTTGATGAACCCTACACCGAAGACGAAGGCGGAAAACTCATCGCGGAACACCCCAAAGTCATCGGCACCCCAAAGCCTGCTACGCTCACGCCCTACAGCCTTGGAGCCCTCGTTTTTGCCACCTCGTTCATCTGGCTCTCTGCTGACCTGCGCGCACGCGATGGGAGCGGGCTTCACACGACGATGGGATGGTTTTTGACCTTCTTTGTGACCTTTGTGAACCTCTTATGGTTCCGCTCGGCATGGAAGCAGTTCAAATTCACCCGATTGATGAACGACATTCCCTCATCTGCGGTGCGGGGTGTTGCCGTTGGCCAAGCTGAATTGGTTGGACAGGTCCGCCCCTCGGTTGCGGGAACGTCAGAATTCACCGTTGGCGGTCGTACCTACAACGGTCTCGTATCGTGGCACTGGAAAAAATACAAGTGGGAGTGTAACCAAGATTCTGAAGGCAATACCGAGTGTAATTGGCATCACCACTCCGGAGAAAAGGGCAGTGTTCCATTCATGCTTCACGACGGAACGGGCGGGATGCTCATCGACCCCGAACGGTGGGGTGGAATCTC
The DNA here is from genome assembly GCA_030741355.1 of Candidatus Poseidonia sp. GTDB lineage: Archaea > Thermoplasmatota > Poseidoniia > Poseidoniales > Poseidoniaceae > Poseidonia. The sequence continues at coordinate 10,706 of JASLVM010000033.1, read as the reverse complement.
TCATGAGCCTCAGAAAGATGAATGGGAAGAAGGGAAGAACCATCACAAATGGAAATACGTGGTTAGTGGCATAGGTGTCGGCGACCCGATTTATGTGATCGGTGATTGCGTGCCTCGTACAAAGGAGAATATTGAGCGTTGGGGGAGCCACGAGACGCTGTCCCACTCTCTTGTGACCATGGCGCCTAGCACACACACCGGAGATCTATCCAAACTTCGATACGGTACGGAGATCGATATCCTTTCTCACCATCGTTCCGTGTTTGAAATCTTCATTGTCCCACTGTTCATTTTCATGTTTGGAATCTTCATGTTCATCTCTTACACACCGTAGTCGAGATGCTGACTGGAGGACCTCCATTCCCCTCCACAGAAGAGCGAACCCTCCACCTTGATGGGGATTGCATTAAAGTTGAGCCACTGCTCCCAGCCTTATGGATAGGCTTGCCGTTCAGAGCCTCGACCAAGGCGCCTTTGCGTTTCCTCGTCCAACGACAGGACATCTCCTCGGGTATATTCTTGCCTTCGTTGCCATGTTGATCGCCTACATCATGTACAGTCAAAGCCTGTCCATCCCAGATGTGCCTCGAGTGGATGAGGCGACCGTTATTCCCTACATTTACGATGATGTGAGCGCATACGAATTTGAAGCGGTGCAAAAGGGATACGATGGAGATGAATACGCCCAACAGGCCGCTTTTGTGGTCGTCTCCCTTGAATTGGTTGAAGGTGTTCTGGCCTACGATGATTGCACCTACAGTGAAGACGAGGATGGGAATGGAGGCTACAGTTATGGTTTCTCAATGGCAGGCGCCCAACAATTGACGATGGTGGATTCGGAAGGCAGCGTCATCAATGCCGCTTTTTCGCTGCAGGGGTCACTCTCCCCGGAAGGCGAGGTCATCCAACCAAGTTGTAACAGCCAATGGAGTCGGACCATCAAAGGTTACGGGCAGGGCAGCGAGGAGAATTTCCTCTTCAACGCCTTCGTGATGGTTGAAGAAGACCCCGTTCGCTACCAGTTGCTCTCCGTGACCGAAATCAGGTCGTTGTACAATCCTGGCGACCAACCCCAAGAGGTCACTCAGCGAGAGGACAGGGGGCGTTGGTCCCTGCTTTCAGCGGGCATCGGAGGTCTGATTTTCATGTACAGCACATCACCGCCTTTGTTGCACGAACTTCGAAAGATTCGCAAGCAAAACCAAAGTGCGGTGAAAGACAGGTCTTCGGGACCAGGTGTGTTGGGCTTTAGCGGACGTTACTTCCCGCACTTCGGACCAAATTTTCAGGCGCTCGCCTATTCAAATCACCCTGCACGCTCGGTCAAAGACGACTGGCTGTTTGGGGCGCCAACTCCAACTTCCTTTTCCGAGCCATACGGTCCGGATGCGCACGGGAAACTCATCCGAGAACACCCCAATGTGGTCGGCACACCAAAGGCGGCTCTTATCACGCCCTACAGCATCGGTGCCGTGGTATTCGCCGGCTCTTTCATTTGGTTGTCAGCAGACCTCCGGGCGCGTGATGGCTCGGAGATGCACACCATCATCGGTTGGTCCATGACCGCCTTTGTCACCATCATGAATCTCCTTTGGTTTACGTCGGCATGGAAGCAGTTCAAGCTGACACGCCTCATCAAGGACCTGCCCACCTCGCCCATTCGCAGCGTAGCCGTTGGTCAAGCAGAATTGGTGGGCCAAGTCCGCCCATCCATCGCAGGAACGCCAGAAATGAGCGTTGGTGGCCGAACGCACAAAGGGATGGTCTGTTGGACGTGGAGTTCCTTCAAGTACGTCTGCAGAACCGATTCAGATGGCGATACACATTGTTCTTGGGAACATCAAGAGACCAAAGCAGGAGGTGTACCGTTCATGATTCACGATGGCACGGGTGGGATGATCATCGACCCTTCACTGTGGGTCAAAAAACCGGTTGACTACGGCCCACAACTTGACGAGTGGACCCGGGGAAGTTGGAAGTGGACCTTGGCCGGAATTGGCATTGGTGACCCCGTCTATGTTCTGGGAGATTGCGTTCCCCGTTCAAAGGAGCACATGGAAAAATGGGGGTCTCACGACACCTTGCCTCAGGCTTTGTTGACCATGGTGCCAACCACCGATACGGGCGATGCATCGATTGTTCATTACGGGACGGAGATGGACGTGCTGGGCAAGAACAGGTCGTTGTTTGAAATCTTCATCGTTCCATTGCTGATCTTCCTCTTCGGTATTTTCATGTTCATCAGTTACACCCCTTGAACCCCGTTTCTTGAAGCCGCCATTGACCAATGGGGTGGGTTGGTGATGTCAGTATGATATCATTCCAATATCTTTATTTCGTGCTCCTTCTGTCCTTGATTCATGCAAGCTGCTCAAACAGGTCAGCGATCAACCATTCCTCGACCCACGTTCAAGGATGCTCCTCTTTCGTCCATCAACGGCTTTGTGGGCCTCGGCGCCCATGCGCTCCTCAGTCTGGTTCTCCTCTTCGGCCAAGTTTTCTGGGCCTTTGCTTGGCCTGTGGCTCTTCTGCTGAACGTCGGCGGCGGTATTCTCTGGTTCTTGATGTGGAACAGTTATGTCATCGTCAATCCAAACGAGGCGGTTGTAACTCAGTTTTTCGGCAAGTACGTCGGCACCCTCAAGCAAGAGGGTTTTCGATTTTTCATCAATCCGTTGTATGGGAAATCACGCATTTCTCTGCGAATCAACAATTTTGAATCGAGCAAACTCAAGGTGAACGATGTCAACGCCAACCCCATCAACATCGCCGCTGTGGTCGTTTGGCGCGTGTACGACGCCGCCGAAGCCATGTTTGAAGTGGAAAAGTACCAGCATTACGTCCAGATTCAAAGCGAGGCAGCCCTTAGAGAAATGGCCACCAAGTACCCTTACGACGCCATCGAAGAGAAGGACATCGGCGGCATCACGCTTTCTGGCCACCAAGACATCATCGCAAAGGAACTGCAGGCCTCGGTTGAGGCCCGCCTTTCTCGTGCTGGAATCGCTGTGCTTGAGGCTCGCATCAGCTACCTTGCCTACTCCACAGAAATTGCGCAAGCCATGCTTCGCCGCCAACAAGCCAGTGCTGTTGTTGCAGCCCGGAGGGAAATCGTGGACGGCGCTGTGGGCATGGTTGAACTCGCCCTTGAGCAACTCAGCGCGAAACAGATCATCGACTTGGATGAAGAAAAGAAAGCGACGATGGTGAGCAACCTTCTGGTCGTTCTCTGTTCAGAAACGGACACCACGCCCGTGGTGAACACGGGCACCTTGTACCAGTGATGCATCGTTGGAGGAAAACACATGGGTGAAAGCACGGAACGGGCCCAAAGCAAAGACGGCATGCCAGGGGGGCGAAAGAAGATGGAAAAGAAACGTCTCTTGCTTCGCATTGACCCCGCATTGCACGACGACTTGCGTGTGTGGGCGGAAGACGATTTCCGTTCCATCAACGCTCAAATTGAATTTTTGCTCAAACAAGCCGTTGCCAAGCGCAAGCGGGACCGGGTTTAGAGGGCATTTTCTCAATAAGAGTTGGATGAGAGCGTGAAACGATGGGATTGATGGACAAAATATCTGCAGATTCGACGAGCACCACACCGGTGGCTCGACCAAGTAAAGAACGAAAGGTCGATGAGGGTCGAAGCCAGCAACTCATGGACACCATTGAGGAAAGCGGGGTGCCGAACCATGTGTTTCTCCTCACCGAAGAAGAACACCGTCGAGGTGGCAGGCAAATTGGGGCCTCGATTGGGATGCTCATTTTTGGGACGGTTTTTTGCGCCATACCACTCGTTGCCGTTATCATCATGGCTGTGGGTGGCGGCCTTGCTTTCCTACCCTGTTTACTGATCTTCACGATTCCATTCTTTTGGTTTGGAGGGAGGATTCTTCGAGGCTCCATTCAAAATCTCTTCTACCCGGACCCGCTTGAGGACGTCCACACCATCCATTGGTTCGATGAGCGCCATCGCTTCATTGCGGTGGTGGAGCACACGTCCGACCCCGAAACGGGACAGGAATTTTATCCCGAGTCGTTGGGGGGACTCTATCTCAAATCATCAGATGAGATTGCCATTCTCTACGACCCTCCCAGCGAGGGCGCAATGACTCAGGGCAATCGAAGGGTGTGCTTGTGGGACCCTCACAGTCAGGAAGAATCGTTTGTTTTGTTGAACCTTGAGTGGTTTTCTTACTATGAAGAAGAGGAAGCAAGGGCTAGGGCGCGATATTATAGTCGGAAACTTGGTCTCAAATTCAACCTTGAGGCGAATGACATGGCTGAGATGAACATGGACGTCATCAACCCCGAAGGCAGGTTGATGTTCATTCGCCGGTGATCACTTCGTTGCGGTGAACGCCGAGCGTCAATTGTCTGCACGAGGGTCTTTCGGCCCCTCTGTGCGCTGAATCTCCACGCCGTGGTTCTCGAGGTAGCCTACGCCGTTCTCGCCCATGAAGCCTCCATCAACGATGACGACGCGCTCAATGCCGGCGTGGTGAATGAGTTTCGCACACATCGTGCAGGGCTCGCCCGTCACGATGAGCCAAGCGTTGTTGGTCGGCACCCCGTTGGCGGCCGCGTTGCAAATGAGGTTCATCTCAGCGTGGTGGCAACCGATTTCCACGCGTGTCCCCGATTCGATGTTCATCGTGTCGCGAAGGCATTCCTCTCCTCCGCACAAGCGTCCTCCTCCGCGAGGCCCACCGTTGTAGCCGTCCATCAGCACCACGTTGCGCTGAGGGTCAACCAACAAGGCACCAAAGGTGCGGCGCGGGCAGTTGGAGGCTTCGGCCAAGGCCAGGCATTGCTGGATTCGAATCTTCAGATGCTTGTCCTTCATGCTCTCACCGGGTTCCTTGAATCGGCCTTGGCGTTTCATTCCTTCGCCACGATGGCCAGGTCCTCATCGGTGTCGGCTCCGAGAGCAGTAAGCACGTTTCCTTGCAAGTAAAGCGACCCAATGGAGAGGACGGTCTTGGCCCCGTCGTCCTGCGTTTCCAACCATTCCACCGCATCTTCGGGCATGGAAAACTTCGCCGTTGTCTCCAAACCTGCACTGAGAAGAGCGTTCTCGATCTCATCGCATGGAACGCCCGGATAGCGCCCAAATTGAGGTTCGGTGACCACGACCGACACCGGGGGATGCAAGGTGCAAAAGTCAACCAGCGGACGAAGCATCGCTTCCATGTTCGATTGTGGGGTGCTGCCCAAAAGCAAGCACCACGGTCCACCCCATCGCGTTTGTTGGCGCAGTTGAGCGCAGGACGACTCCATGCCACTCGGGTTGTGGGCTCCTTCGAGGAGGTAGGTCAATCCGTTTCTCGAAGGGCTCGGCACTTCTTGCATGCGTCCGGGCCAGCGTAATGCGCGGATTGGCGGGAACTGGCTTTTCTCCGCGCATGACAAATGGGACCAAGCAGCGCCGGCCAACGCCCTCGCTTCCTCAAAATACGTGGCCTCTGCTCCAATCTCCACCCACTGCAAGCGGGCAGGCCCGACGGCTTCGTCAATGGCTTGGAATCCAGCGTTATGGGCGACCTCTTCAATCCGCCTCCGGGCCTTCGAATCGCTCACATCACGCACAATCAGCGGGCGAGATGGCCGGGCAATGGCCGCCTTTTCACCGGCGATGGCTTCCAAGGTCTCACCAAGGATTTCGGTGTGTTCCAAACTCAAGGCCGTGACCACGGCGATGTCGGCACCGGCGACTCGCGTGGCGTCCAAACGCCCTCCAAGTCCCGTTTCGAGCAACACCACCTGAACAGGCTCAAGGTCGGCGATGACCATCGCGACAAGGAAGGTTGTTTCGAAAAAGGTGAGATGTATCCCCGTCCGTTCAACCATTTCATGCACCCTTCTCAGGCCTTCGTCAAAGCGAGCAGAAGAGACAGGACGGCCGTTGATTCGAATGCGTTCCTCAACGCGTACCAAATGAGGAGAGGTGAAGGCAAGATGGTCAACGTTGCAAGCGGACAATGCGGCGCTCAAGGTCGCGACGGTGGTGCCTTTCCCGTTGCTCCCGGCGACATGAACCGTTTCGAAGCTGGGAGAGGGTAATTTGAGTTCGAAGAGGGCTTGTTGCGTGTTGGCAAGTCCAAGCGCCATCCCCCTTTTCTTGGTGTCCTCGAGCCAAGACCGCCACGCGTTGGAAGCCACCATGTTCATTGCAGTTCACCGTTCACCATAGGCTCTTTCATGCGCAGTTCAGCCTGAGGCACATCGCGAGGCTGATATGGAAGGGAAGGTTGGCATCACCATGAGCGATGCGAAGGCGCCCGTGGAGGAGCGTCAAGTTTCTCAGCGCTTCGCGGCCGTGGAGGATGAGCTCCGCGAAGGGGAAGGCTTGGGTTCGTTGATGGCAGAGCAATGGCGTGGAATGGCCGGTATGGCTGGTATGTTCGTCGCCACCATCGCCCTTGCGATGTACATTCGGCCCTACTATGATCTGGGAGAATTGCATGCTTTCGGTGCGTCCGGTGCCACTCAAGTGCGCTATGTCTTCACCCAATTACTCGCCATTTTTGCGTTCACTGCACTCATCATTTACCTCGCTCGTCGGGGCAAGGAGTACATCATCAAGTACGGTATGTACGCCGTGTTGTCTCTTGCTCTGATGTACACGATGATACCCTTGGCTCACATGTTGGTCCTTGATTTTGAGACCACACCCTTTGCGTTGGAGTCTGAACAGGAATTGACCGGTAGCGTGTTGGGGACATGGGGCGAAGATGGCTTCATCATGGCCAATGTGAGTGATGGTTTGACCAACACCACGGTTGACATTGCGGCTTGGAATGCCTCCAACAATTATTCCGAGCCAGTATGGACCATGACCCATGCCCATCAGGTCTACGACCTCGATTCAGCCACCAGCATGACCACCTCGGTCGATCGCCTGACTTTCGCCACCGGCGCCTATGCTTGGTCGGTCAACCCAGCAACGGGTGAACTCATGGAAAGTTATGCGTGCTACAAGTGGGAAAACGACGAACCCGTACCGCTTGACAACATGTACGGAGGCTGCGCTATCGCCGTATCAACCGGCGATGAAATCTACCTTGCCAACCCCTTCGACGAATTGCTTCGTTTCCAAACCTTCGCGTCCAATCCCGGTTTGTTGGTGTCCGAAGGCCGTTGGCGCATCCCTGGTTTCCAGGTTGGTGACGGGGTCGTCTCAAGCCACCTCCTTGATGACGACCAATGGCTTTTGGTGACCGGAGCTCAATCTGCTACGGTGCTGCTCGAGAGGACCGCTCCCCCGTTGGGTGTGGGCTTGGGCGGCATGGTGAACGCCACCTACCTGATGGAGTTGACACCAGAGGAGGATGCGACGTTCACCTCGGCTGATGTGGGCTGGTCTCCTTTCATGAAGCCAACAATCAGCGAAGCAGAGGCTCAACCCGAAACTCGAAACCAACGCCTCCTGTTGTTTGGAGAATCCAACGGTACCATCACAGGCATTGAATGGGACGGCACAGCAAACGGTGAAGAGGCCTACACACTCCAAGAGAAAATGAACCTGAACGGTTTGGTCAATACCGCGGCTTCTGTTCGAATCACTGACCTTGACGCCTCGGGTCACAGTGACCTCCTCATCACGGGCGACGGTCAGACCCACTGGCTCTACACCACCTCCCTGGCCAACTTGGGGAGTTTCCCTGTTCACGAAAACGCCTCGCACGTCTTCTTCGCAATCGATGACGAGAGAACGGAACTCGTCGTGCTCAGTTCCGCATCTGCTTCGACGACCTTCCAAAGTGGAGAATTGACGTCTGACATGTTCCCGTTGTACGGTCTACAACTTCTCTTGGGGCCCACGCTTCTCGGTTTGGTCTTGACCGGGCTTTTGTTGATGCTGCTCGTCATTCACAGCGAATGGTACGTTGTGAACACCACGGGCGTGTTACTCGGAGCAGGCGTTTCGGTCATGCTGGGCGTGACCTTCGTCCCGACCTTGGCCATTTTGTTCATGGTCTTGGCCGCCGTTTACGATTTCTGGGCCGTCTACAAGTCAAAGCACATGCTGGATTTGGCCGACGCCATGGTCGGGCTTCGCCTCCCCATTCTCCTCGTCGCTCCACAAGACAGCGATTATTCCCTCATCGAAGAGACGGAACGTGCCAAGCGCCCCGCACCAACGCCTCCTCCTCAAGGCGTGAAGGTCAAGCGAAAGAAAAAGAAGAACAGCGAAGCGCTGTTCATGGGCTTGGGCGACATCATTTTCCCGGGCATGCTCGTTCTCTCCGCCATGCAGTGGCTTGACCCCAGCGCAGCGTTTGAAGTTGCGATGTTCACCCTCGCCGGGGCGTTGATGGGTTATCTTGCCCTCATGACCTACGTCGCCCGGGGCAAAGCGCAAGCCGGCCTCCCCTTGCTCAACGGAGGAGCCATCCTAGGGTTCTTCATCGGCGGTGTGCTCTTCCTTGGCGGCGACATCTTCAGTTTCAACATCTCGTGGTGATACCAATGCTTGACATGAACATGTTCAGAGAACACGCCGATGTGATACGCGCCGACCACACGAAGCGCGGGCTCCCTCATGACAACATCGAGAAGGTGATTGAACTCGACCAAGCATGGCGCAACTTGCTTCATGAAACCGACCAACTGCGTCGAGCGAAAAACGAGGCTGCGCGCGGCATAGGGGCGGCCAAAAAAGCCGGCGATAACGAAGCAGCGCAGGCCATTTTGAACCAAGTCGCCGACCTCGGCCAGAAAATTGCGGACATGGAAACCAAAACCAACGAAGCCATGACCGTCCGTGACCGATTGCGCATGTCCATCCCGAATATTCTCCATAAGGACGTGCCCGTGGGTGCGGACGAATCGGGCAACACGGCCCATGCCGTCCACGGAACCAAACCCGAATTTTCCTTTGAACCGCGTACACACAACGAGCTCATTGAGATGAACAAGTGGGTTGACCTGAAGCGGGCTGCTAAAATCACGGGCAGCCGATTCTACTTCCTCAAGGGCGACCTTGCTCGACTGGAATTTGCCCTCCAACAATATGCGGTGGACTTCCTTCGTCAGCGAGACTACACCTTTGTCCAGCCCCCGGTCATGATGAATCGCGAGGCCTACGAAGGCGTCACGGATTTGGGCGACTTTGAGACCGTGATGTACGGTATTGAACCGGACAAGTACTACATGATCGCCACTTCCGAGCACCCGCTCACTGCGATGTACATGGACGAAACCATCCCCGAAGAGCAGATGCCCATGCGCATGGTCGGCGTTTCGCAATGCTTCCGTCGAGAGGTGGGCAGCCACGGTCAAAGCGACTTGGGCATTTGGAGGGTGCATCAATTCACCAAAATTGAACAAATCATCATCGCCAAGCCCGAGGACTCCTGGGCCCTGCACGAAGAACTGCTTCAGAACTGTACGGATTTGTGGGACAGCCTCGGCATCCACTACGAGGTGGTCAACATTTGCACGGGCGACATGGGAACGGTGGCGGCCAAGAAGTACGATTTGGAGGCTTGGATTCCAGGCGCAAACCAATACAAGGAGATCGTTTCTTGTTCCAACTGTACCGACTATCAGGCCAACCGTCTGAGCATTCGCTACGGTCAACCAGGCCACCCCAACCAACCCATCGTTCACACCCTCAACTCCACGGCGGTGGCGACCTCGCGAGCCCTCGTGGCCATCATGGAGCAGTATCAATTGGAAGACGGACGCGTGAGCATCCCAGAAGCCCTTCAACCCTTCATGGGCGGGCAAACCGTGCTCGAGCCGTGCAATTGGGGATGATTTCCCTCCTCGCCATCATCAGGCTTGAACGGTTTTTATGTCGATTTCACACGTGTTTCGGTTGAACAATCCATTGAACGGACAATAACCGAAGGCTGAGGTCAAAACGCCCCACAGGCCAACGACGAGGAAGACGATCTCGATGTGTACCGTGGCGAGGAAATCGAAGATGACGACGCCCGAGCCAAACACGGCACGAAGTGTTCGCTCTCGTCCTCCGACGTTCTTCATGAAAGAAAAATTGCGAAATTGAGCATTTAAGGCATTGTTTCCACCATATGTCAAATGCTCATCGGTCATCTCCGTGGGTTTCGTTGGTCTTCATGATGCAGGATACAGGCGAGGACAAAGCCCACTGCAAGCCCTTGGATTGGGTCAAACCGAATCAGTGGGTTTGTGCATTCACCCAATGATGGGATGAAAAATTATCAAAAAAAACCGATTGGCCAAAATACGATTTCAACACCACAAGACTGGCCTTCAGCCATGCTACAAAAGAACCAAAATGCGGGTGTCAAGACGATGTAGATGGCCAACAAGATTCCAATGATGGCCCCCAAGCCAGCGGCGATGGTGGTTGCGATGATACCGGGGGTGGCAAGATCCTCAATTTCAGATTCTTGTGAGGGTTCCACATCCCTCTTTTCATGGCCCACTTGGTAAAACTGGGTGTGAACCTTTCCTGATTCCTCTCTGGTTTTTCCCAATCGAAATTCTCGGTAAAGAACCGCTGCCATATACCCGACAAACACAACAACGCCGATTACCCCGCCGATTTCGATGGCTAATCCAAGAACAACGAGAATGCCAAAAGCAAGAATCTCTGATTGGAACCAGCCCTCCGATTGTTCTTCTTGGGCCACGGCCACACCTCATCTCTTCCTTGAATAAAGCATTCCCCTGCAAATGACGCAAGAAGAAAATCCCCTCTGTCTTCAATT
>JASLVM010000032.1 GCA_030741355.1 Candidatus Poseidonia sp. | reverse complement strand
CCCTGGCAGCAAAGTACACCGTGAAGGATGGTATAAGAACCATTGAGAAGCAACCGACCACGGCGGCCAAAGCCCACAGGAATTCGGTTGTAGCATCGACTGAAAAGACGGCGATGCTGGCGAACTCTTCGTTCACCGTTTCTGCAGAGATGCTTGGTTCTGTGGTTCTGTTTCCGCTTTCGACGATCTCGATTCGGAGGATGGATGGTGAGTGGGTGTATTCAATGGCTGCTCTTGCTTTGGATTCGGCTTCGGCGAGGTCAGCGGCGAAGACAGAACCGTTGGAACGCCGAGCCGGGTCAACCGATGTTAACGCATGAAATTCCAGTGTTCCTCCGTCTTCGCTGATTCGCTCGTGAACCTGTGCATAATCACACAAATCTGCACATGAGAACTCCTCTTCAAGTGGATTTTGCAGCGTGTAAGTTGAACCCAGTAATTCGTGACTGTAGAGCATGGCGACATTGGTCACTCTCAACATCGCCCCGCTCGAGAGCTCGGTGGCCGTGACGTTAACCCATGTGAGATTAGCGTCGTTGGCAATCACCTGCCACGCCCACGTTGTGGTGTTGTCTTCAGCATCGTACGTTCGTTCTACTTCTTCATCCGCCGAAGAAGCCGTGTATTCGTTCACGGTTGGTTCGGTTTTGTAAATGTAAACCGAGGGAGACACAGTGGCTCCATAAACGGCGTATGAAAGCATGAATATCAGGGTCAGCGACAACCCGATGAGGGTTCGCAAAAGGTTGGGATTTTGCGCCAACGCTTTCTTCATCGGCCAGACCACCGGAGCGGTGTTCAAGAAGGCTTGTATTGGTGGTGTTGGAGGAGGTTTCTGCCGTTGACCTGAACGGGTGCTTGACCCGTTGTTTTGATATAGGGGCGGACGGTCGCCAAGTTGCTTGGTGCATCACAATGACGACCGTCTATGACATCCCTGCTGACATTTTCAACCCTGCACTTGCTGCAGCAATGGCAGACCAAAAGGCAGTTTCCATGCCAGATTGGGGCCAATATGTGAAAACCGCCGTGGACCGCGAGCGCCCCCCAACCCAGGAGAACTGGTGGTACCTTCGCACGGCGGCTATCCTTCGCAAGGTTGCCCGCAACGGCCCAATTGGCGTCACTCACCTCGCTCAAGCCTTCGGTGGCAAGAAAGACAACGGTGCCATGCCAAACACGCCCGGCGTCGCTTCACGACACATCATCCGAACGGCCCTCCAACAACTCGAAGATGCTGGACTCGTCGAGAAGGTCCCAACCAAAGAAATCGACACCGATGACGGTAAAGTTCAGCTCTACGCTGGCCGGCAAATCACGGCCGCAGGCCAGAAGTTGGTCGACAACATCGCTCACTCGGTCCGTGAAGAGACCGAAGCCCAGTACCCCGGTCTGGACAAGTATTGATTCCGGGAAGTGTGAGAGTGTCTACGATGACGGCCAACCAAGATGACGAGTTGGCTGCTCTCCGCGCACAACGACTGAAGCAACTGCAAGATCAACTTCAGCACCAAGCAACGCAACAAATGGAGGCCGAAGAAAAGGCACAACAACAAGCCGTTGAATCGGCGAACGTTGATGCGATTCTCCGTCGTCATCTTTCGTCGGATGCGCGTGCTCGACTCACCCGAATCGGCTTGGTTGAACCGCAGCGTGCAAACGCCATCAAAGCCGACCTTGCTGCCATGTTTGAGCAAGGTTCCATCAACACCCCCATGAGTGATGCTGCTCTCAAGCAGGTCCTCGCCCAACTGTCCAAGAGCCGCAGCAATGCGTCCGTTAGGAGAATCTGAGAAGGTGCTCGACATGTCAAAAAATAAGCCAGCAGCAAAGAAAATTCGCCTTTTGAAGGCAGGAAAGCAGAACCGGCGTGTCCCTGTATGGGTCATGCTCAAGACCGACCGAAACACGGTGTCTCACCCAAAGCGACACCAATGGCGACGTAGCAAGTTGCAGCGATGAGGTGAGCACGATGGCACGTCCAAATGAATCAGAATTGATTGTCCCATTGCGAAACGCATGGAACATCACCCGTTACAAGCGAGCTCCTCGAGCCATGCAAATCATTCGAGAACAAGTGATTCGCCACCTCAAGGTTCGAGAAGATGAAGAACTCTACATCGACCCTGAGGTCAACGAACTCATCTGGAAGCGAGGCATTGAAAACCCACCCCGCAAAGTGCGGCTTCTTGTCATCCGCCACGATGAACCCGACTTTCCTGTTGAAGTCAAACTAATGAAGGAGTGAAATGCATGGGAAATATTCGTCCAAGTTTTATCAAAATTCGAGCCATCCGTCTCTGTGAAGAGCACGGTGAGAAGTTCTCCGATGATTTCGATCACAACAAGAAGATGGTATCTGAATTGACCGACGTCGATTCAAAGAAACTTCGTAATTGGATTGCGGGCTACGTTACTCGATACCGACAACGCCGAACCGATTGATGGTGTTCGCGTGGCGTTTTGGGTCGATTGGGACCGACAACCTGTCAGTGTTCACGGAGATGACCGAGAAGAACTCGAGGGTTTGATTCGCCACCTGAAATCTCAACACAACCTGCGGAAGCGCTCCTTGGTGATGGATGACCGTGAAAACGGCGGCTTTCTCTTCTTCCTCTATCAATCGTGCGACCCTCGATGGATTACAGAATACTTGAACCAAGGCCGGGATTGAGAACATGGGTGAACGGCAAGACATCCCTCTTCCTCGTGGTCTGTTTGACGTAACGGTGGTTTTGGTTGGCGTCACGCATCCGGGGAATCTTGGTGCGATTTGTCGCACCATGCTCAACTTTGGTTTCGATGACCTTCGACTGGTCAATCCAAAATGCTCTCCTCATGAAGGAGAAACCCGTGCCCGCGCGAAACACGCTGCACGAATCCTTGACGCCTTGGAAGTCCATTCAGACATCCCCTCTGCCGTTCATGGCTGTTCCGTCGTCGTCGGTACGTCAGGCAAGCGTGAAGTGGGAGAGAAAACATTGTTTCGACATTATCTGTACCCTTGGGACATGGTGGAACGCCTGAACGAAAGCAAGGGTAAGGTGGCCTTGGTGTTCGGTGAAGAAGGCAAAGGGTTGTCCGCCGAAGAACTCGGTCAATGCGATTATTTTGTGACCTTGCCAACATGGGAAGGCTACCCGATTGCTAACCTCAGTCATGCCGTTAATGCTCTTCTCTACGAAATACAGCGAACCCGAGTGCTTGCTTCGCAAGGCCAAGACCCAGGGCTTCCCGATATTGTACCGCTCGAACGGAAACTTGAGCCAGCTGTACGTGATGCTCTGGTCAAATCCATCCAACAATTTGCAGCCTCCATCTCGTCCTCTGAAGAACGGCAACAGTCGATTGAACAAACCCTCCGACGCACGTTGCTCAAGGGCTCGCCTTCAACCGAAGAATCGACCCGACTGATCGGTGCTTTTGTGGAAGCAACATCGGCCATGGAATATGCATCTGGAGACGATGCATGGATGAAGGACCATCGACGGAAATTACGATGATGCAGGGCGCCATGTTGCCACAGATTTCGGCGTCTCGCGACAATGCATGGCGACCAAACGCAACCGATTGCCATAGGCCGAAGTGATGTGTGGAGCAACGGCATCAAAGGCCCATTTCGCCAGATTTTCTGCCGTGGGTATGAACGGTACGATGACGGTACGGTGCCCTTCTCCCATGCACTTGCATGCGTTCAAAGCCTCTTCATCACCTTCGTAGAGGACAAACGCATGGTCGATCACATCGTGAACATGTTCCATCAGGACTTGACTGATGTCTGAGAAATCCATCAACATTCCTTCATCAGAGACCCCGGATACCTCTACAACATCACCTTCGATTTCAGCTTCAAATCGATAACGATGTCCATGCAGGTGCTTGCATTTTGATTTATGATTTGGAACGCGGTGCCCCGTGTCGGTCTCAACGTATCGGCGTATGGTGGTCGTCATTCTTTTTCCTCCTCTTTGGGTTCGAAATTCAGCGATGCAGAATTGATGCAATAGCGTTCTCCACCGTAGGCAGCAGGGCCGTCGTTGAAGACATGTCCAAGGTGAGCATCACAGACTTCACAGCGAACTTCAACACGAATCATGCCGTGGCTATGGTCTGCAATGCGAACAATGTTGGCTTCGTTGTGCTCGGTGTGGAATGAAGGCCAACCACAACCTGAATCAAATTTCATGGTAGAAGTGAACAAAAGTGTTGAGCAGCAGATGCACCGATATTCACCTGGCCTTTTCTCATCCCAATATTCACCTGTAAAGGCCCGTTCAGTTCCTGCCTCCCGTGTAACGTGATATTGAAGTTCAGTGAGGCGGTTTTTGTACTCCCGCTCCATGTGTATTCGTTCTGTTTCCAAAGCATCGGCGAGGACTTCATCCCATGGCTTCACGTACTCAACAGGGTCTTTTCTACCCATGGCGTGAAAGGCCAGAATTCGTTCAACATCCGAACCCGTAGCACCGTTGGAGCGTCCATCGGCATCGGGCGCATAGGATGTCAAGGTTCGAGAGAAGACCTCGTCAAAGTCAAGCCCAAGGGCCTCTACAGATTTTTCCGCATCCTTCAGAATCCCTGTTTTATCGCTTTCCAGATACGGAAGAGTAAACGAGATACGTTCGCTATCCCAGTTGCCAAGAGCAAAGGCGTGATCAAGCGCCCTGTAGAATTCCGGGCGACAATCAGGATAGATTTCATGGTCACCACTGTGGACGCCAAGTACAATTTCTGCGTTGGTGTTGTGTTTGGTCGCTTGGGAAAGGGCCACGCCGTATAGGATGGACGAAAACAGAGCGTTGCGATTGGGGACCACGGTTGCCTTCATGTTCTCTTCTTCGTAATGGCCTTCGGGTACATCATCACCTCCTTTGAGTAAATGACTCTCAAACAAGGCCGTTGCAGAACTCAAATCGGCCACTTGGTGATTGACAGAATATCCATTTGAAGACAGATAATCCACCAAGGAACGGGCACGTTCGATTTCAACGACATGTTTTTGCCCGTAATTGAACGAAATGGCGGTCACATCGTAGTGTTCTCGCAAAAGGCGGAGAAGGAGAGAGGAGGAATCCATTCCCCCACTGAGGGCCATGATTGCAGGCTTCATTGAATCAACTCCTCAAAGGATCCCCATCCACTTGTGTGTTTGCAATGACAATCGCCACTGAGGGTTTTCTTTCACCACGGCTTCAGTCAGTGCAAAACTACGTCCATTTTCCTCAACAGATGCTTCTTCATCGTAGCAAGGTTGGAGGAAATGGTGTGAAAATCCGTCTTTCAAACCGTCATACATGGAAAGCGGTTGACCAACATATACGCATTTCAATTCGTCACCGGCTCGTTGTTTAATGGAGACATTTGGATACATCTGGTCTTTTGGAGATATGCAAATCCAATCCAATAATCCCGCGGGAATGGCAATCGTTCCATTTGATTCTACAGAGAGGTGATAGCCGTCTTTTTTCAAGACCCTTGCCAGTGGCCAGAGGTCGTTAAGCATGGGCTCACCTCCTGTGAAAATGATGTTTTTACAGGGGAATTGGCCGACAACCTCCATGATCTCTGCTACTGATTTTTGTTCGTAGACATCAAAATTCGTATCGCACCATTCGCATCGCAAGTTGCAAACGCCAAACCGGATGAAAACATGAGGTATGCCACTGCGATAACCTTCGCCTTGAACCGAATGAAAGATTTCAACAATGTTGTAGGATTTGACCATGTCACCTTCGAGAACCGCTGGTGCCTGCAGAGTCTCATGCATTCCTTGAGGGGCCACGGAGTCCACCTCAAAGTTTTGGCTGTTGAATAAGTTGCATCAGTTCTTGACGGGCTTCAGGGCGTTCAAAGAACACGCCGCGCATGGCCGACGTCGTCATGACGGCTTGTTGCTTCGCCACTCCTCTGCATTGCATGCAACCGTGCGATGCTTCCATGATCACAGCTGAACCAAGCGGTTCAAGTTCCCGCTCCAAATCATCCGAAATGCCCTTGGTGATGCGCTCTTGATTTTGAAGCCGTCTTGCATGAAGTTCGAGTATACGTGCTAATTTACTGATGCCAACAATACGCTCAACGGGGATGTAAGCAATGTGTGCGCGCCCCCGGAACGGTTGGAGGTGATGTTCGCATGTGGAGGTAAACTCAATGTTCCGAAGGAGAACGATACCATCGTACCCTTCAGCATTGAAGGTCGCCTGGAGAAGCTCACTGGCGTCCATGTTGTACCCTGCAAAAATCTCGTTCCATGATTCAACAACGCGCTTAGGGGTGTCGAGTAATCCTTCTCGGTCAACATGTTCTTCTCCCTCAATATAGCCCAGCAGGACCTTGACGGCTTCTTGTGCTTCTTTTTCAGAGACCATTTATTCACTCCTCCTTCCATGCATGATGTCGATTGAATCAAGTTGATCGAGCAATTTTCTACACGCCGTTCGAATGGCGTCTGCAAGACTGACAAATTTATGCTCATCACCGACATGCAGTCGCAAATCATCAACCAATTCTTGTGGCATGTCAAACGACACCTTGGGCATGATTGGTCCTTCCATCTCTTGCATATAAGTATTCGTTGAGTAATACTGGAAGAATACAAAGGCGATGAAATCCATTTCTTTGGATTCCTTGGTGCGAATGTTCAAAGGATACCTCGGAGGAAAGTCAACCATGCAGACAGGTGTTAAGGCTGAACCTCTGGCGATTCTTCACGAGATTCGAGCCAGCGTTGGCCGCATTGATACGCGTGGTCTTTCCGATGAAGAGATTACACGATTCTTGGCTCATGACGAATCCCTCTCCTTGGCCATCGAGGAAGCATCCATTCGCTTTCGTGCCATGGCCCAAGAATATCCTGAACTGTATCTTGATTCCGATGAAACTCATCTCATCACCACCCTCCAAAACGGATTTGTCAATTTCTACAATCCTGCAACGGTCAATCCGTATGTTGCTCTTGCCGCACGTGGACCATGGATCGTTTCCTCCCACGGTGCCGTCATCCACGACAACGGAGGCTACGGCATGCTCGGCGGTGGACACGGCCCCGACCATGTGATTCGCTCAATGTCCGATAACTGGGTGATGGCCAATGTCATGACAGCCTCGTTTTCTCAAATGCGACTGGATGAACGCCTTCGTGCTGAACTCGGTCACACTCGAGGGTCATGTCCTTTTGATAAGTTCATTTGCATGAACAGTGGCTCAGAATCGGTCACTGTGAGCCTCCGCATTGCTGATGTGAACGCTAAATTGATGACGCAGGCCGGTGGAAAACACGCTGGTAAAACCATCAAAATAATGGCGATAGAACAGGGATTCCACGGCCGAACCGACCGACCTGCACAAATGTCCCATTCATGCAAGGGCAAGTACGACCAGCACCTCGCGAGTTTCCAAAACCGAGACAACCTCATCCTTGTCCCGGCCAACGATGTGAGCGCCCTTGAACAGGCTTTCCTTGATGCGGCTGCTAACAATGTCTTCATTGAACTCCTTGCCATTGAACCCGTTCAAGGCGAAGGGAACCCCGGTCAATGTGTCTCCCGAGAATTCTATGATGCTGCTCGTCGTTTGACATTGGAACACGATAGCATGCTTTTGGTTGATTCAATACAAGCCGGGATTCGTGGACAAGGTACGTTGTCGGTTGTCGATTACGATGGTTTCCAAGACTGCGAAGCACCTGACCTTGAGACATGGTCCAAGGCGATGAATGCCGGTCAATATCCGCTTTCTGTCCTCGGTATGAACGCCAGAGCTTCCGAACTCTACGTCACCGGAATCTACGGTAACACGATGACAACGAATCCGCGTGCTCTTGAAACGGCCGTTGCAGTGCTCGATAGCATCACGCCGGAACTTCGACAAAACATTCGTGATCGAGGTCAAGAATTCGTGGAAAAATTCACGGCCCTTCAACAAGAGTTCCCTGAAGTCATTACGAAAGTACAGGGCACTGGACTCCTGTGCAGTGCTGAGCTTGAACCGTCCCAATACCCCGTTGTTGGCATGGAGGCCGTTGAACCGTGGTGTCGCCGTAGAGGCCTGGGCGTCATCCATGGCGGCAAGAACGCCCTCCGTTTCACTCCTCACTTTAACATCACATCAGAGGAAATTGACCTCATTGTTGACATTGTGCGAGAGGCACTTGTCGCCTTTGGTGCTTAAGACAGGCTTGTAACAATATCTTCGCGCTTGAATTGGCGTGCAGCATAATACGCTGCGCCCAAGGCGTAGAGGCTTGAGGATACCAGCCATACCACGACATGTCCGAACACGATTCTGTTCATCAACAATTCACGAAGAGCCAGCAACACGTTGACGACCGGCACGGCAAACCAGAACGCCTCAATCCCATCGAGGTTGATCACTTGCGTGAACAGTGCAGGGAATAGAATGATGAGGACTGCAGGACCAAGGATGGAACCGGCTTCTTTGACGCTGTGTGAACGCATCGCCAATGCCAACTCAAACGCCACCACCATGATGGCAAACAGAAGAACGGCCAAGCATAGCAGCAGAAGGGCAGTCAAGGATACACTTGGCGTTGAAATGATGTCCGAGGTTGCGAGGTAACCGATGGCGAACAACAACCCAGCAACCTGGAGAAGTACACCCACTCCGGTGATGGTCGCCACGGCCAACCATTTGCCCAATAACAATTCCATCCGCGTGCAGGGCAAGCCAAGCAGAGCCTCAAGCGTACCTCGTTCACGTTCCCCCGCCGTCATGTCAATGGAAGGTTGAATGGCCGATGAAAACGTCCACACCGACAAAACAAGAGGAATGAACAAAGAAAGAGCCATTCCTGCTTGTTCACCTGAAGTGGCCACGTCGCTCTGGGAAATTTCTCCATCCCACTGAAGTGGATCCAAAGTCTGTTCAGGGTCAAGGCCGGCATCACTGATTCGACGGATTGTTTCGTTCTCTTCCCAACCAGCGAGAACATCGAACGTTCGACTTCTTGCTTCCAAACTTTGTTCAGAGGTTGATTGGTAAAGCACGGCGTATTCCAGGATACTCTCATTCATTCTCAAGCGAAGAATCAAGTCGACCGTCCCGTTTCTCAATCGCTCTTCATCACCCACTGGCGAGGACAATTCCTCAATGGTAGGCAAGGGTTCGTATGTGATGTTGAGGGAAGAATTGTTGAGCATCAGTCCAAGGTCTGCAGGAATGTCATCCCCTTGGACCAACACATCGACCACGAGAGCATCGAGTTCCGCCGCCTCTGAAGCGAGCAAAAGAGGAAAGAGGATGAACAACAAGGGAAACATCAGAAGAGGTATCACCAAAATGGCAAGAATGGTCCTCCAATCTCGAACGAATTCCACCAATTCCTTCTTTGCGATAGCTCGCACGCGGACGCCGGATTTACTCATCCTCACCCACCTCCTTCGGTGTCTTGGGCGTGAACAAGCCGCGCCACCAAGACGACCATTTTGACAATGGCTTGTCGTCCTCTTGCCGAGGTCGAGCAACATCAGCCGTCAAAGCAACATACGCTTCCTCAAGGTGTTGGGTGTTGGTTTGTTCAAGCAATTCTTCTGGCGTACCGTCTGCTCGAACTTGACCGTTGTGAATGATGACAATCCTGTTGCAAACTCGCTCGGCCTCTGCGAGTTGGTGCGTTGAATAGATGACCGTCCCCCCTTGCTCGCCCAACTGACGAACAAGTTCTCGAACCGTTCTCGCACTGGTGACGTCAAGTCCTGCCGTTGGTTCATCCAACAGTAAAACGCTCGGAGCATGAACGAGCGCCCTAAGCAAGGCAGTTTTTTGCCGCATACCCCGTGAAAATCCCTTGGTGTGCCTGCCAAGCACATCGGCCATGCCTAAATGCTGTGCAAAATACATGGTTCTCCTCCAGGCCTCGTCATCGGAAACGCCGTGGATTCTTGCATGATACCGAATGTTTTCCCATGCCGTCAATCGAGCGTACAATCCCGTGTTTTCAGGGACCACACCAAGGCGACTTCGTGCTTGTTCAACCTGTGTCCCGTCTGATAACAAGACCTCACCGGTGGTCGGGCGATAAACTCCCGATAGAAGCCGCAAAAGAGTGGTTTTGCCAGCACCGTTTGAACCGACCAGGCCAATGATTTCACCTTCGTGAATATCAAGGTCAATCGTCTCCAAAGCGATAACATCACCGAAGCGCTTCGAGGCACTCCGGACGGAGAGCAAGGTGGGGGACATGCCCGAATCAACTCGCGCGACCAGATTCAACGGCCCAGTTTAGACCCGGATGTTTGGTTTCAATTCGATTGGCACGATGGAGGGTCGAACGGAGATGTTCTTGGATTTCAGTTTGAGGAACGCCCATGTCGATCATGTTTGCAACCAATTCAATGGCGCCTTGTATCGCACCTGCGTCAAGGTAGGCCTCATTGGTGATGCTGCGTTGGACACGAAGTTGTTCCAAACGGCCTGCGAGGTAATGCACCTCGCCCTTCAAACTCGGTGCGTCAATGTGTGGCAGGGCGAGCAACTGGTCTATGCAGGTCCTCATCGGTTTCAAGAAGCACAAGGCCGATTATAGGTGTTGGCATTGTCTTCCTTATGTTCGCTGACTCAATTCAACCAAAACGCCACCCGTTGAACTGGGATGGACAAAGGCGATCATGTGACCACCTGCGCCCAATCGAGGCGTCTTGTCGATCAGTCGAACACCATGGTCTGCAAGGTGAGTCAGGAGACCCGAAAGGTCTCCCACGGAGAAACAAACCTGTTGAACACCAGGGCCGCGTTTTTCCAAGAAGCGACCAATGGGGGTATCCTCGCCTGTGGGCTCCAACAATTCCACCTTCGGAACAGGAGCATCAGCATCGGTTGGGGAAGTGGAAAAGAAACGAGTGGTAACTCCTTGATCAGCAACGGTTTCATCCTGTTCTCCTTGGACGAGTCCAATCAATCGCCAAAAATCACTGTCATCATCCAAACCGTGCGCAGCAATGCCAATGTGGTCAATATATATCGGTCCAAAACTCATCTCTACACCTCAAAATCCACTCGGCGCCATGTACGTTCCAAAATCATCCTTCATGGCGTTCATGATTTCACCGAGGGTTGCCCGATGGCGAACAGCATCGATGACAACGGGAAAGAGATTCGTTCCGTCTTCTGCGGCTTGACGAACAGCATCAAGAGCAAGAGAGACAGCACTTGCGTCTCTTGATGAGCGAAGAGCTGCGAGACGTTCTGTTTGGCGCTCACCCAACGTAGCGTCGGTCTTCATGATTGGAATGCCTTCTGTCTCGTCCATGGTTCCGTAATTGACGCCCACAATGTTTCGCTGATTCTTCTCAATTTCATTCAAGTATTGGTAGGCAGAGAGATGGATTTCTTGTTGTTGCCAACCTTGTTCAATGGCCGCGAGTGCGCCGCCTTTGTCTTCAATTTCGTTGATGAGTTCCATGGCTGAATCGTAAATTTTCTTGGTCAATTGCTCAACATGCCATGAACCAGCGATGGGGTCTACCGTATCGGCAACACCGGATTCTTCTGCAATGATTTGCTGCGTGCGCAAGGCGACGGTGGCGGATGCTTCTGTTGGCAGGCCCAGTGCTTCATCGTACGAGTTGGTGTGCAAGCTTTGGGTTCCTCCCAGAACTGCTGCAAGGGCTTGGATTGTAACGCGGGCCACATTGTTCAATGGTTGTTGCGCCGTTAGGCTGACACCCGCTACTTGTGTGTGGAATCGAAGCATGGATGATTTCGGATTTTCAGGGGCGTATCGCGTGGTCATGAGGTCGTGCCAAAGGGTTCGAGCAGCCCTGAATTTTGCGATTTCTTCAAAGAAATCGTTGTGGCAGTTAAAGAAAAACGACAACCTTGGGGCAAAGGTGTCGATATGGAGGCCGGTGGCAATGGCCGCTTCGACATAAGCCAATGCGTTGGCCAACGTGAAGGCTACTTCTTGGATGGCGGTTGAACCTGCTTCACGTATGTGGTAGCCAGAAATGGAGATGGTGTTCCATTTTGGCACGTGGCTCGCACAAAATTCAAAGATATCCGTGATCAACCTCATGCTTTGTTTGGGAGGGAATACATAGGTGCCCCGAGCAATGTATTCTTTGAGTATGTCATTTTGAATGGTGCCCTTGAGGTCAGCCATTGAGGCTCCCTGTTCTTCTGCTGCGACGATGTACATGCCGAGAAGAACCATGGCAGGGGCGTTGATGGTCATGGACGTGCTTACGGCATCAAGGGGAATACCATCGAACAAGATTTTCATGTCCTCTACCGATGAGATGGATACGCCGACTTTCCCCACTTCGCCAAACGAGAGTTCGTCATCGGCATCCAAACCCAATTGTGTGGGCAAATCAAATGCAACTGAGAGGCCCATTTGACCTCGCTCCAATAATAATTTGAAACGCTCATTGGTCGCTTCAGCGCTTGAAAACCCGGCATATTGACGCATGGTCCAGAGGCGAGAGCGATACATGGTTTCGTGAATGCCACGCGTGTAGGGCGCTTGACCTGCGGGCGGCAAGTCCGTGATGCCATCTTCTGGATTCAGCGAGAGAGGCAATGGCAAACCACTCAGTGTGTGCCAATCCGGTTTACGCTCTTTGGCCATGTCCGTGACACGGCAAGGCACTTCATCAAGACTCGCCTTGATTCAGTGTTCTACGCCGCCAGGTCCGTGTGCATGGCCGTGGCTGATCTCTTCTTCCGTCGCTTGACGGAGTTCAACAACCTCAACAGAAAAAGCGAGAGTTTTTCCTGCCATGGCGTGGTTGAAATCTGCTGTAATCATTTCGTCATTGACGGCCGTGACCATAAACGGAGCGGGCCCCTGAAAAGTCTGGGCGACCAACGTCATACCAATTTCAATTGCGACACCGCCCTCTTCAAGTTGCGCGAAATCGGATCGGGGGAATTCCGCGATTAACTCATCGTTTGGATGACCATAGGCGCGTTCAGGTTCCAGCACAAATTCTCTTCGCTCACCTTGGACAGCGCCCATCATCTCCTCTTCAAACCCAGGAATCATCTTTCGATGTCCTACCAAGAACGTAAGTGGGTCTCGACCTTCGCTGCTATCGAAGACCTCGCCTGTGTCAGGTAATGTGCCAGTGTAGTGGACTCTAACCACCATGTCATTTGCAACTTTCAAATCGGTCATGTTCTCATCTCTTT
Organism: Candidatus Poseidonia sp.; assembly: GCA_030741355.1. Taxonomy (GTDB): domain Archaea; phylum Thermoplasmatota; class Poseidoniia; order Poseidoniales; family Poseidoniaceae; genus Poseidonia. The sequence continues at coordinate 7,708 of JASLVM010000032.1, read as the reverse complement.
GTGGTCATCCGTTTGACGAGGTTCTTCAGTTCTGTACCAACCTCTTCGGGAAGAATCAATTCAGCTTCTTTCTGGTCAATGTAGTCAAGACAGTCATCGATGCCTTGGCGTTCACCTTTCGCCCAGATTTGACCCAAGACGTTGGAACGGTGTTCTTCGGGCACGTTTGGATTGTCAAGAATGTCCTTGGCTGCGTACTTGTATTCCAGGTACTTTTGCCGGTTCAGTTTCTTTTCTTGCTTTTGTCGCCCCCCGCCCTTCTTGTCCATTCGGCGACGGCGTCTTCGGTCTGGCTTGACTTCAACCTTCGTTTCGATTTTAGCAAAGACATTTTTTGCGCGTTTTGCAGGTGCGATGGTTTCGGCACTTGGTTGAAGTGATGAAGCAACGGGTTCGACTTCACTCTGAGCGGCGCCAGCAGAAGGTTCGACTGTCAGTGTGGCGGTGGTGGGTTCAGGCGTTGCTTCAATCCTTGAAGCGCTCATTTTTGCTTCCTGAGATTTCCTTCGGAGTTCAGCCAGGCGATCTTCGTGAGATTGAACCAGTGGTTTTTCTTCACTCTTCTTGGGAGCCTCTACGGGAAGGGGGGCTGGAGTTACGACGGGTGCAGTGACATCGCCCTTTTGTTCGAGCTTTTCCATGGCCTCTCGCTGTTTGCGTTCAAGGTCGGCCTTGATGTCTGTGGGTTGATTGACGGGGGCCTCAACCGGGGCGGGGGTAGGTCGCCGATTATGCTGGCGCTCACGGTCTTCTCGACGACGCCGGTGTTGTTGAGAAGCATCCTTTGCGAATGGATTGAACTCCTCTTTTCTGCCCCGTCGTCCGTTGATTGATAAGTCCCCCAAGTGTTTGTGCTCGCTACCCGTTAAAAACCGTATTCATCTCTTTTCATCATGACCAGACGATTGGCGTTTGGTCGGTTCGCAAATACTGGTCAATGGCACTCTGGTCCAAGGACGTCGTACGTTTCTTCAATTCAAGCCATCCAAGCAGGGCAATCATGGTGCCGTTGTCAATGCAGTACATCCTCGGTGGAGCAAAAGAAGCACCTTCTCGGTCAGATGACATCTCTTCACACATGGTCCGAATACGCTGATTACAGGCAACGCCGCCACCAAGAAGCAACTCGGTTTTTCCCGTATGGGCCATCGCTCGTTCAGCAACCTCCACACACGATGCAAAGGCGTGTTCTTGCAGAGACCAACAGACGGCATTGAGGGGAGCGCCGTTATCGATCAATCGTTGAGCGGCTGTCAGCAAACCCGAGAAGGCCAAATCCATTCCTCGAACAGCATACGGGAGTTGGAGGCCTTCCATGTCTGGGTTTGGATTTTCTTCGAGGTATTCCTTCGCCAGTTGTTCAATCTTAGGCCCTCCAGGAAACGGAATACCCTGATTCCGTGCGAATTTGTCGAGCATGTTACCGATGCCAATATCCAACGTTTCCCCTAACACTCTGTAGCGTCCGTTGAGTCGTGCGATGACTTGGGTGTTGCCACCGGACACGTACAAGAGAACAGGGTCGTCGCAACCGCATTGTTGTCGTCCGATTTCAATGTGGGCTACGCAATGATTGACGCCGATGAGTGGGACATCCATTCGTGTGGCAAGACCGCGTGCAACCGCAGCACCTACACGCAAACACGGGCCGAGGCCAGGCCCCTGGGAATAGGCGACAGCACCGATGTCCTCAATCGAAAGATCGTGTTGTTCGAGCACGCTGCGAAAGAGGCCGGAGGCCACATCTTTGTGGTGGTCAGCGGCTTCCCGAGGGTGAATGCCGCCTTGGTCTGGACGGAGGGTGTCGCTGGCTGCTGGATAAGGTATGCCATCTGAATCAACCAAACCGAACGATAGGGTGTGTGCCGTGGTCTCAATACCCAGCGTCCAACCAGCCATGATGCTTCCACAGACCTATTGTTCTTCAACCCTCTTCTTGCTTAACGGGTTATGCGGAGCGTGTTCCTCAACCTTGGCCCGTTGGTTTCGTTCCGCCACGCCCATGGTCCGACACATGAAAATGCAATTGAACCTGCAGGATTGGGAATTGTTGTAAAAGATGGCGAAATAATGAGAATCGAAGAATCAGCAGTGCTTCAAGAGGAGTTCTCAATTCCAGAAGAAGTTCATTCTGTTGTCGGCGATACGCTATGCTTTGACCTCCAGCATCGACCTGTCGTACCTGGCCTCATCGACGCGCATACCCATCTGCTTTGGGCAGGAGACAGGTCTCGCGAAATCTCTTTGCGAAGGGAAGGAAAGACCTACGCTGAAATCGCTTCCCTTGGAGGCGGCATACAATACTCGGTGGAACAGACAAGGTCAGCAACGGACGACCAACTCCATTCACTCGGCTACCAGCGTCTACGCGAGGCGCTCAATACGGGAACCACACATCTTGAAGCGAAAAGCGGCTACGGCCTCAGCGTTGATTCTGAACTAAGACTCCTTGAAGTGGCCGAACGACTGAATCATAATGCGCACACGCCAACCATCGACCATACATGGATGGGTGCCCATGATGTTCCAAAAGGTCAGACAACTGACGAATACGTCGAATCGGTCATCTCAGACCAACTTCCCGCCATCGTCGAACAAGACATTGCTCGTTCCGCTGATGTGTTCTGCGAGCCCGGTTGGTTTTCAGTGGAACAGAGTGAGGCCATTTTGCAAGCCTCAAGGAAAGCTGGTCTCGATCTCCGTATGCACGTTGACGAATTTGCCGATGGGGGCGGCGGTTCCCTAGCCAGTGAACTTCGGGTCCAAACCGCAGACCACGCCTACCATACGCCCCTTGATGTTCGTTTGAAAATGAAGGATTCAGGCGTCAATACGGGTTTCCTTCCAGGTACGCCCTATGCAATGGGGGACGCTTGGCCCAATATGGGAGAAATTCATGAGCACGCCATCCCGTTCACACTCGCCTCTGATTTCAATCCAAACTGTCGTACACTCAGTTTGCCGTTCATGTGTTCTTTGATGGTTCAGCGATGTAACATGCATCCATTGCATGCTTTGGCGGCAGTTTCGGTCAATGCTGCGAAGACCACGCCTCACCCTTCCGGTTTACCGCATGGAGTGATTGCGGAAGGAGCCGCTGCAAACTTCAACGTCATCGATGGCGAGCATTGGGAATCGATGGTCCTCCGTCCATCATCTTCACCGTTCTCTGCCACCGTCCTCAATGGACAATTCATTGCGCACTGAAAAAAGATTAATTTTAATGAGGGTGTGTCTTTCAATAAATCTCTTTCATAAGATAAAAGGTGAATAATCATGGCTTGGGTGGAAACGATTGTGTGTTCTGGAAGGAAAGGTTCGGATGCAAGGTTGCGACGTATGCTTAAAGCGCGACAAGAATACAAACGCCGCCAGGATGGATGCATTGGAGCTTGGATTGGACTCGCAGCAGAAAACAAGACGATGATGTTGGTTCAATCCGCCTTCCTTTCTGAAAAGGACTGGCGCAGAATTTCTTCTGAAATTCAATCCACGCTCGACGTTGAAGATGGTGGTATCGAGGGTCTTCTTCTGGGCCCACCCCTCGTTGGTGTCTTTGAAGTTCCAGACGATCAACTGCAAAACCTTCGCTTTGGTCAAACAGGCTGATTTTCTGTACCACATCGCGTCGCATAATGTGAGTTATGCGACAATGGTTTGAACTGCAGCTCCGGGAGACGTCCTCATCGAAGTCTATTCTAGGGCGCAGTAAGCCGTTTAGCACCTTGAATGCGCCTATCATGTCCTGAAAATTCGATATTTCATGCCCCAAGCCCCCCCTCGAAGGACGAAAATGGAGATTTTTAGCCAATCATGATGCAAAGGATTCAATATCCCTTCCTATTCCCAAGAGTTGAGTATCATGTCTGCTGTTGAGGGCTATTGTATGAAGTGCAAATCGTATGGTCCAATCAAGGACGGCAAGAAAATTGTCATGTCCAACGGGAGAACCCGAATGGCTGGTTTTTGTTCTCAGGAAGGATGTACTGGCAAGATCTCAAAGATCATCGCCTAAATGGAAGACCGGATTAAACCGAATTGGTTTAATAGAAATGGCCGTTGGGTCAGTCTACCTAGGGCTCGTGGTCTAGGGGTTTATGACGTTGCCTTGACATGGCAAAGATCGAGAGTTCGATTCTCTCCGAGCCCACCATGTATCAAAACTCAAAGAGTATTGATTTTGACTCAATAGTAAAATATAGTCTTATTCCACTAAATTTAATTTGAATAAGAAATATCTAATCTTCATTCTCGGAGAGAACTTCTGCCTCTGGTAGTTGAATCTTAGCAACGGGCTCATCGCCTTCTTCGTCAAAAGTAAAATCTGTAGATCCACCCTCCCACGTTCGAACGTCTTCGGATTCATCAAACGATTCCTCGGGGATGGTTGCATTGGGGCCAACCGAGTAGATACTGGGGTCAATGGCTTGTGCTGGAGTTGCATCCCGAAGTTCTGACGCGCTTGGGGCTTCTCTCTCTTCCATGATCCCTCCAGCGTGAAAGGTACCACACTCTGAACATCGGTACATTCCCTTACGGTCAAAACAACCGCACACCGGACAAACGGCATAACCAGAGAGTTGCTCTAACGGGTCTTTTTTCGCCATGAGCTCACTCAATGAACATGTCTTCTTGGTATCCAGTCACCAGGTCACCGGTACCGTCCTCTTCAATGGTGACGGTTCCTTCATCGTCATCAAATTCAACGATTTTACCGAAGACTTCCTCGTCATCGAATACAAGACCGATGTGTGAACCAATGTCAATGTCATCGTCATCACCGCCCTCTTCTTCGTCTTCATCGACCTCTTCTTCGTCTTCATCGCCCTCTTCATCGGACGAATCCTCTTCATCAACAGAATCCCCCTCATCATCTTCGTCATCTGAGGTTGCATCGTCTTCGTTTGCATCCTCGCCTGCATCGTTTGCTTCCGATTTATCGGCTTCAAATTCCTTCATGGCTTTCGCACGCGCTCGCCATTCAGGTGCCTTGACCAAATGGAAGAACAGCGTTGTGCCGAGTCCGACCATTGAAAGGAAGATGAACAGGACGCCATCCCAATAGAACTTGGTTGGCATCGACAAGGACCCGTTCTCACCAGCCAGTGGCGTGAGTGAGTTTCGGCAACCATCCATCTGGTATTTTTCATCACAAGGATAAATCTCTCCAGGTTGAATGTTTCCGCTTGGAATTAAGCCTGAGTCGTTTGGTTCGTAGACAATGTTTCCTCCTGATCCATCAACAAATCCAAACATGCCGTTGGCGATGAAGATGGCCATGATGATACCGAAACCTACGTGAAGAATAGGCCAAACGGTATCGTTCCATGATTTCGACATCATTCGCTTCTGCCACGGCGAAGGGAATACCTTCTCTTCAACCAATTCTTCCATGGTTTCATAATCTTCCATTGAACCAATGAATTCCGTAATGTCGATCATACCGTCGCCGTCGCCATCCGTACCTTCCATGATAGATTGGACTTGCTCGATTTCAAGCACATCGCCATACTTTTCTTCAACCATGGTCTTGAGCTCATTGACGGAAATCATCCCGTTTCCATCTGCATCGAGTTCATTGAACAGACGCTGAGCAGAAATATCGTGCTCGTCCATCAAGTCAGCGAGTGCGGCCAGGGCTGCAAGCGGTCTGTGGCTCTCTTCCTCCTCTTCGATTTGATCATCTTCCACAGCCTCGTCTTCAGACGATTCTTCTTCGATATCATCGTCTTCAAGATCAAATTCCTCGTCGTCAATATCGTGAGATTCAGCGGCTTCCTCGTCGTCTACTGTATCTTCCTCGGCATCTTCCGAGTCATGAACCACAACGACGGTCTCCTCTACCTCATCAACGTCCGTTGCTTCTTCATCTTCAGCCGTCTCTTCAACATCCGCTTCTGCCGATGAATCGTCGTCTTGTTCTTCGTTGATGGCACCAGTATCGTCTCCCATCAAAATCTGGTCAAACTCATCGAGGTCGATAACGCCGTTTCCATCCGCATCGATTTCAGCCACCAAGCGGTCAACTTGTGATGGCGGAAGATCGGCGAGATTTAGACTGAGGAGGCCTTTTCTCAATTCATCAGAATCGATGGTCCCGTCGTCGTTTTCGTCGAATTTTTCGAACAATTTACGAATATTAATTCCCGTGTCGGCGATCCACTGCCGCAGGATGTCGACAACATCATCAGCTACGAACAGAACACCACATTCTGGGCATCGAGTCGAATCCAGGGGCACCAGTGCATTGCAAGCACCACACTCTCCCAACGTGTCTTCGGACACACCTGAAAAATTGGTTCCACACTCAGGGCACTCTGTTGAGTCAAGGGGGATGACGGCACGACATGCACCACATTCTGCCATGGCTGCCGTCTCAATTTCTTCGTCCGTCATGTTTCCACCACTGGTGACCACGGGAACTGGCAATATAATAATTGATGGAAAATCGCAAGGCTCAAGGAGTAATTCCTTAGAACCCCTCGCCACAGTCATTGATAGGGAGGAGGCAAGAATGGCAGGCATGCAGACGTTGGACGCATCTCGGTCCGAAGATGTCTATATGCACTTGGATGAACGCATTGAACGCGCCACCGACGCAGTTCTTTGCTACAGTCGACTCCCAATGCGCCAACTCCTTCGATATGTTTCAACCAACACAGCAGAGATGTGGTGGCTATCCGAGCATGAGACGCCTCGCGCAGTCGCACCAAACCCAACGACGGTTGAAGACCACATCAACACAAATACCCGTGAAACCACTTCGCTTGTTATTCTCGAGGGTATTGATTGGCTGGTGCGACGGTCGGACGAATCTACCGTATTGTCCATGCTGCAAGTCCTTGATGGGTTGGCAAAGGAAAGAGGCTTCGAACTTGTCCTCGCTGGTGATTCCCTCGCCCTCAACCCAACATTTTGGGCCAGAATGTGCAGCCTTGCTCCGAAAATTCAGACGGAGACGTCCGTTTCTGACAGAAACATTTCTCCACATCAACCGGAGACCACACCGGTGAATGAATCAACCGAGACCTTTGATGATGAACCACAGGAAGGTGCTGTTCTGGTGCATCTGGTCAACCTCCCGCGCATGGGTTTCACACACGCCGTCTTAGCACGCCGGATGCTCCAGTGGAAAAGAATGGGATTTGATTTGGCGGCCTTAGAACCCGCCATGGCCACGCATGATATGGACAAGGCCCACACCATCTACTCAGCCATTGAACAAGAGATCATTTTGGCGATTGATTCTCTGCGTTTGATGGAACAGCAGGGCAGCAAGCTTACGGTCAGTGAACGGGAGATGTTCAATTTCCGATTGATGGCCCTCAACCGCATACCCGAAGCAGCGGATGAACTCCTTGTACTCCTTTCAACGAGATAATCGTCCATTTTCTGCTTCGATACGGGCGAGCCAGCCGCCGTTTCGAAGTTCATCCGCAAGTTGTTTGAGTTCTGCAGAGGTTGAACGGTCCCCTGCAAGCGGACCCGATACCGTACGAACACGTTGAATCAAACTGCGCACATAGGGTGAAGAGTCGTGGGCGGCGTATTCGAGCGCCTCTGACGCGATGAGCAATTCACACGCCAGTACTTCGGACAAACGACGCACTGTACACCGGAGGTTCCATGCTGCCGTGGCGCCCATGCTTACATGGTCTTCTTGGCCAGCAGATGTTGTGGTCGAAAAGGCCGAACGAGGTGCTGTATT
>JASLVM010000031.1 GCA_030741355.1 Candidatus Poseidonia sp. | reverse complement strand
CCATCGAGAGGCGTTGTTCAACCATGGCGATGACCGACACACCCGGAAGGCGTTCACTCTCTGCCATCAGGTGGTCGACCAGTGGACGGGGGCGAGGCACAAGCATCAGCCCATCATCAACGGAGACCACGCCGTCCAGAGAGAAATGCGTTGCAGGCAGACCTACGACATGTCGCGTGTGAGGAGCCCGCCAGAGCGTGGTGGTCTTGAGTTGGTCCTCGATGGACTTGAGGCGCTCGTTCCAGCGGCGTTCCGTGTTGGGTGTGGCGTGGTCAAGCAAGGCGGCATGAACACGACCGGCCGTTTGGACAAGGTCGTGAGGACGCCCGATCACCTCGTCTTCGGACAGGCAAGCATGCATCTCGAAGACGACCAGTTGGTCCCCGTGTTCGTTTTTCTGACCCGCAACGGGAAGAAGAAGCGGAGCATTGGCCAGCGAGATCGCCCAAGGTTCAAACAACGCCAGGGTGGACGCGTCCTTTCCGGTTTGGAACGGGTAGAGATGGGCCACCCAAGACTCGTTGAGGTGGAGACGAAGGCCGAAGCGGTCCTCACTCACGACATCGACCGAAGTGATGGTGTCGGGCCACGCTCCCCACCGGCCCTCGTGCTCGCCATTCCACCAATCGGAAAGCATCGCAGAAGTGTAGTCCCAACCGTAAATACGCCCCCACGAGGACGGAAGGCCGTCAGCAAAGGTGCTCGGGTCGCAGGGACGGTCGACCAAAGCGTGAGGATACCATGGCGGATGGTCTTCGGGCTTCCTGATGGAATCCGCCGTCGCTGCCATGCTTCACGGAGGGACCGTCGCCCTTCAAACATGACGGAACGAGTGTGATTTGGAAAGGGGAGCAATCAAACACCGTATGCACCCACGAGCAGGCGGAGGGCGTCCATGGGCATCTCAGAACGTATGGGAGACGTGCTCGGCCAAGCGGTCGAGGCGAAGCTCCTCCGTGAAGTGATGGAACACCCGCTGCAGGTGAACCACCTCGCCATCATCATGGACGGCAATCGGCGCTTTGCTTGGCGCAGTAACATTGCCACTGGCATGGGTCACCGCATTGGGAAGAAGAAATTGGAACGCGTCCTTGACTGGGTGTTGGAATTGAAGATTCCTTGGTTCACCGTCTATGCCTTGTCAACCGAGAACCTCAACCGCCCTCAAAGTGAACTCGACGTCCTTTTTGACCTCTATGTCGAAGGACTGAAGGACATTGCCGACGACGAGCGCATCCATGAAAACAACGTCCGCGTGAACATCATCGGCCGGCGGGAACTGCTGCCCAAGCGAGTCAACGACGCCATCGACTACGCCGAATCAAAAACAGCGGATTACGAGGATTTCGTCTTCACCGTTTGCTTGGCGTACGGAAGCCGAGAAGAGATGATCGGCGCCATTCAGACCATCGCTAAAGACTACGCAGCAGGCGATATTTCTCTTGACGATATCGACCAAGAAGCCGTTTCAAAACGCCTCTACACCGCCGACATGCCCGACCCCGACCTCGTCATTCGCACCAGCGGCGAAGAGCGCATTTCCAATTTCCTGCTCTGGCAGATGGCGTATTCTGAACTCTATTTCACCGATGTGTTTTGGCCTTCCTTTGCGAAGAAAGACCTGCTGAAGGCCATTCGAACGTACCAGGACCGAGGGCGACGCTACGGTGAGTGAAATGAGCACCTGCGACGAATGCAACGGCTGGCTCAATCCCGCTTTAGCCGCTGACGCCGCCGTTCGAAGGGGCGACACCGTGCTCTTGATTCAGCGAAAACACCCGCCCATGAAAGGAGCTTGGGCGCTGCCCGGCGGTTTTGTCGACCAGGGAGAAGACCCGATTCATGCGGCCGTACGAGAGTTGGAAGAAGAAACCGGCTTGACCGGTACAAACCCTCGCCTGCTGATGGTGATGGGCGACCCTGAGCGAGACCCTCGTAAACACATCGTCAGCATCGTGTACGAAATTGACGTCAGCGAAGACCAGCAAGCTACAGCCGGCGACGATGCCGCCGATGCAAAATTCTGGCCCATTGAGACGGTGTTCAACGGTGAACTGACGTTAGCGGGCGACCACCTTCAAATTCTTTCCAACTGGCTCAATTCTTGAGTCCTTTAGCCATCAGCACCCCGGCTTATTGGGCATGCTCATCCATTTTCATGGTGATGGCCACTCGGCCATGATCCGGCCACGGAAGAGGGCCATTTCCATCCTCAAACCGATGCGTTTCAATGGTCAAGCCCTCCCACCACGGGTCGTCGGCGAGTATGCTCAATCGGAGGGCTTCAAACGCTGCCTCAACCGTCGAGGGTGTTGGAAACTCAAACTGACTGAAGCGATTGGCAAGCAGCTCATGGGCTGCTTCCGCTGAGGAGTGGGCCTCCTCAATGTGTTCATCGAGTTCCCCCCAAGGAACCTTTGGTAGGGTGAGAACGAACCCCGTTTCTGTGGTGGCAAACGGAACATAAACCGTAAACGATTCTCCCTGCCGACAACGCTCGAGATAAGTAGAAATGAAACCTGCATAGAACCAGGAACGGAAACTCCCACCGTCCCATTCACCAAAGGAGGGAAGGTTGTGTTCAACTTCGGCCGCATCGCAGGTCAGGCAAATTGACATGCTGCTTTCGGTCATGCAATCCATGCACTTGAATTCGTCACAGACACTGCAAGAGAACGCAGAAGAGACCTTGTTTTCACAACCCGGTTCAGCACATTCCTGCATCGCCATGCAAGGATGTTGAACGGTGAGCCTTTGTTAATTATGGAGATGAAGTCGCTCAGCCACCGTGTTGCTCAAGGGGTTGTTGAACATCAATTCAGGTTCTCTTGAGCCAAGAATACGCCACGAATAAGCAATTTTGCAATGGCGACGATACCAAAGACGGAGGCGGCGACCAGGGCGATCATGGCCCCACTGCCGGTTCCCTCCTCAGCCGAGAGGTAAATGCCAAGCCCAACGGCGAACATACCGAAAAATTGGGACCACAGAACACAGGAACGGAAACTCTTCCCGACTTGCTGAGCGGTGGCTGCGGGTGAGACCAAAAGAGCCGTCACCAACAAGGCGCCGAGAATTTTTACCATGCTGACCACGACCAGGGCCGTCAATATCGAAAAGGCCAATCCGATGGCCTTGACTGGAATCCCCTGAACTCGAGCGGCGACCGGGTCAACGGCGGATGCAAGAAGGCCTTTGTACATGGCCAGCAAGAGCAGCAACGCACCCAATCCGATGGTGCATATGAAATCCAGCGTTTGATCATCGATGAACAAAAGATTCCCGTAGAGGAACCCTTCAACAACCGGCGTGACACCTCCGATGTTGTCATCGAGACGAAGCAGGACCAAACCAAAGGCGAGTGTCCCGGTCATGATGATAGCAATCGCTGTGTCCCCGTTGAGTATGCCTCTGTCTTGGAGTTCAAAGATGATGATGGAGGCGATGACAGCAAAGACGGCTGCGTTGATCAAAGGAAAGGCTGCTCCCGAGACAAGGGCAACAGCGACGCCTCCAAACGTCACGTGAGAGATACCATCGCCGATGAGAGCCATGTTTCGAATCAACAAAAATGACCCGAGGACGCCGGCCACAATCGTGATGACAAAAGCCGCCAACAACGCACGTTGAAACATCTCCATCGTGAAGAAATATGGAAAGACCTCGCCCGGCATGTAGCGTGCCAATGACTCCATGAGGGGAGCGACGGTTTCGTGCAAGAAAACTCCAAGACCCATTCTTCAGCCTCCTTTGGGGGGGTACACCGACACAGAAAAGGAATGGTCGCCCCCTCCACAATGTTCGGCCGAATGGTCGTGATGATGTCCTCCGTGCACATCCTCAATGCCCCGCATCAGAGCGAGTTCTTCGAGGCTAGGGAAATGAGGAGGTGGGCCATCAAAACGAATGGTTTCCTCCAAGTAAATCATACGATGCGCTGTTTGGCGCATCGCCGCAATGTCATGTGAAATCATCAAAATCGTCTTGTTTTGGTCGTGACAGAAACTGTCCAACAGTTTCAGGAGGGAATTACGGGATGCACGGTCCATGCCCACAAGCGGCTCGTCCAGCAAGAGGAATTCTGCTCCACTCGCCAAGGCCCTGGCGATGACAGCACGTTGCCGCTCCCCACCAGAAAGTTGGTTCACATCCCTGTTTGCGAGATGCTCAAGACCAACCATCTGAATGGCATCGTCGACTCTGGAGGTAGACGAGGTTATGGGGGAAAACCAATTCTTGTTGTTCAGCAAACCCATTCCAACCAATTCACGAACGGTGAGACGCACGTTCTGAGGCAGGTAAGCTGCAGCCTGGGAGACCCACGCTATTTTTCCAAACACAGCCTTGGACATCGGTGGTTTGCCTGCGACAAGGACATGCCCTGATTGACACTTCAATAATCCCAAGATGGCCTGGATAAGGGTGGACTTCCCTCCTCCGTTGGGGCCAACGATACCGACAAATTCGCCAGGATAAATTTCCAGATTTACATCCCGGATAACCTCGGTCCTGTTTCGACGAACCGATACCTGTTCCACTTGAAGCAACGGAAGCGCTTCCTGAGGGGTGGTAGGAGACTCCGTCATGGTTGCCGCCTCGCCCACGGGTATCTAAATCCAACCCAAACCGGTAGTCGTATCGCCGTTGCTTTAACCCGCCTTTCAGCAGCCCAAACCAATTTGGAGATTGGCGAGGTTCTTGCCCATCAGCGAGAGGTAGTCATCACCGCTCGCATCGCTCGGGGCCAGCTCCATGGTGTAAAGCGTGAGGACAGCAATACCGTCAGGGAGGTCGTCAGAAACCGTTTGCTGGATCAGACTGTCAAGCGCATCGTTCGCCGTGTATTCCTCAACGAAAATGGCCGTAATGCCATCCTCATCAACGCTCTCAAGCACTTCAGCGACGGTCTCCGGAGAGGGTTCACCCTCAGGGTCAAGACCGTGAAGAGTCACGAATTCAACGCCGTATCGCTGTGAAATGTAGGCGTAGGCGTTGTGGTTCGCTGCGACGGTGTCGGTCGTGCACGTGCCTGCGTCCCCTACAGCGGACGAGAAGCCCTCATCAAGGGTCATGAGTTGTGCTTTGTATTCGTCAGCGTTTGCACGGAATGTGTCGGCACCCTCGGGGAACGCGGTGCTGAGGGTGGTGTATACCACTTCGACCTGAGCGGCGAACGCCACTGGGTCAAGCCAGCTGTGAGGGTCAAAGGCAATCTCTTCGTCGCCATGGTCGTCATGGTCATCGCCGTCGTCATGGTCATCGCCTTCACGGTCGTCATGGTCATCGCCATCGTCGTGGTCGTCATGGTCATCGCGCTCACGGTCGTCATCGTGGTCGTCGTGGTCGTCATGGTCTCCGTGGTCGTGGTCGGCGTGGTCGCCAGTCATGAGCACGTGAAGGTTGACGCCTACTGGAAGAGCAATACCGTAGTCGCCTTCTTCTTCAACGTGGAGTCCGATAAACGCCACACCTTCCTCGTGGTGGTCGTCTTCTTCGCCCATCATCTCGAACATCATGTCAACTTCTGAAGCATTAAGGGAACCGTCGCTGTTCGTGTCGTACATGTCAAACATCATTTGCATCATGGCCTCCATGAATTCTTCCTCGGCCGATTCGTTTTCATCGTGGGTTTCGTTGCCTTCTCCCGTCTCGTTGTGGTCATGGTCATCGTGCTCCATGCCCATCATTTCGGAGAACTCCTCAAAGGAAAGAGCGCTGTCGCCGTCTTCGTCAAAAGCGCCAACGATGAATTCGCCACTTGGCATGCCGATATCCTCGTCTTCCATTGCTTCAATGTCTTCAATGAAGTGTTCCAATTCCTCGAGGGAAAGGCCGCCGCTGTTGTCGGTGTCCGATTCGTTGAACATCGTCATCAACATCTCCGACATGTAATCTTCCATGGCTTCTTCGAGCGGGGAGTGCTCTTCTTCGTGGTCGTGATCACCGTCAGTCTCGTTCTCATCGTGGTGCTCATCTCCGTGGTCGCCATGGTCGTCATCGTCCTCAGTGTTCCATGCCACCCAGAACTCGTCCCAGGAAAGGTTGCTGTCGTTGTTCGCATCAAATTCTGACATGGCTTCTTCGGGCGTCATGTCGTCATCGTGGTCGCCGTGGTCGCCTTCCATCCAGTGATGGCCAGCTGCTTCACAATCTTCCTCTGAGGTGTACTCCTCGTGGTTTTCGTGCGTGTCCTCGTCGTGACAAACGCCGTCATGGTCGCCGTGGCCTTCGTGATTGTCTTCCATCCACATGTAGCCGGCTGCTTCACAATCTTCCTCTGAGGTGTACTCCTCGTGATTTTCGTGCGTGTTCATGTCGTGGCAAACACCGTGTTCGTCGCCGTGTTCGTCGCCGTGTTCGTCGCCGTGTTCGTCGCCGTGTTCGTCGCCGTGTTCGTCGCCGTGTTCGTCCCCGTGGTGGTGGTGGTGGTGAGCGCCGCCCATGGCAGCGATGGCCATGCGGAACGTCTCCATGTCTTCAGCCTCAAATTCGAGCATGTATTCACCTGCTTCAAAGTGGTAAACTGAAATCACGGTGTCTGCGGGACATCCTGCTGGATTCTCGATGGTTTCCTCGGCCCTCAATTGCTCGCCATCCCCATGGTCGTGCTCGTCGTGGTGGTCCTCGTCGTGGTGGTCCTCGTCGTGGCCGTCTTCATCGTGGCCGTCTTCGTCGTGGTGGTCCTCGTCGTGGTCATCTTCGTCGTGGCCGTCTTCGTCGTGGTGGTCCTCGTCGTGGTCATCTTCTGGGAAAGCCATGTTGTGGCCCGCATCGTCCCCGTGGATTTCATCGGCGTCTTCAGCATGCTCAGCAAGCATGTGGACGTCGGTGGTCCCGGGTTCGGTGAGTGATGTGCAGAGTTTGTCGATCAACATCGTTTCAAAATCAAGGGATGCTTCTCCACTCGGCATGGCGTGTGTGCTGGCCGTGATCGGACCGTTGGCGTCCATGTTCGCAAGAGCGCCTTCAACCCAAGGTTCCAATCCAAGCCCGTGGTAGAAGAACACATCGGCCTGGTTGAGGCGGATGAGGTCCGAAGCCGAGGGCTCGTAGTCGTGAACGGGGACGTTCATGGTGCTCATCATCTCAACATTGACCAAATCGCCACCGACGGCCGAGGCCAACTGTTCAACGTGGTAAGTCGAGGCGATGACGGTGCCCAATGCCTTGGTGTCCTCATCAGCGATATCGTCAGCCCCAATACAGCCTGCGAGGCTACCGAGAATCATCATCAGGCTTGCAATCAATGCGCGTTTATACTGTCCGCTCATGCTTTTCCCTCGGGTATTAACTATTTAATTGAGACTAATAATTAGAGTCGGAGGAATTATTATGAATGGGAGAACCATAGGGAATGCATGAGCAAAATCATCTCTTTCAGTGCTGACGACGAGTTTGCTGGCGGGCTTGAGGACCTGGTATCGGCCTCTGGTTACCAAAACCGGAGCCGGTTTTTGCGAGATGCTGCCTTGGCCTATGCTGAACTCAAGAGCCGAGGAGAATTAACAGAGATGGCCGATGACGAAGTGGTCGAAGGCCATCTGATCGTCTACTACCAACATGAAGCTGAAAGTAAACTTCTGGATATCCGACACTCAAATCAACTCAGCGTCACGTCATACAACCACAGCTGTCTGCCCCATAGCCATGCCTGCGTGGACATCATGCAAGCCATCGGAACGGCCGAGCAATTCCGCAGTACCATTGAGACGTTGCAGAACACGGCGAACATCGACAAGGTCTCCTTCGTATCTGCTCCTGCCCGCGAGGACGGATGTTGTTGAGGGTCAAGCACTCGGTGGCGTTTCCAAAGGCTCATACTGAATTTGGATGGTTTGAACGACGTCAATTGCGTCTTGTCCTTCCTCATAGTTTACCCGGAGTTCGTGCACCTCATCGGTGTTGAAATGAACGGTTTTCCATGAGGCAGAACCCCCTTCTTCCACCGTTCCCGGCTGCGACTGACAGGCTTCCTGTGTGGCGTCAATGAGTTGCCATGAAACATCAACGTCTTGACCTCCTCCGATGTTGTTGATGAGCGGGGGATTGTAGACCGTTGACTCGATGACGATCACACTGGCAGGCTCATCCCCAATTTCCCGGCGTGTGTCAAGGGCCATGGGTTCAGGTTCGTTGGTGGAAGACTCGGTCCATTCAATTCGTTTTTCAACCCGAATGACCACTTCACTTCGGTACAGTGAAGCCTGCTCGCTGTCTTCCGTTGAGCCCTCATGATCGGAGGTCAATTCCAGGAGATGGAATCCGTGTCGGTCAAATTCAACCTCTACAACCGAGGACACAGAAGCGTCCACTGTAACGAAGACATGTTCGCCCTTGACCGAATGGAGAACAAAGGGGGCCGGCGCTGTTGATTCGCTAAAATCAAAGGTCAGCCGGGGATACTGAGTTTCAACAAGTTCCCCGTCTTCCCAAACTTCAACGATGGTGGCGTTGGTGGCGGCGTAGACCACCACGTGTTCACCTGTCTCCTCGTTTGAGGTGAAACCCAGACAGCCTGCGAACATCCCCAACAGCATCAAAGACACCATCATTGGACCGACGAGGTTGCGCACGATGGGGGTTAACGCCGACTCCTGTTTAAGCCAAATGGTTGGATTGAAAGACCTCCCCGTGCGCCAAAACCATACAATTGAAGGGTATTTTTCGCTTTCGTCGTTGCAAATATTATAGGCGATTGAGAAGATTGGTTCCCATGAGCGAAAGTTTGGACCTGTTGGATGACATCGGTCTCGTGCTGAGCGTTTTTGTGTTGTTTTTCATTTCGTTCTTCCATCTTCGGGCCCTCAACGATGAACGAACATGGGACCGTAAAATGGGGGCCTCCCTCGTTATTTGGCTGCTGCTTTACTTTATCCTGAGGCGAATGCAGGACCTCGTTCCCGAAACCGGAATTCAAGACCCCGATGTTGCGGAATGGATTGTCGAAATCGCCGCCTACAGTTCATCGTTGAACTTCTATTACATTCACTTGTTTCTGATGCTGCTGGTACCCATTCCCTTCCTTCGGAAAGGCTGGCAGATAGGCGTCATGGGCGTTCTCGTTCTGCTCTTTACGTTCATTGACCGCACCGCCGCCGCTGCTGACGCCGACCCGTACTACAACTCGCTCCTGCTGCCCGCCTTCCTCATGCTCGCAGGCTTGATTTGTTTCAGCGTTGGCCTACGATTCTTGATGTTCCCACCGCCTCTCGAAGACGACAGTGTCGAGGCTCTTGCCATGCGCCGGTCTGGCTTTTTTGCTCTCGGCACCATCGCCGTCGTCATGGACAATATGGTGTTTCGGTCGGTCGGTTTCCTCACGGGGTCAGGCAATGCATGGTGGACCTTCCCGACCGTCAACTACTCCGGAGCAAGTGCCGGCTACAATTATGCCATGATCACGTTGGCTGAGATGACCTTCATCCTCGGTTCGTTTTCCATCATCATGATCGGTTTCGGTGTCGGAGCCATCTATCACATCATCAAGGCCTATCGCAAGGAACATCCCACCGGCCTTGCCACCGTGTTTTCAGGCTACATCCTGTTCATTTGGCTGCTCATCCTGTTCCGTCATTTTGCTTACGTTTCAGAATACGCCACGTGGACCATGTGGGAGACGCCGCTGGACGAAAACGCCGCCATCATCTCAGCCCTCAGCGATGGGTTCACCTTCCATCTCATCTACCCGACCATCGCCCTGCTCCACGCTGTTAAATTTGGCCTCATCACCATTCAAACGGAGCGAGACAAGAAAATCCTACGCATCGTCGCCCTCGGCGTCATGGTGGCCATCACTGCCGTGTTTACCACGCTCCTCGAAATCATCATCCCCGTGCCCGACATTCTGCTCGCTGTGGTCTGTGGTTTGGTCCTTGCCACCGGTTGGGAGCGCTACCTCATCGATGCCCTAGAGCCGGATGAAGAAATGAAAACAATCTCATGGGCTTGGCCGGGTGACGAGCGAAAAATGATGATTGGCGTGAACCTGATGATCGGGATACCGTTTCTCATCAAACTCTTGGCGGGGGTGATCTGGTGATTCCTTCAGAAGGCGAGTTGATGAAACTCAAGAAAGATGAATTGGTTGAGATGGCCAAGGGCCTTGACCTGGCGGTGTCCGGTACAAAGCAAGAGCTTGCTCAGCGAGTCATTCAACATAATATCGCCATTTACGACAAGGAAACCGACCGGTTGGAGGACGTGCTCTACCACACTCCCGAAGAAGGTGAAGGTATGATGGTGAAGGAACAACCGTCCGAATCAACCGATTCAGATGAAGAGGTTTCGGCAGAAGATGGTGAAAAACCATCGGTGCTCGAAAACCTGAAGAATTTCCTCGGGAAAGAGAAGGAGGCATCGGTATCGAGCGAAAATCACGTGGTCTTCGACGAACTTCCCTCGCGAACCTTTGTGGCTGGTGGAACCAACGCCAAAGTGTTCCTCGCCACCGTTGCCACCACGTTCATTTTGATGTTCGGTTATGGTTTCGGAGATTACTATGGCGACTATTTTTCTTTTGAAGGAAGTGACAAGAAAACCGTGGACTGCATCCACATCACTTACTACACCCTCGGAAACGGAAACGACTCGGAGTACGACCCAACGGCTGAAGCCAACATAGAATGCGCCGAGTTCCTCGACGTCTCACCGAATTACTGGCAGGAAGAGATGGATGCGTGGATCGCGAGCCTCGTTGGTAACGCCGCCTCAAGCGGCAACCACACCGGGTTTGTTTGGACCCAAGCCGGCATCGATACCATGGCCTCCTTGGGAGAAACCACGTTCAACGTGAACATGAGCGTCTATGGCGACCCCGTCGCTGGGGATGAATTCACCGAGCAACATCTCAATGTATGGAACGGCTTTGCAGCAGGCTTCCCCGGTGGAGGGAACGACACCATTGAGAGTTTGTTGCCGGGTGGAAACAGCCCGTTCGCGATTTACATGCCTGCTGGGATTGTCGCCCACAAACCAACGGGTTATCTTTGGACCCAAAGTGGAATCGACACGATGGCCTATCTTGGCACAACCACCTTCAACGCCAACATGAGCGTCTACGGCGACCCCGTTGCGGGTGATGTCTTCACTCAAGAGCATCTTGCGGTGTGGAATGGATTTGGTGCAATGTTCCCCGGCGGAGGCAACGATTCATTCGCCGACCTCCTCCCAGGAGGGGGGAGTCCCTTTGCCATCTACATGCCGTACGGCATCGTGGAAGACGCCCCCACGGGCTATCTTTGGAGCCACCCTGGCGTTCCAACCATGGCTTACCTGGGTTCGTCCACCTTCGGGGCCAACATGAGCGTTTACGGCGACCCTGCGCCCGGGGACGTCTTCACCGCTGAACACCTCGCAGTGTGGAACGGTTTCACCGCCACCATGGGCGGCGGCAATGACACCTACGCAAGTCTCCTACCCGGAGGCGACAGTCCCTTTGCCATCTACATGCCATCGGGCATCGTCATCACGGAAGCCGAGTGGACCAACCAAACACCGATCATCCAAAACCTCACCATCAACAGCAGCCAATCTGGAGACGGAAGTGGAAACACCACCTACGAGGTGGCCTACCTCTTTATCGACGCTCAAAGCGATAACGACACCTCGTCTTTCGCTTGGTTCGTGAACGGCACCTATGTGGGGAATTCGAGCACCTACACCGCAGAGTTGAGCAACGGGTCGGTCATCAGCGTAAGGCTGACCCCGTTCGACGGGCTCTACACCGGTGAGGTGGTTGAGGCTGAACTGCAAATTCTTACGGAAGACGATGCCTGAAGCCTCGCTGATTCCTTATGTACCCTAGGCCATTGGTTTAGCCCATGAGCGACATTGAGTGCCCACACTGCAAGCAAGTTTTCGAGATGGACGCTGCGGGTTATGCCTCCATCGTAGGGCAGGTTCGAAGCGCTGAGTTTGAAGCCGAACTCAACACGCGTCTTGAGGAAGCCAAGCGAACCCACGAATTGGCCATTGAATTGGCCGAGTCGAACATGAGCAAAAAGAAGGACGAGGAGTACGCCAACAAAGAGAAACAAATTCAGCGACTCAAAGGCGAACTTGAGAAGAAGGACATGGAGAGGCAAATGGCGGTTAACGAAGCCACGACGCCCCTGCAAACCCAAATCTCGAACCTTCAAAACAAGGTGAATAACGCCGATACTGAGAAGGCCCTCATGGAGAAAACCTTGGTCGAAAAGCACCAGATGGAACTCACCACGCGAGACAAAATCATCCAAATGAAAGAGGAAGAAATCGAACTACGCAAAGAGATGAAAATGAAACTCAGCACGAAGATGCTCGGTGAAACGCTGGAGCAACACTGCGAACTTGAATTCAACAAACTCCGACCAACCGCCTTCCCGACCGCCTACTTTGAGAAGGACAACGACGCCTCTGGAGGCACGAAAGGCGATTACATCTTCAAAGAGGCCGACCAAAACGATGTTGAATTCATCAGCATCATGTTCGAGATGAAGAACGAAGGAGAGACGACGAAGTCCAAGAAGAAAAACGAGGATTTCCTCGAAAAGCTCGACAAGGACCGCAAAGCCAAGGGATGCGAATACGCCGTACTCGTGTCCATGTTGGAACCGGACAACGAGTTGTACAACGGCATCGCCGACATGTCGCACAAGTACGAGAAGATGTACGTGGTCCGCCCGCAGTTCTTCATCCCGATCATCACGCTTTTGCGCAACGCTGCGCTGAAGTCGATTGAAATTCGAAACGAGTTGGCGGTCATCAGGTCGCAGAACGTCGACGTTGAAAACTTCGAGGCCGACCTCAAGGAATTCCAAGAGAAGTTCAACCGAAATTACGACTTGGCCACCCGTCAGTTCATGAAGGCCATCGAGCGCATTGACAAATCCATTGACGAGTTGCAAAAGACCAAGGAACAACTGCTCAAGTCCGGTAACAATTACCGCTTGGCCAACGACAAAGCACAAGATATCACGATCAAGAAATTGACCCGCAACAACCCGACCATGCAAGCCAAATTTGAGGCTGCGAACGACGATTCTGAAGATTGAATCCAGTTCAGTTGAGCAACGATAGCAACTGCCCCTTGGCATCGGGCCATTCCGCAGGCTCCAACGCATCGGTCAGGTGCAAACCCGCCAAAAACTGAGCATGAATTGAGCCCCACTCAGCCTCGTCGGTGGGTCCACGCCAGCGGAATAACGGTGCGCCCTCTCGCTCCAAACGGTCAAGGAAACCGCGCTCGCCGGCTGAAATGAGCAGAACGGGGGTGCCCAACAAGGCCGCTTCACTCGCTAAGGTGACCGATTGCGTGATGACGCCGTCATGGGCCGCCAGTTCTCGGTCAAGCTCCCAAGCATCTCCTTCGTAGCCGTTCTCGTCAGCCAGCGTCGTGATCACACCGTCCAAGGCGTCCTCTGGCAAGGCCACAATTTCATCGCCATCGTGGACCCCATCGCCCTGAAGTCGCCGAACAAGGATTCGGGGGGGAGAAGAAACCGAGGATGGACGTCGATGCGGCACGAGATGGACGTGGCCGTGGAGCCCGTCCAAGCGATGAACCCTACCACCAAACGAGCCGAGGAAACCACCGTCTAAATCCTCCCGCCAGTGGGTGGGAAGAACGGCGTGGGTGGCGTTCTTCTGGGCGATCCGATGAGCGAGATGGTTGACCTCGGTGTCGGTGATGTACCAGCGCTCAAGCACGCTGGACCGTCGCCACCAGCGGGATTTGGCCGCCATCATTTCCAAAGCCGCTCCAACCCCCACCACGCGCTCAACCGGGCCCTGGCCGTCCTTGCTGGCGGCCTTGAGAAATCGTTGAACGCTTCGGAGACGGTAGACCGCTTTTCGCTTTCGTCCATCGCCCACGGGACGAGGCACCCAGAGCGTTTGCCGACGAGGCAAGCGACCATCACCCTGCTCGAGCATGGTCCGGACTTCAGGGCGCTCGCAGGCCACGATGAGGTCCGCCGTGGTGCCGTTTCGCAAAAACTCGGCGAGGAGACGCACGTGGGCCGGATGGTCCAGAACCCAGCAGGTGCGCATGGTCGGGGGAGAAGGTTCCTGCCCTCAAGGCATCGGCGAATGGGGAGAGGGAAGGGGCTCGTTGGGAAAACCAACAAATAGGGTGCGCCAGAATTTTGCAATGTGTGGAAAGGGTTCGTGTTTCTTCTCCTTTCCATCGGCTTCATCGGGATGAGTGTCGCCTTCTTTGTCGAGGCCGCTCAAGCACCCTCCGCCCAAGTGGACGGCTTAACTGGAAGAGCGTTTGGGAGCTGCTGCGTAGGCCTCTTGCTCCTCGCTGTCGCCGGCCTCATCTTGGGCTCGGGCGGTACGCCCCAGTACGAGGCTCGCTCACGCCAACATCTGGGACGAACGGTTGAACGGTCCTACGACGAAAACCGTCCGGTCGGTGAGATGGCCGAGTTAACCGCCAATCAAGCCGCTCAACGAGCAACTTCCAAAACAACCCCTTCGGGCGGCGAACTGACCGTTGAACACACCTCCTACCGCAAGGGTGGAAGCAACCTGCAATCCATTCATGACGCGATGAGCAATCACTACGGAGGGACAGGTCAAGGCTACAGCGTCAACCTTACCGACGCTGGAGGTCAAGACGCAGGGACCTTCCTCGTCGCACCGGACACCGTCAAATTGGAACCGGATAAGAAGAAACGAAACGAAGAGGCAGCCGAGGAAGAACACCCTTTTTGGGAGGAAAGCAGTGACGGAGATGAGGATAACTCGGAAGATGATGCCTTTCGTGTTGAGTTTTGAACACGGCGTGATGCGGTTCGCATTCGTGGGAGAAGTTGATGGGCGGCGTGAGACGGTCGGACGGCATGAGCAAAATCGGCATCAGCCCGCCCGGAACCAAAACTTACGCCCCCTACACCCCTGCTGTGGTCGTTGGAAACCATGTTTGGCTGTCGGGTCAAATCAACATCGATGCGGGTGACGACATCGTCTCCCAAACCCAAGGCACGCTTGACAAAATCGACGGTTTGCTAGCCGAGGCTGGCGTCTCCAAGCACGACCTGGTGTTCGTCCAGGTGTTACTCAAGACCATGGATTTCTACGCTCCAATGAACGAAGTCTACGGCGCATGGCTCGAAGGCGTGGAAATCAAGCCCACCCGTGCCGCCTTTGCCGTCGACGCTCTCCCTGCCGATGCCCTGGTGGAAATCGTGGTACAAGCCGTGAAGCAAGATTGAGATGCCAGGATCGCCTTATCTTGACGAGCCTCCCAAAGGCCTCTGGACGTGGCCGCGGCTCTTGCGTCTGGTCGGCCTGCCCGCGACAGCGTTTCTCGCAGCATGTGCTTACTACGGCGTGTTGTTTGAGGCGCTGGTCATCATCACGGCAACGATGTTGGCGGTGAACTGGATGGTTCGATAGGTCCTTGCTCAAACGGGGTCAAATCGCAGGGCGAGGAGACTGTCTGGTAGAGCATGGTCGTGGCCGTGTTGAGCCACCCCCTGAGCCCAATCCAACAACGAGTGATAGTGGTCTTCACTGGCGATACCCCCGAGCCAAGTTCGTCCATGTTCGGTGTTGACCAAGGTCACGTTGGCACGACTGCAGGGGCCAAGACAAGAGGTGACCCTGAGATTCACATGCTTGGTGAGGTCGAGTTCTCTCCATGCCGCCTTGAGGTCTTCAACCGGAACGGCCATGTTGTGTTTGTTGACACGCCCGCAACAACATCCATCGCAGATGTTCACGGTTGCCTTCATGTTGTTTTACCCCCCGTTCAATGGTGGTTTCATGCCTCTGGGCGCACGTACCTATCGTCGTCAATTGGCACCCAAACGTTGGTCCGTTCTTCGTTTTGGAGTTCCACACGGTACGGATTGCCCTGGTCCCAGCACTTCAGGATGCGACCTTTGGTGAAGTCCCCAACGTTGGCATAGACGGTGTCGCCCTCCTTGAAGCGCAGGTCTTCGGCAACACACGCCATGAGGCCATCTTGAAGCGC
This sequence comes from Candidatus Poseidonia sp., assembly GCA_030741355.1. GTDB lineage: Archaea > Thermoplasmatota > Poseidoniia > Poseidoniales > Poseidoniaceae > Poseidonia. The sequence goes on along the minus strand of JASLVM010000031.1, from coordinate 7,026 downwards.
CTGATGGTCAAGGTCCCGACCGATAAAGACGAAGCGACATTCTCGGGGTTCGCCTTCTTTCCAAAGGCCGATCTCTTCGCTGAAATCTCCACCAAAGAGCATGTGAACGCCCTGAAACACGAACTTGACATCCATGCCCTTGACGGCGAGAACGCCCTTGTAGCGGAACAGGTCTTCCCCTTGTTCACGCATGAGTTTACCAATCCAAACTTGCAACCTGTTGACGTTCAGTTCGCCGACAAACTTGGAACTGGTTGAGGTGACCCGCTGGTCGTGCTCGTGCTCGGCTTCGGTGTCCAAAAATTCGGGGTCCATCTCCAACGTTCGGTCCAAATCAAAGGAGCCGATGTTGATGAGGTTCTTGGGGTCGATGAGGCTGTTTTGCGTGTGGTAGATAGGGGCGGAGTTGTTGATGGACTTGATCTTGGCCTCAACCTCGCCGAGTTCTTCTTCTGAAACGAGGTCGATCTTGTTGAGCATGATGCGGTCGGCGAAAGCCAATTGTTCCACGGCCTCGTTCTCGACACCCTCCGGCTTTTCTTCGTCCACGTGCTGGACAATGTGCTTGGCGTCAACCACCGTGATGATGCCATCGAGTTTGTATCGCTCCGTGATTTTCTCATCAACGAAAAATGTCTGCGCCACAGGAGCAGGGTCGGCCAAGCCGGTGGTCTCGATGAGCACGCCGTCGAAGTCTTTGATGCGGTCGTGCATGCGGTCAAGCACTTCGGTTAAATCACCACGGACCGTACAGCAGATGCACCCGTTCATGACTTCGATGATGCTTTCCTCAGAACTTTCAACGAGGATGTTTTCGTCAACGCCAACATCACCAAATTCGTTCTCGATGACGGCGAACTTCATTTTGTGTTCCGTGCTGGTCAAAATGTGATTGAGCAAGGTGGTTTTCCCTGAACCGAGAAAACCTGTCAAAACAGTCACCGGTATGCGTTCGTCAGCCAAACTCTCTTCGTTCATTGGAACACCGATTGCCCCGAATCTCGCGATGTATTTAACCAAAACTAATAATTTGAAATCTTGGAATTATTACTTTCCCACAAGATGGCCAGCCTTCAAAACCCACGGCCCCTTCCCCTCTACCATGGTATCGTGGCCCGAGGCCTGTTTCAAAGCCTACGACATACGCGGACTTGCGAACGGCGATGGGACCGGGGAACTGACCCCCGAGTTTGCCTACCGACTCGGCCGAGCTCTGGCGACTTATCTGGAATGCGAATCTTACGCCGTTGGGCGTGACATTCGCGACTCATCGCCTGCGCTTGCCTCTCAACTCATGGCGGGTCTGGCTGACGGTGGCGTGAAGGTGCTGGATTTGGGAATCGTCTCAACCGGGTGCGTCTACCACGCCTGTTGGACGCTGCCCGTGAACGGTGGCGTGATGGTTACCGCCAGCCATCTGCCCATGCCGACACACAACGGCTTCAAGATGTGCCGAGGGACGTTGCCGTTGGCCGGCGAAGAAATTCAAGAACTCAAGGAGGTCTTCTTGGCGGGCGAGTTCCGGGAAGGGGCTGGAGAAATCATCGACCATCCACACATGGATGCCTACCTTGATGCCATCATCAAATCAACCGGACCGCTTGCTCGAAACGTCAAGGTGGCTGTTGACTGTGGAAACGCCGTCCCCGGTCCATTCATGACCCAACTTTTGGACAAAATGGACGTCGACCATGTCGACCTCTACTGCGATTGGGACGCCACAGAACCCAACCACGGCGCCGACCCGACTCGACCCAAGAACATGGTCGATTTGGGCAAAGCCGTTGTGGACCACGGATGCGAATTCGGGATGGGCGCCGACGGCGACGGCGACCGCATCGGAGCGGTTGACGAAGAAGGGCGCTTCATCTATCCTGACCGTCTGCTCGCCCTGCTCGCCGACGATCTGCTTGCTGATGAGGACCGATTGCCCGAAGATGCTGCCGACGACGAGCACTTGCGCATCGTGTACGACGTGAAATGTTCGATGAACGTGGAACAAGCCATCTTGGAAGCCGGTGGACGGCCGGTGATGGCTCGGACTGGACATTCGTTCATGAAGCGCGTCTTGGCCAGCATGCCAGACTGCAAGATGGCTGGCGAGATGAGTGGCCATATTTTCCTCGCCGACCGCGGATGGTACGGCTTCGACTGTTCCCTGTACAACGCTGCACGCCTCATTGAACTGTGGTCCCGTCATGCGCCATCAAGCGAAGGTGGACCGACCTTTTCGGGCGAACTGGACCGTCTCGCCCCACCCTTGCCCACCACGGGCGAAGTGAAGGTGCCGTGTCCCGAAGAGCGAAAACTCGAGGTTGTAGCGGCCATCACCGCCATCTTTGACGACATGGAATCCTCCACCGTGGACGGTGTGCGGGTACGCTTCAACAACGCCGAAGGTGAATACGTGGGATGGTACTTGGCTCGCAAGTCCAACACCGAACCCGTGCTCGTGATGCGTATGGAAGCGACCACGGAAGACGACCTTCGCGAAATGAAGGCCATCGTTGCGAACCGAGTCAACGGCATCATCGATATCGGCACCTTGCTCAGCGCTTGAGCGGGTCGCTCGTTCTCTGGCCAACTCAAATGTCGCTGGTGTCAAGATAAGGCGCAATGGTGTAATCGAGCACCATGAGCTCCACGGTGTAGTCCACGGTTTCGCCGCCGTCTGAACGTGAACAGGTTGGTGAGGGCTCATTCCCCGCCTGTGAAGCAACAGAGATGCTTACTGTATGGTCACCAAGGCCAGCACCCATGGAATCAATTTGCGCTTTGATTTCGTCCATTGAAAGGCCTGAAACGACCTGCCCCACCATGGAGGCGTTGTACCAAATGGCCGACACTTCGTGTGCACCGCTGCCGCCGTTGTTTTGTCCCTCAGCTGAAGCGCTGAAGTCGAGGTGAGATGCACCACCGATGATAGTATCAGGTGCTGCAGAACCGCCCGGGCAAAGTGGGCCCTCGCCACCTGTTTCGTCTTCACCGTAGGACATGCTGAGACGCAAGCCCACGATGTTGAGATCCTCGGCGTTGTTGATGGCATCGGTGTTGAACGAGTCCGTCCAGGGGTCACCGTCGCCGATGGGCTCGGTACCCGAATCGAGTTGAACGTAAGTGATTTCTCCGTTCACCTGGTAGTCGGCCACGCCACCACCGAGGCTACCGTCGGCGTTGCCAGCGGCCATGCCGAAGTAGATGGGGAAAGCCAACAAAAAGAACACAATGCTGCCTACCGTGATTTGTGCATCACGGTTTGTTTTCAGGTCATCCATGGTGTACACAGGTCGCCCTCCAACCATGCCGAGAGGGTGGCCTTGTGTATGGCTTTCGGTGACTGAAGCATCGAGTTCAACCGGTCAAAAAGACATCAATCGCCTTCAGAACCGTCATCTTCTTCTTCGCTTTCGTCTTCTTCCTTGGCCTTGAGGGAAAGGAAATTGTTGATAGCAGCCACGCACAAGAACATCACCGCAAGGAGGATGGGGAAACAAATCCAGTACATGTCAAAGGAATCATCGTTCTCCTCCACATCCGGCAAAACAAACTGTTCGACCTCTGTTTGGTTGCGGGCCGATTCAACGGTGTTGTTCACCTCGCCCAGAACCTCAATGATGACATAGAGGTTCACCGGGACCATTTCACCCGTCACCAAAACGGTGTAGTTTGTTTCGTTGGAAGGTTGCGTCGGTGTACCTGAGATTCGACCTCGTTCGAACACCAGACCCTCCGGTAGCGCTGGCTGAATGGTCCACACCGGGTTTTGGTTATCGCCGAAGTAATACAATGGCGACAACGTTGGCATGGTTTTGTTCACATCGAGTACAAGGCGGGTCTCTGGGTAGCGAGCATAGAAGGTCGGCTGGTTCACGGTCAAATTGAACGTGGCCAGCGCCACACCGCCGGAGTTGTTGGCCCACACGGTGTAGGTGGTTGTGGAATAGTTGGTCGTAGCGACACCGATGATGGCGCCGTTCACGAAACTCAGGCCGGGTGGCAGGGCCGGTTCAATCGACCAATTTTCGGGCACACCACCGTCGATGATCGGGATGATACGGCCACGTGAAACACCGTTGACCAAAGTCACCTCAGGCTCAGGGTAATCGATGATGACAACCGGTTCAACGACTTCGAGCGTGAAGGTGATGTTGGCCGAGCCCCCGCTGTTGTTGGCCCAAACCGTGAAGGTCGTCTCGGACAGGTTCACCGTTGGCGTGCCGTAGAGCCAACCGTCCCACAAGCCCACGCCATCGGGCAGGGCTGGCTCAATCTTCCATGAGGCAACCATACCGCCCGAGTTGTTGACGGTGGCGTTGAACAGGGTCTCGCCCCGGGTGCCCAAGATGCCCTCATTGAATGCAAGAAGAGCAACCGGCTCGACCACGGTGATGTTGAGGAAGGCATAGGCCATGCCCCCGCTGTTGAGAGCCGAAACGGTGTAGGTCGTCTTGGTGCTGTTGACCAGCGGCACACCGGTGATGCTGCCGTTCTCAAAGACCATGCCCGCTGGCAGTTCGGGACTGATGGACCAAACGGCGACATGGCCACCGCCGAGGAGGGGGACGATGCTGGCGTTGTCCTCGCCTCGCGTCAGCGTGATGTTCTCAGGCAGGTAAACGACCGTGGCCACCGGTTCGAGCACGGTGATGGTCAACGAGGCCGTGGTCGTTCCCGCTGTGTTGTTGGCGTAGACCGTGAACACCGTCGCCGTCATGTTGACCAGCGGCGTGCCTGAAATGGTACCGTTGGTGAAGTTCAGACCGGTGGGCAGTGCCGGCGAAATACCCCACGCCTCCGTCATGGCGTCCGTACCGAACATCGGCGTCATGGCGCTCATCGTCTCGTTTCGCGTGAGAACGATGGCGTTGGGGTTGTAGATGAAGTCCACCAAGGGCTCGAGGACGGTGATGTTGACCGTGGTCGAAGAAGCACCGCCGGAGGTATTGCCCCAAACGGTGAACATCGTGGTGGTCATGTTGACTTCAGGTGTTCCGGAAATCACGCCATCAACGAAGATCAGACCTTCTGGGAGGGCGGGCGTGATGGACCAGTTGCCAACGCTTCCGCCGCTCACGGTGGGGGAGAGCGTGGTCATCGACTCGTTGCGAATCAACGTGAGGTTGTACGGGTCGTACGACAGGTTGACCGCAGGTTCGAGCACCGTGATGTTCACCCACGCCATGGCGCTGCCGCCTGTGGTGTTGGCATAGACAAGGTACTGCGTTTGGGTCATGTTCACGAGCGGTGTGCCGCTGAAGACACCGTGCGAGAACGAGAGGCCGTTGGGCAAGACACCATCGAGGGCCCATGTTTCGACCGAACCTCCCGAAACGCCGGGGTGGAGGGTGGTCATGGTCGTGCCGCGCATCAACGTCAGGTTGTCGGGGTTGTAGAGCAGGTCAACCATCGGCTCAAGAACGGTGATGTTGATGGTGGCTGAGGCAACACCTCCAGAGTTGTTGGCCCATACCGTGAACGTCGAGCGCGTCATGTTCACCGTCGGTGTGCCCGAAATGACGCCGCTGGTGAAGTTCAAGCCGGCCGGTAAGGCGGGGTGGATGGACCAGTTCTCCACCGCTCCACCGGTGTAAGTAGGCGAGAGCGAAACCATGGCAACACCTCGGGTGAGGGTGAGGTTCTCTGGGTTGTAACGCAAGTCACCGGAAGGCTCGAGCACGGTGAGGTTGATGGTATGCGATACGCTTCCTCCCGTGTTGTTGGCCCAAACGGTGAACATCGTCGTCGTCATGTTGACCGTCGGTGTTCCAGAAACGGTCCCGTTGTCAAAGAGAAGACCGCTCGGCAAGGCCGGATGAATGGACCAAAGTTCCACCATGCCACCGCCTATGGTTGGCACCATGTCGGTCATCTGCGTACCCCGAACCAACGTCATGTTCTGCGGGTTGTAATCAACGGTAGCGATCGGCTCGAGGACGGTGATGTTGATGGTGTGGCTGGACGAACCGCCCGAATTGTTGGCCCAGACCGTGTACAGGGTGTGGGTCATGTTCACCGTGGGCGTTCCGGCGATGACGCCGTCGGTAAAGGTCAGGCCGGCAGGAAGAGCTGGCACGATGGTCCAGTTGTCGACGATGCCCGTGTAGATGGGGTGGACGGTGGTCATGGCCTCGTTGCGCGTCAGGGTAAGGTTCTCCGGGTTGTAATCCAGCGAAACTGCGGGGTCGTAGACGGTGATGTTGACAAACACGGCGTGAGAACCGCCCGAGTTGTTGGCCCACACGGTGTAGATCGTCGTGTTTTGGACCACGGTTGGTGTGCCCCAAACGGTGCCGTTGGTCGTGCCCAAGTTCAGGCCATTCGGTGCACTCGGCTCGATTTCCCAGGAGGTGATCTCGCCGCCGGTCAGGGTGGCCGTCAGCGGGGTCATCGCCGTGTTGTTCACCAGCGTCAAATTGTAGGAAGAATAGGTGAACATCGGCTCTTGATGCAGCACGGTGATGTTGACATAAGCCTCGCTTGAACCACCGGTGTTGTTCGCCCAAACCGTGAACATCGTCGTGGTCAGCCGTTGTGTTGGGATACCCCAAATCGTCCCGTTGCTCGTCTCAAAGGTCAGGCCGGTCGGCAAGCCTGGATGAATCGCCAACGATGTGATTTCACCCGGTCCGGTGAGCGTGGCGTTCAGCGGCAAATCAACGCTGGCTGTGTTGTTGTAGAGGGTGAGGTTGGCCGGTACATAGGCGAGGGTGGGGAGCTGGTCGACCACCGTGATGTTGAGGTAGGCGACGGCGGACCCACCGCTGTTATTCGCCCAAACCGTGTAGGATGTTTGCTGCATCATTTCGGTGGGTGTGCCCCAAAGGGTGCCGTTGCTCGTCTCGAAGGTCAGGCCGCTTGGCAGGCTGGCGTTGATGGCCCACGAGAGGATTTCACCCGGACCGGTCAGGGTCGCGTTCAGAGGCAGGTCAAGGCTGACGGTGTTGTTGGTCAGCGTGAGGTCCGACGGAGTGTAGGTGAGGGCGGGGAGTTGGTCAACCACCGTGATGTTGAGGTAAGCCTCGGTGG
>JASLVM010000030.1 GCA_030741355.1 Candidatus Poseidonia sp. | reverse complement strand
ACAACACTGCGAAACCTTGGCGGAGAGCGCTGGCTGGTGGTGAACGTTGCCAGCGCATGCGGTGCGACCCCCCAATACGCCGGTTTGCAAGAACTCCACGAAACCCACGAAGCATTGACCGTCGTTGGTTTCCCGTGCAACCAATTCGGAGCCCAAGAACCCGGAACCCACGATGAAATCTGTGAATTCACCTCTTCCAAATACAACGTTTCCTTTCCTTTGATGGCGAAGGTCGACGTGAACGGCCCGAACCGACTTTCTCTCTTCGAGCGGCTTTGCCAAACCGCCGTTGACGGTGGCGAGCCCGGCGATGTTCGTTGGAATTTTGAAAAGTTCCTCATCGACGGCGAAGGGAACGTCGAACGCTTCTCAACCCGTGCACAACCCGACGCCTTGGGCCTCTGATCACGGTTTCTTGTAGCGGCGCTCCTTCAAGTCGTTCTGATAGCGTTCGCCAAACGACGCTCCGTGTTCTGCAATCCACGAGGAAAAGAGTCGCGTTCCGGTTGGTGGAGCCGACGAAGCCATCAAGCCCTGGCGCAAGCCCTTGATTTCTGCACGAGTGATGACATCGTCCTGAAGGAAGACGCCGAGAAAGCGACCGAAGAGCCACGCGCCAAGCGGAGGCATTGGCAGAATCAATCGTTTCAACCCCATCGACTTCGCCATCAAGCCGATGTAGTCCTTGTAGCGGAACGTTTCCGGGCCAGTGACGTCCACCACCGTGTTTTCCGTGCGTCGACCTTGTTCGATGGCGACTTCGGCGACGTCTTCGACGTGAACCGGTTGGATGGGATAGTTTCCAAAACCAAACACGCCGAAGACAGGAAACCGTCGCAGCATCCAAGCGATGTTGTTGATGAGCACGTTGCGTTCGCCACCAAACAGAACAGTGGGTCGCAAGATCGAATAGGATAAACCGGAGGCCTTGAGCATGTTTTCGACCTGAACTTTCCCTTCAAAATACGTCCAGTTGGGCGCCTTCGTCGGATTGGCCACCGAGAATTGAACGATGCGTTTCACACCTGCTTCTTTGGCCGCCTCGTACAACCGACGTGTGTTTTCCACCGCCGTGTTGTGGGCGAAATGTTGCTGTCGTTTGTTGTAGCGAACCCAGTAGGTGTTGTAGAGAACTTCAGCACCCCGAAGCGATTCCACCAAGCGTGCTTTGTCGCTGAAATCCAATCCGTGGACCTCGACTTGTCCGTTGAACGGGTCGTCTCGGCCTACGGCGTTGGTCAGCGTGCGAACATGGACGTCTTGTTTGAGCAGGTGGTGTGCTATCCAGCGGCCAGAATAACCGAAGGCCCCGGTCACCACGTGCAGAGGCCGGTCCATGATGGTGGAACGGCACGCGCAACATCAACCCTGAGGTCCGCTTTCAAAGAAAACAGGGTTGAACCCCATGAGGTCCCCGTTAACACCCTCGGTCTTCATAGGGAATGGGTTGGACGACGGGCCGGAACGGTTGGTCCGAAGGCATTGGTCCCGGGGTGTTCGTCCTTGAGGCAGCGATATGTCAACCTTCACCGAACTCCATCTTGATGAGCGAATCCTTGAGGCGTTGGACGCCGAAGGTTACCAAACACCAACGCCGGTGCAAGCCGAGACCATTCCAGCTTTGATGGACGGTCGTGATGTGATGGGCATCGCCCAAACCGGGACTGGAAAAACCGCCGCCTTCGCCCTTCCGATACTTCACCATCTCGCCACGGAGCGGCCTGCTTCAGGGCGACCAATCCGCGCCTTGATGTTGACTCCTACCCGGGAGCTGGCGGCGCAGATCGGCGAACGCCTCCGCGTCTACGGCCGACACCTTCCATTGTATTCCACGGTCATCTTTGGCGGTGTGGGGCAATCACCTCAGGTGAAAGCGCTTCGCCGTGGTGTTGATGTTCTGGTCGCCACGCCCGGCCGACTCTTGGACCTTCACAACCAAGGGCATGTTGATTTGGGCGACATCCAGCACTTCGTCCTCGACGAAGCCGACCGAATGCTGGACATGGGCTTCAGCAAGGACGTTGAACGCATTCTTCGCTTGATGCCTAAACGCCGTCAGAATTTGATGTTCAGCGCCACCATGCCGAAAGCTATCGGGACGCTCGCCAATGAAATGCTCTACCAACCTGTCAGCGTGGACATCAGCCCTGAAGCCCCAACGACCGACCGCATTGAGCAGTACGTCTCCTTTGTTCGCAAAGGTGACAAGCGAGAATTACTGATCGACCTGCTCGAGGGCCAAATGGTGTCTTGTGGCATCGTCTTCACCCGTACCAAGCACGGCGCGAACCGGCTGGCGAAGCAGTTGGAGAAAGTGGGTATTCCCGCTGATTCCATTCATGGCGACAAGAGCCAAACAGCGCGCACTCGAGCCCTCAATCGTTTCCGAAACGGCGAGGTGTTCATTCTCGTGGCGACCGACATCGCCAGCCGCGGCATCGACGTCGAAGACATCACGCACGTGTTCAACTTCGATCTACCAAACGAGCCGGAGGTCTACATTCACCGAATCGGTCGGACTGCCCGTGCCGGAAGAGAGGGGTTGGCCTACGCCTTTTGCGACGAGACCGAATCCGGCTACCTCGTTGGCATCCAACGGCTTCTTGGTCATGAAATCGAAGTGTTGGAAGACCAGCCGTACCACTTTGAGAAGGCTCGGCCAAAACCCGGGCAAAAGCCTGGCCGAGTGAAGGGTTCTCCTGTCGGGGGACCTTCCCGCCGTGGTACGGGACGAGGACGCGACATGCGTCGCTACAACCGTGGCGGCCAGAAGCGAAACGAACAACAGCAGCGCAACAACAACTCAAATCGAGGCCGGAACAACAACCGTTCTCGTCCGGGCCAACGAAGTGACCAGCCCAACCGCCCCTCAGGCGGCCGACCACCTCAATCAAACCGTCATCGCGGGAAGCAACAAGGTCGGTCAAACGCTTCCAATAGACGACCGTCGAATCGCTCCAATCGCCGTCAATCTCGACGCGACGATCGTTCATGATGCGCTGGCGCAAACATGATGATTTGAAAGCGCTCCACAACAGACATGGGTTCCGTTTGGGTCGTTGATTCGAATTGTTTTATTCACCTCGGACAGAAGGCTGAGGATGGCTTCATTGAGGACTTGACCGCTGTACTCCAAGGGCGCCAACTTCTCATTACGCCGGGGGTGGAAAAAGAGGTGGCCACCGTGGCCTTGCGCCGCTGTGATGGTCGTCCGAATTTGCTCAAGGCGCTCAAGACCATGCTTCATTCCGTTCCTGTCGACGAGGACGATGTCCGTGCTTTGGCTCAACGTATCGGCGAGTCAGCGGCCCCTCAGGACGTGGACCTGTCGTTGATGGTGCTCGCCGATGGATTGGGTGCAGAGAGCAGTGACGTGGTGCTGGTTTCTGACGATTTCAAAATGACGACGACGGCCGAACGGGTCAATCTGCGCTTCGAAACTTGCCCTCCATCGACCTTCCTTCAACGACTCGTCGCGGACGCCCCCGATACAAGCCGAGACGCCAGATTCCGCAGCCTTTCACGCCAGGTCCGGGCCGCGGAAATGAAGTACGCCATCAGCCGGCGAAGCGAGTACGATGTTCAGCGGAAATTAACCTGGATGGTGGACTCACTGCTCTCTTCCAGCCACGCCTTGGAACAAGACGAAGAGGAGGAGGCAGACCGGGTTGAGCGCCGACAAATCGCCGACCTCACCCGGGTGATACGGGGTTACAACATCAAACCAAAACGCTTGGAGGCATTGGGGGAACTGCCGTCGATTTGTGCTCCTGTTTCCAAGTTGGACGCACATCTTTCCACCCTCAGAATGGAAGCCGACGAGCGCCTTTCCGATGCGGTTGAAACCACGTCATCCCTGCTCACCGACGTGATGGAAGAAGTGGGCATGGCTTTGGCTCCGCTGGGTGAGGAGCAGGCAGAAATTGCGCATCGCGCCATGGCGGGCAGCCTCTTGCGGACCGAATCGGCCCTCGGGCTGATGGCTCGTATGGCCGGGCATCATCAGCATGCACGCCGCCATCTCGCTCGTGCGCTTCACCTGGCAACGTTGGTAGACGATGTAGGTTCGGAACGGAAAGCCATGCGACGTCTTGGCATGTTGGCCCTTCAAAGCGGAAACGACGCTCGCGCACTGGACTTGTTCACCACCGCGGCGAATCAACCCGCAACACGCGATTCCGATGCTGTTCCTTCAATGGTGTTGGCCGCCATCGCCTCGTCTTTGGTCGGGGATTCGTCAAACGCCAAGGCGTGGGTCAGCAAAGCCTCGGTGCACCTCATGCAGGACCCTGCCAATGGCTCAAGCATGTTGGAACGAGTCGGGAAGGCTTTGTTGGCCATCGACCGACCCGAATTGGCCATTGAACTCTTTGATGAGGCGATGGAATGCGCCATGATGGCCAAGGACGATGAGCGATACGAAGCGCTCAACACCTGCATGGTTCAAGCCGAGTTGGCCATTGATGACAGCGAACGGAAAAACATCCCGGTGTTGCGTCGCCTTTTGGACGGCCTCACGCCAACGGAGCAGGCGCCGAAGCGTTGACTTCTGCGGAAACACCGTCTTCATAGCGCTTGAAATTCTCATTGAACATCGAAGCCAGTTTGTCAGCGGTCGCATCGTATGCTTCGCCGTTGGACCAGGTGGACTTTGGTTGCAACACATCAGCAGGAACGCCGGGGCAGGAGGTGGGGACTTCAAAGCCAAAGCGCTGGTCAGTGACAAACTCAACACCGTCCAAATCACCGTCAAGAGCGGCGTTGAGCATGGCTCGGGTGTACTTGATCTTCATTCGGTTTCCTTCACCGTAGGCGCCTCCGGACCATCCGGTGTTGATGAGCCAAGCGGTGGAGCCGTGCTGATCCATCTTCTCCGATAGCAGGTCGGCGTAAACGCCGGGATGCATGGGCATGAAGGGTTCACCAAAACAGGCTGAGAAGGTTGCTTGAGGTTCTTTCACGCCCACTTCGGTACCGGCGACTTTGGCGGTGTATCCGGAGATGAAGTGATACGCTGCTTGCGATGGAGTGAGTTTGGAGATGGGGGGCAGGACCCCAAACGCATCACAGGTCAAGAAAATGACGTTTTGTGGATGACCGCCCTTTGAATCCGAGGTTCGGTTGTCGATGAATTCAATCGGGTAGGAACCTCGTGTGTTCTGGGTTTTCGAGGTGTCGTGGAAGTCGGGCACGCCTTCGGCATCGAGTACGATGTTCTCCAACACGGTACCGTGCTTGCGGGTGGTGGCGAAAATAGCCGGCTCATCTTCCTCTGAGAGGTCGATGAGTTTGGCATAGCAGCCGCCTTCGAAATTGAAGACGCCGTTGGCTCCCCAGCCGTGTTCATCGTCGCCGATGAGGGCGCGCTTTGGGTCGGCGGAAAGCGTGGTTTTTCCGGTACCGGAGAGGCCGAAGAAAATCGCCGTGTTTTCACCGGTGGTGTTGGCCGAGCAGTGCATGGGGAGAATGCCCTTCTTGGGGAGGATGAGGTTCATCACGGAGAAAATTGACTTCTTGATTTCACCCGCATAGCGCGTGCCGCCAATGATGACTTCTTTTGCAGCGTAGTTGACGATAACAAAGCATTGCGAGTTGAGTCCATCAGCATCAGCATCCGCTTCAAAGTGCGGTGCGTGAAGGACGGTGAATTCCGGCTCGTGTTTGGCGAGTTGATCAGCTTCTGGGCGGATAAACATGTTTCGAGCAAAGGTGTTGTGCCAAGCGTTGTGGTTCACGACGCGGATGGGAAGGGCTTCTGAGAAGTCTGCACCGCAGTAGAGGTCTTGAACGAAAAGGGCGTCTTGTTGGTTGAGAAAGTCCACGACCTTTGCTCGCATGCGGACGAAGGTGTCCATGTCGGTCGAGACGTTCACATCGCCCCAGTTGATGTCGCTGGAAACCGTTGGCTCATCGACGATGAACTTGTCGTTGGGGGATCGTCCTGTGCGTTCACCGGTCTCGGTGACAAGGGCCCCGTGGGCGCTGAGCACGCCTTCGCCACGTTCAACAGCGAGGGCGACCAAATCGTTTGCAGGAAGGTTCCAATACACGCTTCCACCGGGTGAAATTCCGTGTTGTCCGAGGTCCCCTGAAGGGGTACCAAACATGCCGCCCATGCCGAGCGTTTCCGCCGCCCCTCTTTGTCCCTTTTGGCGCAGCAGCAAGAAGGATTTGAGGTTCGGGCCGAATCCGTTCTGAACCAAAAGCGACCCCAAAACGAAACAACGGCGGTCAAGTTCAAGTTGAAAGAGACAAAGAACCAACCATGGAGGGGGGCGATGGCGAGCATGGCCCCGCCCCCGAAAAAGAGGACGATGTCCTTCGGGAGCAGTCCTTCAAGCGGCCTACAGGATTGAACTTGGATTCCTTCATGCTCAGTCCTTCCCCGGATGAAAACGCTTCAGCCGTTGAGGAGGATGATGCCCTTCAACCGTCTTCGGAAACGGTGGATGCCGCCGTCGGAAGCGTCCGGGATTTGTTCACCATGGAGGTTTCCGAGGAACAACCACCCGACTCGACCACGCAGTTGGCGGTCCACGCTGAGCAAACGATCGGCAAAGGACTGGCGGTCGCCATGGTTGTGGTTTGGACGGCCATTGGGGCGTTGGTTGGTACGGTACTACCTCCGGTGTTGGGTGGGCTGGGGTTGTTTGTCATGGCTGGCTTTGGCCTCTACCTCGGAGAGCGGTGGATTCAACGGGACACCATGCATTTGCTTGGCATCACATGGGTCATCATTTCGATGAAATTGCTGTACGGCTTGGCGCTGGATGCTTGGCGTTGGGGATGGTTGGCCGATTTCGGTCTGCCCGAGAGCCAAGTTTTGGGCGGGTTGATGTTGGGCTTGGTCGGCGTCAACGTTGGCTTAGCGTTTCGTCACGACGAGGACGCCATCGCCGCACAGTCTGCCTTGGTGTTGTTCGCCATCGGGAGCTCTGCAGGGGCGGTCTACGGGGAACTTGGCATCGCCGTCCTCATCATTTTGGCGATGATGTTGATGCACGGGCTCGCCTTGCTCCGGTCTTCGGGCAACCTCGCGAGCCTCGGCATCTCGATGTCCTATCTTTGGGTGGGTGTACACGCACTGTCAAACGATTGGACTCTTCTCTCTCTCACCTTGGTTCCCATTGAAAACGACCTTTCGCTTTTCCTTTTGCTCAGCGTGGTAACGGCCGCTAATGCAGCGATGGCGGCCGTTTTCGTACATCATGAAAACTGGTTCAGTCAAGCCGTTGATGCCATCGGTTTAGGTAAACCAGGATTGTGGGCCGTTTCGGTCTCGTTGGGCATGGTGGGCGCCCTGATGGCCATCGCTGCACACCGAACAGAAACAGGGTATGCTTTGGCCCAACTGATGCTTCTCACGCTGGCCTTTACCTCATCTTACCTTGTGGTGAGAGGGGTAGAATGGACTCGGTTGATGCCCTACGTGCTGGCACCCATGCCGTTTCTCATTGTGGCCTTGGCGTTGCTCAACGGCGGGGTCGTCGTGTTCACCTTCCCGTTCGACTTGGGCGAATATTCTGTTTTTGCTTTCATCACGGCGTTGCTTTGTGTGGGCGTTTTGTTAACGCATCAAGCCGATGTATCGGACCATGTGCTCTGGATGGGTTCGCTGGTTCTCGTGGTGCTGTTGACCCTCCTCATTCCTGCCGATGATGGAGGCGAGAACGCCCGTTTGCTTCTCGTCTCCCAAGGTGCTGTTTGGTTGGGGCTCGGTGCGGTTGCCGTGCTGCGTTCCTCGCCCAGCATGGCCGGTGTCGCCGTCCTCGCTCCCTATGTGTGGCTGATGGTGTTCGCTACGGATTTCGAGCAGCGACTGGTCAACGCCGACCTCGTTCCCATCGTGCTTGCCGAAACCGATCTCGCGGTTTGGATGCTGGCTCTGGTTGGCCAACAAGTCGCTGTGAACCTGCGAATGGGCGAGGCCAACCTCAACCTCGCTGGAGGATTCCCCGGGCTGTCAGAAATGGGCTCACGGGTTCGAGATTCGGAGATGTTGAACCTCTGGAATCTCGGTTTTGTCGTTTCTTGCGTGGCTTATGTTGCCGTCACTCGTCCCGGTGGCATGCCCGCTTTGGGTGTGATGGCCGGGATGGGTGCGTTACTTCTTGCTCACGCTGCGATGATGTGGCGCGGCTTTCACCGCGGCCGGCCCCAAACCTTGGTCGTGGCATGGTCCATTGGCGCGCTTGTCATGGCTTGGCAGTACGGCCTTGAAGCCGGATGGGCGACCGTCTTGACCGGAGGCAGTGTGTTGTTGGTTTTGGGCGCTCTTGACCAGGCGAATCAAGAGGCCGAGGGCGGTGACCACGACTCGATGCATCGCTCCTTACCCGGTCGTTTGCTCACCCTCCATTTGGGCATGATGACCGCGCTCTTTCTCGTCGTCGCTCTTGGACCACAGCGAACCGAAGTCTTGTCCGGTCAAGACCACTTGCTTTCAGCCGAAATGAACATGCACGTCCTCCTTGGCATGGGCGTGGCCTCCCTCGGTTTGTACATGCAACGCTTGCAAGCGGTCAACTCGTTGCTCCCCCCAACGGTGGCCGCCATCGCCCTCCTCCTCAGCATGGCTTTGGCCGGTCAAACGGTTGACATGACTTCGTTGCAGGTAACGGCCTTGGCGATGTTCGTACTCGTGGGGGCCTATCTTGCGTTCCAAGGCGATGTCCGTTCCGGACTGAAAGCTGTGGCTGCCAAAGAAGAACGGCAAGCCTCGTTTGCCGAGAAGCGTGCTCGCATGCAGTCGTTGGTATCGAGCACCAGCGACGGTTCAACAACGGTGGCATTGAAGCAACTTGATGCAGAATTGCTTGCCCTTTCGCAGCGACAGAAAAAGCGTGCCAAGCGTTCGGGCGTCAGTGGAAAAGACGACCTGTTGGTCGGAGATATCCATTATCGGCCCGTGGTGCTTTTGCTCTTCTTGGTCGTGTCGTTCCTGGGTTCAATGTGGTTTGCTTACGCCACGCCTTACGGTTTGTACGCCTTGGTGTTCAGCGCTGGCTTCGCCGTTGTGCTCGTTGGTCTCACACGTCTTCGTGCCAACAGCATTGGCTTGCGTCTACCGGATGTGGGAGGCGTTGAACTCCCCATCATGGTCGCCATGGCGGGCATGGTTCTGGTGCATCTCGCCGGCCGAATGACGACCGGCGTGTTGTCAGAAGATGCGGTGCATGTGGCTGTTTTGACCGCCACGCTTGCCCTTCTTGCTGGGATGGGCCTCATGGGCCGCAACGATTTGGGGTTGCGAATCCCAAGCGCTCTTGAGGCCCTGTTGGGCTTCTTGGTGCTCGACAAGACGTTCTCGCTTCTCTTAGGCGGCCAGGTACCGATGCCTTTCGCCACCGATCCGTTCGCTTCCTCGATGACCTCATGGGGCTTGCCGCTGTTTGGCGTTGAGGCCGCGCTGCTCGGCATGGTTCTGCTCTTTGACTGGGTCGAAGGCGAGCGATTGCGGAGAGGATTGGAAGATCACCGAACCGCGTTTGGACGCAGTGTTTGGGTGCTTGGGACGACGGTTCTCTCGCTGGGTGTTGCGAGTCTCTTGGCGCTTCTTTTCGGCCTTCGCCGAAGCCTGGGATGGCAGCAACCCGCCGTTTCACTCGCCGTGGTGGTAGCGATCCCGTTCATGATGCAATCCTGGACTGCCTGGGCGTTGGCGCCTCTTTCCCCTCCTCTCACACCGGTTTCCATCACGGCCGTCGTTGGCGTAGGTTGTTTGATTTGGACGGCAGGCGTGGTGTCCCGCAACCAAGGTTTGTGGCTTTCATCAGCTCTTTGGGCGACGCATTTGATGGTGATTTCAGCGGCGGTCATGTCGCAATCACTGGTGATGTTGTCGTTGGCTGCCCTGGCCGTATCGGCAACGGCGTGGCTCAGCGGTATCGTGAGTCGTCGTAAATCTTGGCGGATTGTGGGCGCAGGCGATCTTCTCGTGGCGTGGATGGTTGCCGCGGTTGCTCTGGTCGCCGGTACCACCGCTTTCTATGCGTTGATGATGCTCGTTGCCTCCGCATTGCTTTTGTTTGCCGTGACGACCCTAACACAGGCCAACGAACATGCGTTGCTCGACGACTAATCTTGGGTCAAGGCTCTGGTCAAACTCGCCTGAACCTCCGCCAGCATAGCGATGAACGGTTCATTTGGGACCTCGCGAGAGAGGCGAACCGAGAGACTGGTTTTTGCCTGCGTGCCGCTGTTTCGAATGCCAAAGGAGGCCACTCCCTCGCTTGATTCCCCGTGGATGAGTAACAGATGTTCTTCACCCTCAATCCGCCGGCGCTTGGCCTCAAAACCCAGTCCTTCAAAGGCAGCGAGCAAGGATTGCTCGGTTTGTGAAAACAATGCGGCATCGGCCTTCCACCGTTCTCGGTGACTTTCTTTGATGGAATTTCGTTGCTTCCAACCTCGTTCAAACGAAGTTTCTCCTGTCGAGGACGCTGCTAACAACACCGCACACAGGGTGGCAGCACCGTCGCCCACCAATCCCCACGCCGCTTTCACTTGTGGGTGGGGTGCCGGGAGAACAACGTGTCCTGAATCCTCAATGCCACAGACTGCCGGCATGGTGCTCCCCTGAAGCCAACCGCCTGAATCAGGACGAAGTGAGAATGAGAGCCAACGGTCGCCAACAGCGGTTTCAGCGCATTTGTTCTCGTTGTTCAAGGAACGAACATGCCCAAGGAGGGCGACATCGGACTCAATGCTTGCAGCGAAACGCCATGCTTTCTCTTTGCCTGCTTCGAGGAGGATGGCGGCCATGGCGTCGCCATCCACGATGGCAAAACCTTCGCTGGTCGCTTCGACAAAGAGGCATCGGTCGCCATCACCATCAAGGGCAACGCCGACCAACTGCCCCGGTTCAGCCTTTGGAAGTGCGCCGATAAGGGCGTGCTTTGAGGCGGCGGCTTCCTCGAAGGTCCAGGTTTGGGTGGGTGAAAAGTCGCCGGCCCCGCAACCCTGATTCAGCACACCCTCGGGCGAATCCACGCGCTGACATTTGACGCCCTGTTTTGTCAGGAACGGTACGAGCCATGCGGCGGCAAAGCCGTTGGCCCCGTCCACGTACAATGTGGGCGCCACTCGTGAAGTTGCTTGACCGCTCCACGGTCCGAAAAGCGATACGAAAGTCTCCCACCGTTGCTCCATCCATGCGGGGTGCGTCGTCAGCCCCCAACCGGCATGAAACTCATCAGGGACGGACAAGTGTTCTCGGTCCACCAAGTCGACTTCTCGGTCTTCCTCAGCCAGTTGCCGTACGGTTTGGCTGACTTCGGCTTCGAAGGCCCGCGTGGATTTGTACCCAAAAGCATCGAAGACTTTGATGCCCGAATCGCTGACAGGGTTGTGGCTGGCGGTGATCATGCATCCCATTCGGGCCTTGAACGCGAGCACGGCGTGATGAAGGGTCGGCGTGGCGCACGCGTCGATGTGGACAACATGACTTCCTGTCAATCGAAGTCCGAGGGTCAAGGAAGCGACCAATGCAGCGTTGTGAGGGCGCTGGTCCCATCCAATGACGACCGTGTTCCCCTCACCAGGCAGCGCCGGTTGAGTGTACGAAAGAGCTTCGCCGACCAGTCGCATGAAGGCCGGTGTCAAGGTCCGCTCGTTTTCCAAGCGAGCGATGGACGTGGCCTCATCAACGTCTTCCAATGAGGTGAGGCCGCGAATACCATCGGTGCCGAAAAAGGACGTCACGTTCATCCCTCATCGATGGAGACTGTCCGCCTCGTGCACGCCAGTCACGGTGACATTGGGCCACACCACGCTGTTGCATCCAAGGACAACACCTGGATTCATGACGCTGTTGCATCCTGTGGCGACCCCTTCACCCAGCACGGCGCCAAACTTACGAAGCCCGCTCGGGATTCGTTGGTCGCCGTGGCGGAGATGCACTTCCCCGCCATCGTTGCGGAGGTTGCTGAGTTTGGTACCGGCGCCGAGATTGGCACCTTTGCCAAGAATGGAATCACCGACGTAGTTGAAATGAGGAGCTTTGGCCCCGGGGAGCAGGATGGCGTGTTTGGTTTCGGTCGCATGACCGACCACGGCATCGGCACAAATCCACGAATATTCGCGAACGTATGCACCGCTTCGAACCGTCGCTCTGGGCCCGATGTAGCAGGGGCCGATCAGGTAGGCGCCAGCCTCCACGGTGGCCGTGGCGTCAACGATGACTCCTTCACCTCGCACGAAGAAACCAGGGTTGCTGCAGGCGATGTCGCCCTGCAAGTTGGCCATCTGGGCTTTCAAACCCGTTTCGTTGGCCGGGTCGAGGACGGTCCAGACCGGTCTTTCGGTTGGCAAATCGGGAAGCGCCCCGTCTTCGGTGCCCGAAAACGAGGGGAACAGCACGGTTGCATCGGCGAGTTCGCCCCAGTCCATGCCTCAAGCCAAACGGCCCTTGGGCATGAATGTGATGATGCCTCAAGCGGCGAGATGGTAGATTCGCTTACCGGTGGATGAATCGAGTCTGAAGTTGATCATGTGCGACAGGTGCAGGGGAATGAACAAACCGACTTTGCGCGTGGTCAAGCCGTGGTTGCGCATCTTGCGTTCGTTGGACAAGAACGCCACAATGTCTGCAGCTGAAGCGCCAGGTGCCTGCGCAACGTAGTCAACAATTTCATTCTTCAATCGCTCCAATCGAGCTTTTTTTTGGGAACCTTTTCCTCTCATTTCTTTCTCATGTTATACTTGGTCTCGGCAGATAATAGAGGTCCGCTGGGATGTCCGTGGGACCCCTAGTTTGAATGCATTAATTTCCAATGCATTTCCATTAAACGACACACCGCTGGAGCCCATCGTCGTTTCAAAGCGGGGTGGAATCGAAGGTCCGGATTTGATTTGATCAACCAGCAATACAATTCATCAACGGCTTCACTTAACGTTGGCATAACGATACCAACGGCGACTTTTCCTTTCTTTGGCTTGTATTCCATGTCATCTTCAAGCATGTGTTGAATTCGTTCGTTACTCATTTCAAACAACAGGCACATGTGGCGACGAAGCTGATGGGGGAGGCCTTTAGCCCGTTGTCCTGGTTGGATGTAGGAGTCGTCGGGGGTGGAGCCAGGGACGCGACTCGAACGCCTCTCCTTTGGGCCGGTTTTTGATTTCAGGGCTTTTGCAAACGCCTCGGAAATTCGAAGGGTGTGTTGTTTGTTCTTGACACATCTCGGGCCACACTTGCCCTTGCATTTTTTGCTGTGCATGACAACCGTTCGCTCCCAAATACGTCCGTGGGTGATACCAGAAATGGAATGCTTTGATCGTTTCACATAGCGAGAGGACCGGAGGTCGGAGAGTGACGGTATGTTTTCGCCCATGTTCAGGGGGTTGCCTAATGGCATATATAACTCGCTAAAAACCGATATAGTATTGCCTTTGAAAAATGAGAAAAAGGACACCAAAAGGCTATGTTTTATCAGAATTTTATATATCATGATAACAGTATACATATATACCCACAAAAGGGAAAAACGGAGTTGAAAAAATGGAAAAAAACACAAGAACAAACGGGCAGACAAAAGCAGCAGGTTTCACCACCCTCCGCGACGATCAACTACCAGAGCTTAGTGCTGATGATTTGCACTACGCAGCAACACCGAACCACATCGAGTTCATGGCTGATTTTATGCAAGCCGAACACGTTGGGCGTTACCATTGGTTCGAGAACTTCGGTTTCACGCTCCAAAACGCCGGCCAAGACTGCCTCCGTTGCATCCACGTCGTAGACCATGAGGGTGCAATATTGAGCCTTGCCATCGCCAAAGAGACGGTTCGACTGGCCGGAGGCATACTCGAGTTGGCACCTTACACGGTTGTTCGTCCCTTCGTTGGCCAACCCAAGGTTTCGACACCTGCCCAAACCCCTGCACCCCCAGTTGCAGGCATGGAGGTGGCCTGAGTGTGGCTCTATGTTTCAGGCGGTTTCCTTTCTGTGGTGGCTCACCGAGACGACGCAAACGCCCTCCTTGTTCGAGCTCGTCATCCTGGCCACATCGCCAGCCTCTTTCCTGACGCAGACGTGACTCATATGCCCACGGCAGACTACCCCTACCGCGTCACCCTGCCCCGTACAGAAGTCCAATTCGCCGTTAACATGTATCTAAGTCAAATGATGTATGACAATTTCAAATCAAGTGTAGAGGATGATGAGTATCACGATGTCTGCCTTGATGTCTGGCGCACGATGTGGGCCTACGGCAACCGTTACCGCAATGGGGGCGTTTGAGTGCGTAACAGCACCACGCACCCCCTCTACGTTTCGTGGGTTGAGCTTGAGGGCGATGAGGGGGCCCTTGGCCTTACGTTGTGCCCAGGAAAGTACCAACCTATCGCATCAACAGGCAGTTGGGACCGACAACTGGATGTCGATGTCCAAGCGCTGGTCGACATGGGCGTGTCTCGCCTCATCAGCCTCATCACCAAAGAGGACATGCAGATGCTCCGAGTTACCGATTTGCCCGGCGAAGTGGCTCACCAGGGACTCGCCTGGGACCATCTCCCGCTTCCCGACACGACCGCGCCGACCCAATCTTGGATGGACCAGGCCAATCCCGTATTGAATCACATCATCGGGACCATTCCAGCAGGTGCAAAGGTGGTTGTGCATTGCATGGGGGGCTTGAGCCGCGCAGGGACCTTTGCTTCGCTTTACCTTTGGATGCGAGGTATGGACATGCGAGATGCCATCAAGACGGTTCGTGAAATCCGTAGTCCACATGCCATGAATTCTCGTCAAGTGGCCTTTTTGATGCGCATGGCCAACGGGCATGATGGTGCTTTGTATGAATCGGAGGGTTCCGTATGAGAACCAGAACCATGTTCGTCTCAAGAACATATAAATCGGCAAAGAAAGAGAAGAGGGGAACACAATGAACAACAATCCGACCAATAAAATGATGCAAATGATAACCAATCACGTTGACCACAGCGAGTACGAACACTTCTTGGACGAGACGAACTTGAGCGAGGACGACATGCTCAAGTTGAGCAAAGATCTGTATGATCTTTTTTCCGCTCGGTGGGAAGCCCAGCAAGCGCTCAACGACCGCGGCGTCAATCCGTTTGAAGTCATCTCCCTGCTCGAGGCGCGTGTCGCCATTCTTGCCCGAACAGGAGACGCCGGTTATGCCCATTGGATGCAGGATATGTGGGACCTTGCCATTCGATACTCTGACCAAGCCGGCCTTGGCCGCAAGTTCAGTCTCTTTGCTGAATTGGTGGCCTCCACCAAGTCGGACCTTTCAAGGGAGGAGCGTTCAGTTCTGTTCTACACCCGCGCTTTGAATCGGCTTGCACAACTCACCGATTATTGGATTGGAGAAGATGAAGCAAGACCGCTATGGAACGAGCTCATGGAGTATGCACTTACATCGATGGAAGATGAGGAACAACGGGAGGCGTTGAACGTCATCAAAGGCAACGCACCTTGGTTTGCCCAAGAAAACGAACAACATTTCCTCCTCTGAATCTTGTTCAAAGAGAGGTGTTAATTTTCATTGTGTTCAGATGAATAGGCCTTCCAATCGGTTCCGTCCCACCACATCGTATCTCCATTGCTCATCACCCTCCAGGTATAACCCGATTCATCGGTCCACTGTTGGGTAACTGTAGGTTCGCTGTGTACCGGAGGAGTTTCAGCGATGACTGCAGGTTCGTTGTGTACCAGAGGGGCTTCAGCGAGGTTTGCGAAATCGACTTCTTTTTCTTCTTCAAATGGAGATCTTCCTTTTTGTTTGTAAACCAATCCAGCGATCAATACCATGATGCCCAGGATTGTTCCGATACCGATGTACATCTTTCTGGTTTCCTCCATCTGTTTTTGATAATTATCTCCAACACCATCGCCATCGGAATCTTTCGTTTCCGAGGGGTCCTCTGGGAAGGCATCGGCATTGTCCCCTACGCCATCTCCATCAGAATCTGCCGATTCATTTCCGTCATTCGGAAACACGTCTGAATTGTCCCCTACGCCATCATTATCGGAATCCATGGTTTCGTTGGCATCTTCAGGGAAAGCGTCGCTGTTGTCTCCTGTACCGTCTCCATCAGAATCTTTTGTTTCATTCGAATCGTTGGGAAAAACGTCTCCGTTGTCTCCTACGCCATCATTATCGGAATCCATGGTTTCATTGGCATCTTCAGGGAAAGCGTCTCCGTTGTCTCCGACCCCATCGTTGTCGGTGTCTTTGGTTTCGTTGGCGTCAAAGGGAAATGCATCGCCGTTGTCTCCAACCCCGTCCAGGTCGGAATCTGTCGATTCATTTGCATCGAATGGAAACATGTCTTCGTCATCGGGTATTCCATCCCCATCGGAGTCAGGGGCGCTGTCAGGAATGCCATCTCCATCCGAATCAATGTAATCTCCACTCCACTCACAACCGCTAATGTCCGTGTTCCAAATCCAATACGCTTCCGGTTCAGCTTCTAAAACATTCATAGGAACTTCCACTCCACGGCAGGCGGGTAAGATGATGTCAATCCACCTAAACGTCTTCCAACGTTCATCGGGATACGTGCCTTCGTAGTGCATGATAAACACCCTTTGGTTTTTGGTTGTGTTATCAAATAAATCTTCAATGTTCAGGCTCAATTGAAACACATCGCCATCTCCGAGGAGGTCAGACCTGCTCCATTTCCCTTCAATTGCTAACATGTATTTTGAAACGGCTGATTGATTGAAAGCGGTCTCGTTAAGGGCAACTTCAACGGAAACATCGCCTCGTTCAGCGCCATCAAGCACGGTTCCAGAGAGCGTGATGGTGTCGCTGCTGACCTCTGTTCCATTCAATCCCAAGTCAAGTTGTATCGTTGGTTCCGCATCGCCGAATCCTTCGGGGACCACCACGAAGTACATCCGGTGCTTTTCTGAGAACTTACCCGCACCGTCGTAAACGATCAACTCGATACGAATCTGGCTCTCGGCGGTGCCCGATTCGTCGACGGTTACATTGCTGAATTGGTAGGCCCACTGGCCGTTGCTTGCACTGTTCGTCATGAAGGTGTGCCCGTCCAAATTGAAACTAGTGTCGCCATAAGGGGCGTCAAACAGCACCTTCCATTCGTATGTTTGGATGCCGCTTCCAGTTGAAGCATCGGGGTCGGATGAGTTACTCGCATCGAAGTAGACAAGGAGAGCGCCGGACCCATCGAGATGAATTCTATGGACGGGCCAATCTGTTCCGGAAACAGTTTTCGTTCCAACATATTCTATTTGCTCCTCATATTCCCAACGCATATCGATTTGGGCATCAGCCATCGGCCTGAAATTGTCGGCGTAAGCATCATTGGTTTCTACGGTAACAGAGACCATTCGAGCGTTTCCATGTTCATCGTGGAGATACAGTGTGATTTCCCAAGTTGCCCCTTGCAAACATCCCGTTTCCGAGGAGAGGTCCACCTTGCAGAACACGAGAGAAGGAGCCGAAGCGTTGGTGTGGTCGATGCCGCTTGACATGGAGTTGCCTTGCCAATCGGTTGGACCTTCAATTTCCCAATCAGCATCAAGAACTTCTACGGTGTCTGTGGAATAACTGAAAACGACCTCTTCATCGCTTTTGAGGTACATCCATGTGTATTCCCCGGTGCTGGGGTCCATAGCAGGAACATTTCCGTTCAGCGTAATGTCGACTCCTGAACCAATGCCGCCAAATCCGGCCGGATAAGCGTCTAAATGGTGAGAAAGCATGTTGCCAAGAAGTGGGAATGTGGGGCTATCAGCCCTTTCAGACACGCTCTCAACATCAATGGTCGTGACCATCATTCCGCCGGCTCCGTAATTGCATGTGCCAAGAACGGTATCTTGGACATCAACGATGGTTTGGATCAACCTCTGAAAGTAACCCCCGTGCTCAGAATAACCATCGCAAATACCTGGAATGGTCGTCGTTTTCATGGATTTTGTATCCACAACGGCGACAGCCACCGTGCCATCTGCTGTGAATCCTTGAAATTCAGTAAAATCAACACCATCAAAGATTGGATGATACGGATTGGCGAATTCCATGTCACTGTATCGAACTTTTGCTTCAGCCGTGTTTCGTGCTCTTATGTCCATATCAAACGGTAGATAACTCTGCTCGGTCATGAATGAGTATCCATAGTACTGTGTGGAACTCGTCAGGTGGAGTTGAACCGTCCCTCCCGCTGCCATGTATGATTCCAAGACGGACTTGTTTGATGAATCTCCGAGCTTTTCAAAATATCCATCGCCTCCTTCACCGGTCGGTTTTGCAGCATAATCGCTTTGCGAGGGGATGACAATTTTGTTGTAATTGGACATCCATCCCGACTTGAGATAGGTTGACCAATCGTCCACTGTGAATTGAGTATAACTTTTGCCAAGTAAGGACAAATCTTGCTTGATGGCTGGTGTGGAACTGCTCGATAAAATCGCGACATCAACGGTATCCTTGAACGTGGCATGGAAATATCTGACATTCCCTACATTGCTGTTATCGTTGGTTCTCACTGCACTGAAACTGATGTTGTAAGTGCCTCCATCCATCCACCCATTCCATGGCGTAAAGGTTACATCGGCCACGTCATATTGGACCATCGTGATCGTTCTTGTCGTTGAGTGCACCTCCGCGTTGTTTGACGTATCCACAACACGCATCTTGAACGTGTATTCTTCCGCCACATCCGCATTGTAGGCCTTGAATGACCAACTGTGGGACAACGCTGCATCAATCGGTAACGTGCATTCGAGGATGGGGTCAGATAGGCAATCCAACTCGTTTGGCCTGGCCAACATCACATCACTTGAACTGTTGGCTGAGACGGCTCCCAAAGGAATGATGGAAAACAAAAGGATTGCCAGCAAGAGAATGGACTTAGATTTCACGTTATTTCCACATTGGTTTACCGTATAATATCTATCCCGTTTTCTAAGTTTCATCAAAAATTGCCATTCGGCACAGAAGAATGGCGGGCGATGGAGGATTCGAACCCCCGTCTCCGGCTCCGAAGGCCGGAAGGATATCCAGACTACCCTAATCGCCCGATAACCCCCCGAGAGGACACCCCTTCTTGAAGAAGGCGGGTGACTTGGGATGCTCATGGCGCGCTCGCTCCCGTGCATCCCGAGCGGTTGTTCGGCGTGTTGCAGGGAGACCACGATGCCCATCACCAAAGCCGAAGCGGCCCGGCTGGCGCGTCGCACCGGTATGGCTCAAACCGACTTCGCGGTTCAGAACGACGGCGCGTTGACCTTGCTCAACAACGCTGAAACACGAGCCTGTGTGTTCCTTTTGACCGATTCCGCCGATGTCAACGCCGAAGGCTTGTGCTCTGTTTACGAGATACGGCCCAAGGGTTGCCAAACCTACCCCTATGTTCTCAATCCACAAGACGAAGCCGTCATCGACGAGGGTTGTCCGCATCGGACGCAGTTCCCGTCGCCTCCCGAAGGCATCGACACGGTGTTGCTCAATCTTGAGGAACGCATCGTGCGTGAAGGATCAGCCGACTGAGGCTTCGGTGAACTCGCTCCACATGGGCTGATTGAGGCGTCCATCCGCATCGTTCAATGACGCCCAGGAGGGCGGGCCATTCGCCGTTGAGCAGTGCGAAGTCGTGGTCGAGCGGGAGGGGTGAGGTCGTGTGTTCCCTTAGAGGATGAATGGGCAGGATGAGAACGAAACCACCCTCTGGATGGGCGACTTCTCGTGCACTTCGCAGACAGGATTCGAGCAAACGGTCGGCGGCCATGCTGCCGTGTGAGTTTCGCCCATAGGGCGGGTCGAGCACAAAGCCAGCCACGTTGCCGCCCCAGTCTTCTGGAAGCGAGTCGGCGAGTCGAGTGGCATCACCCCGAACCACCCGGGCGTGAGCAGGCGCCTCCCCGTCATGGGCCCATACCAAGTTGGCGTTGGCACCTTGCACCATTTCGGAGTGAATATCGATGCCAACGGAAGGGCGTCCACTGAGTGAGGCTTCAATGAGGAACCCCCCTGTGCCCGTCATGGGGTCAACCACGGGCCCACGTCCAAGCGGCCCTGCTGCCAGATTGACGGCGAGTCGAGCCAACATGGGGTCAAGGCTGACCGGTTTGAAAAACGGACGCTCACCGGCTCTTCGTTCCCCGTTGGAAAACGCCGCTTGACCGTCGCCTTCCATCCATCCGCAGGCCAGTGATGCCGTGGGGCCATCGGAGATGAGTGCAAGCACACGGTCCGGTGTTTCGAGGTCGATGACGCACCCCATGTCGTGAAGCAAGCCCCCAAGGCGACCGGAGAGGTTGGACAAACTCCATCCCGGTAATTTGCTGCCCTGCTTCCAGGCCCGTACGGCGACAGACCCCTTCACGGGATGTTGGTCGAGGTAGGCTTGCATTTCCTTCAACCAATCTTCTGGTGTGCTTTCGGCTGTAAACGCCACGTGCCCGTGGTCGAGGAAACATTGCAGTCCGCTGGCGATGTTCAACGCTTCATGGCGTTGATGTTCTTCGGCACCCGACACACGGACCCACCGGTCAGATGCCTCGGGATGAAGGGTTGCATCGGGAAGCAACGCCGTCAGTTCCGCGAGCGCAAGCCCGGGATGCCAACCGCGCAAACAGGCCAGCATACCCTCCATGCTTCGCTCTCGTGCGCCGTTTGTTCATAACCGGTTCGGGCGTCAAATCCGTTGCGGGTTTGAAACCCCGAATACGATGTGTGCAGAATGGTTCAGCTCGATTTCCGCGCAGGAGGCTTCCAATTCCGGTGCTCAACATAGGCCGCTTTAGGCACCCGTTGAGATTCATTGAATTGTTGAATTTGCTCCGACAACCAGGTGAACCATTCAAGCCGTGTATCACCGTACAAGCTTCGCTCATCTTCTATCCAACCCAACATTTTCGCATGTGAAAACTCGATGAGGCCCCCATAGAGGTCGTACACGAGATGGAAATCAAGGTCGCCTCGATGCACGAGGGCTCCGAGGGTCTCCCAGGTCGTGGCCAACGTGGCCACGTGCTTCCAATCCTCGCCATGATGTTGCTTGTATTCCTCCGTGGTTGTGATGTCTGGCTGACTTGACATGGCGACGATGGCGGCGATGAAGTCTGGTTTATGCAAGTGCTCGGAGAGAACGAGCGCCCCTTGACTTTCTCGACTTGCTTTCATTTCCTTGATCTGATACCACGAGTAAATAGCCGCACCGAGGATGGTGACCAATCCAAAAATTTCAGCATATGCAGCGGCTCTTTCGACATCCATCGCTCAACGTATGTGGGCAGGGGATTTTGTGTTTCGGGTCTTTTTTAGAACAACACCGGTCGATGAGGTCTGAAAAGCCACCGTTTCATGCGACGATTACTTCACTTCACGGAAGTCGCTTTGGGGGTTTCCAATTCTGGAACGCAATGTGCGCTGGTGCAGTTCCCGAACCCTCTTTCTCGAATTCAATGATACGGTCAGCGAGCCAGATAAACCACTCCATGTCCTTGCTGTTTTCATCTTCGCGTATGGGGTCAAAGTAAAACGCAAAGGACTCGTATGTCTTGATGATCACGCCTGAGAAAAGGTCGTAAAAGGCATGGAAATCCATGTCACCTCGATGAATGAGAACGCCGATACTCTCCCATGTGGTCAAGACCGTCATCACCTTCGGCCATTTTTCACCAAAATGTTCAGCAAAGGCCTCAAAATTTGCTTGGTCGTCTCCGGGGGCAAATTTGCTCTTGTCAAAATTCATGTTCATGATCGCGGTGAGTCCAATCACGAAATCCTCGCTTTGGAAATTGGCAGCGAGACTCATGGCCGTGGTGTTGTCCCGAGAACGTCTCAATTCCTTGATTTGGAACCACGAGTAAATGGCCGCACCGAGAATGGTAACCAGTCCAAAAATTTCAGCATAGGCTGCCGCATCATCAAGGTTCATCGTCGGATGTAATGCGTCCGGGGATTTTGTGTTTCGGGTTCATGTGGCTTGTCATTCTTGATGGAATCGAAGGCGAACCGCTACATACGGTGACCTGCAGTTCAAGCCATGGGCTGCAATCTCAAGGACATCGCCCCCGCTCAGCAGACCAGTTTGAAGGCGCTGGCAGGCAAGCGCGTTGGCATCGACGCCTTCCTCACAGCTTTCCAGTTTCTCACCACCATGCGTGACCGTTCCCCTCAAGGTGACGGCATGCCGCTGCGAGATGCGAACGGCAATCCTGTCTCCCACCTCATGGGCTTTCTTCACCGAACAGCGACCTTGCTGAGCATGGGCATCAAACCGGTCTACATCTTTGACGGCACATCACCGGAACTCAAGGCCGAAGAAATGGCCGCACGCCGAGCACGCCGTGAAGAGGCGGAAGCCGTCCACACCGAAGCCCTCGCTGCAGGCGATTTTGCTTTGGCGCAAAAGATGGCGGCCCGCATCATGCATTACTCGCCACAGATGGTGGAAGAGACCCAACGCTTGCTTGACCTCATGGGCGTTCCCTGGGTTACCGCTGCGGCCGAAGGCGAGGCCCAAGCCGCCGTCATGGCCGCCAAAGGCCAACTGGACGTGGTGGCCACTCAGGACTGGGATGCGTTGCTCTACGGTTCGCCCGTCCTCGTTCGCAACCTCATGGACGACGGCACCAAGCGCTACGGGCGCGTGGTCCACGCCCAATCCATTGACCTCGGCGAAATGCTCCAGAGCAACGGCTTGAGCCGAGAACAACTGGTGGATTTGGCCATCATGATCGGCACCGACTACCACCCCGGCATCAAAGGCATCGGGCCCAAGACCGGTCTCAAACTCATCAAAAAACACGGCACGCTTGAAGCGGTTTGTGAAGTCAAGGAAAAGGAGGTGCCAGAGCGTTTGGCCGAGATTCGGGAGATTTTCCTTAACCACCCAGCGGTTGACGTCGCTGATGCCGACCTCAACCAAGGTCAAGTCGACCGAGGAGGCCTCGTTACCTTCCTCCAAGAAGAGCGACAGTTCAGTCAACGCCGGATGGACCAAGCGTTTGAGAAACTCAAGGAAGGCGGCTACCTTCGAGAAGGCGGTCAGACCTCGCTGTTTTCGTTTGATGGCTGAATGAAACGCAGCGGACTGGCGAGCGTCATCACGCCTTCGTGGTCAACCAATCCACCGCGCGCTTCGGTCTGTACGTCGGCCAGCGCCTCGTTCACCGTGTTCACCGGCGCACATGGAATCCCGTTCAGCAACCCTTCCAGGGCGGCTCGGTTCTGCTTTGCAACCGCCGCCTGTACGGTGGCTTCCACCGCTGCTCGCTCCGCGATTCGT
>JASLVM010000002.1 GCA_030741355.1 Candidatus Poseidonia sp. | reverse complement strand
GGGTTTTCCGAACCAAAAGACCCGCTTTGTAGGACGAACGAACCAAGGGTCCGCTTGCGACACCTGCGAAACCAAGTTCCATGGCTTTGTCAGCCCATTCGTCGTAGCGCTCGGGATCGGGAAACCGGTCTACAGCGAGATGTTTCTTCGATGGTGCGAGGTATTGTCCGATGGTCACGAGGTCAACGCCGGCTTCTCTTAGCAAACCAAGCGCATCGTCGATTTCCTCGTCCGTTTCGCCTACACCTACCATCAGGGATGATTTGGTGATGATGTCGGGGCGCAATCGCTTGGCTTCCTTGAGGATGGAAATGGATTGGGCAAAGGAGGCTCGAGCATCCCGGACCGTCGCATCAAGGCGAGGAACGCATTCCACATTGTGAGCAAACACTGACAAAGGACTCTGGTCCAATAAGTGGGCCAGCGCTTCGAGGTCTCCAGCAAGGTCCGAGCAGAGCAATTCAAGGGTCACATCAGGAGAGGTGGTGGCCACGGCCTCAATGCACTGTTTGTAGTGATCGGCCCCACTGTCGGGAAGGTCGTCTCGGTTGACCACCGTGATGACGGCGTGTCGAAGGTTCATCGAACCAACGGCTTGGGCGAGATGGCCCGGCTCCTCGGGGTCCAAGGGAGGGGGTCTCTTGATGGTGCCAACGGCGCAAAAACGACATCCTCGGGTGCATTCCTGGCCGGCGATCATGAACGTCGCATCGCCGCTGGCCCAACATTCGTGGATGTTCGGGCAGCGAGCTTCCTCGCAAACCGTGTGAAGTTTGTTGTCTTTAACGGCCGCTTTGGTCGTGTTGAAGGTGGCTTGTTGTTCGCCGCTGGGAAGGCTGGTTCGGAACCAGGCTGGAAGGCGGCGAGATGGCGAACGAGGCTTGGTTTGCGTGGCCATCGGGAGCGGTTTTCCTGCCATAGATTGCCCCCTCTGTGTAAGGCGACCAAGCGCTCAGCAAAAAAGGTGTGCGGGCTCACAAATTGCGTTTTCTGTGCGCTAGCCATATACGAGGCTTCATGAATTGAACCGTGGTGTGGAGGATGTGCAAGACCGAGTCGTCCTCATCACGGGTGCTGGCCAACGCCTCGGCGCGGCCACGGCCACTCGCATGATGGCCGAGGGCTGGCATGTTCTCGTTCACGTCCGTTCCTCGGTGGTTGAGGCCCAGCAATTATTGGACGAGGCAGAGCGTCAACACGGTGAACTCAGAGGCTCTCTTTTGGTGGCTGATTTGACCAAGGATGACGACCTCGAACGGCTGATTGATGAAGTAAAGAATCATCCGCTCGTCAAGGCCAAAGGGCTTGGTGGTTTGGTTCACAATGCCTCGTTCTATAGTCAGGGGGCGTTCGAAGAAATCAACCTCGAAACCTACCGTTCACTCAACCGTCTTCACATGGAAGCGCCGTTTCATTTGACCCAATCTTTTCTGCCCGACCTTGAGCGTGCAGGAGGCTCGGTTGTGGCCGTTGTCGACACCTCTTGGGGCCGGGCTTGGGAAGGACTTGCTCACTACACCTCAAGCAAAGCAGGCCTGCGGCAGTTGATGCTCAACCTTGCAGGTGAATTGGCCGGACGAGTTCGTGTGAACTGCTTAGCACCAGGGGCCATCATGGCGGCCGATTGGGAGGCCGAACACTTTGCCAAGGTGCTGGAAAAAGTACCGCTGGGTCGTTCCGGCCAAGCCGAAGACATCGCCTCAGGTGTGCACTTCTTACTGACCAACGGGACCATCACGGGCAATGTTCTGCACGTCGACGGTGGCTGGACATTGAACGAATGATGAGATTCATTCAAGTGCTACGTTGAAGCGTCGTTTGAACACGCAGGGGTGGCTGAGGTGGTCAAAGGCGCCGGGCTTAAGATCCGGTCCCGTATGGGTTCGTGGGTTCGTATCCCACCCCCTGCACCATTTTCGCACCGTTCAAGGTTGTTTCAGATGGTGGTTTTGTTGCACAAACCATGCAAAACCGTTTAACACCCCCTCCGCCACGGCGATACGGTGGACTTGATGCTGTTTGGTCAATCCGAAAATGGCAAGCGCAGTATCGCTTCAGGACTCGTGTTCCTGTTCCTGTTTTCCATCCTCAGTGCTATGGTTCCGGCCTCGCCCGCGATTTCATCGGTTGACGTGTTGGCTGACGAACGCATCATTGCGCCCGTTTCGGTGCCTGAACAAACCTACGAACTCTACCTTGATTCGCCGACCTCCGAAACCGGCGGACAGGGTTCCATCACCACGATTGAACCCAACACCGGTCAGGAAGAAGGCAGCGCCATTGACGGCTTGGAATTCCGCAGCGCCGAGATGATCAGCGACCTCTACATCAACGGGAGCGGTTCGTCCAACACGGCTCGGCTTTCGGTCTACATTCAATTCCGTGGCGCTGAAGGCTCAACGGCCGATGTCACCTTTTCGTTGAAGTCGGGTGATACCCAAATCGATTCTCAGAACCGACAACTTGAGGATTCATGTTCTCCCAACCCCTTCACCGGTGGTGGCTGCGACTGGACCATCATCGAAGTGGAGTTTGATGCTGGTGCCAACGGTTTCATGGTGGCTAAGGGGAAGCAACTGAAAATCCGAATCGACGCTCAAGCCACCTGCGAAGGAAACACAGGCGGTGTGGGTGGCGGCGATTGTGCCGTGGACATCGCCTTCGGGAAGATGGAAAATTCAGGTGGATTCTCTCGACTCCAAATCATGACCAATGCACTGTCTGGCTCCAGTGTTCGTGTTCACAGCTGCAACGAAGCGTTCGGCTGCAACTGGAACGACGCGCAGAAGTTTGAGTGGTCGCCCAACCACCGCCCTGACTTCAGAGAAATGCAGTTTTCCGTTGAAGTTCGTGATGCCTTCGGAAGGGACGACATCGAGGAGGTCAACCTCATCATGGACACGCCCAACGGCGCAAACGTGGTCTTCGACAAGAACTTTGAGGACGACGATTTCAAACTTGACAACAACGGATTGGTGGGAAATTTCACCTACACCTACGAAGCAGGTATCGCTGCAGGCGACTATCCAATCCGATTGGAAGTTGAGGATGTCCAAGGACACTCGGTGGTGTTTGAACACCCCGGCATCACGATGTTGGAAAACGACATCTATCTCACCCTACCTTCAAATCAACCGGACGTGGTTCTGTTTGCCCCCGGTGCGGTGGTTCAAGTTGAACTCCTTGTGGAACACACGGGGTCCTCGTCAAGCAGTATTGACGTGATCTTTGACTTGGAGACCAACCTTCCTTCCTCGTGGTCTGACCCACAATGGAGTGCACCAAGCAGCACCTACACGCTCAACGGAGGCGGTTCTTCGGTCTTACCCGAACTCCAATTGGAAGTGCCTGAGGGCGATTTGGACAGTGCTCCCGATTCCCTCGAAATTGAAGCGAGGGTCTACGCCCAAAACAGCCTTGGACAAAACGAAGAAGTCGCCATCCGCACGATTTCACTTGACTTTGAGGAGGTCGATGTTTTCGCTCCGCCACGAATCTTTGTTTACGAAGACGAGGAGCATCAGAAACAAATCGCTGATTCAACACGCGCAGAGGCTTACGATGAGACCCTCTCACACTATGTGGACGCTGATGAAGTTGGAGATTTCTTCATCGATGTCTTCAACACAGGGTTCCAAACGGACGCCTTCAAGATTCGTATCCTCGAACAACCCGATGATTGGCAGTACCGGTTCTACGACAACGACACCGGCCTTGAACTCGTTGAGGAGGGGATTTACTCCATCACGCCCGACATCGGCTCTACGCAAATTTTGACCATTCGTATGGAAGTCTACCCGCCCGCTGACCGTGATGGGGTGGACATCGGCCTGTTTGAAATCGCTGTTTCCAGTAAAGAAGACTCAGAACTTCGAACGGATGTCGCCTTTACTGTCCACCGCACCTTCGGTATCCTTGTCGAGGTGATTTCGGACAGCGACGGTACGGGCCAGGACAACCCGCTTGGCCAAGTTGGTCCTGTCACCGGCGACGCCACGATTTACTTCAACCTGAGGATCACCGACTCCAGCGACACCGGTTCAGGGTCAACGACTTGGAAAATTGTGAATCCTCGTGATGTGGAACAGAACGCAGAAAACAATCCGAAATACGCGGCTTGGGACTACACCATCTCCAACGGAAGCAATTCCAACCTGGTGGCGGTAAACTTGGCGCCTGATGAGTACATTGACATGAAACTCGAAATCACGCTGCGAGGCCAAGTTGAAGCTGGAGAACACACGGTTTACACTCGTATCATTGAAGAAGGCGTTGAAATCGATGACGCTCGGTACTTCGACCTCCCCGTGAAGGTCGTGATTCAGGAAGAGGTTATTCCCAACCGTCTTGAAATCACAGACAAAACCGAGAAATCCCGCTTCGCTCCAGGTGAGGCAAAGAACCTTGAGTATCGAATCAGCAATCAAAACAACATTCCGCTAGACGTGGTGATCCGTCTGGATCAACCCGACGGTTGGGACGGAGCCATTCGAGCCACTTCGAGTCAAACGGGCAGTGATTTCCTCATCATCAACCTCCCCGCCTACTCCTCCAAGGATTTCAGCGTCACCATGGTCGCTCCTGAGGACCTCAAGGACAGCGAGGAAGCACAGTTTGAGTTCAGGGTCACGCCCATGAACAACGAAACACCGTTTGATGATGCATATGTCCAGAAATTCACCTTCTCTTACATGACGGAATGCAGCGGTGCCAATTGCTTGTTCCGAGAGCTTGTCAATCCTGAGCCTCAAACCATCGTCTTCTACGTTGTTCTTCTCGCCCTCCTTTTCTATGCCCGTGGCCGAAGCGGTCGTTCCGAAGAGGCCCACGATGACGCCTCCTTCTACGACGACTTTGAGAAGGAGGTTGAGCCGATAGATGATGATGACGATTTACCGGCTCCCGTGCTTGCTCAAGAGGACGAGGATGACGATTTGGAATTGCTCGAAGAACTCGATGATTTGTGAGTTGAATTCAGCCCCTGAAATCGATGTTGTATGAACATCGTACCATTTCCCTTATGAGGCATCAGACGCACCGAGACGCGTGAGACTCATGCTGACAGGCTCGAATTCCAATGCGGCCGCGATTCGACCAGCCCTCGCAGAGCGGAAAAAAGCGATGAAGTCGCTCATGCTCACGCTCCTGATGGTGCTTTCCACCCTCGCCTCCATTCAGTACGGTGTCGTCGATGTCCAAGCGGCCTCGGACCAGGACGGTGACGGCCTGACCTACGGCTTGGAGTATCTCATGAATACGCAGCCCAACGACCCTGATTCTGACAACGACGGATTGCCCGACGGATGGGAGTGGAAATATGGCCTGGACCCGCTTTCCTCGACCGGTGCTGATGGAGCGGTCGCAGATCCAGATGGCGACGGCATGTCCAATCTCCAAGAATACCTCTATCTCCAGCCCAGCGGGTGGGACAACAGTAACACCGCCTCCGTGCTTGACAACGGTGTGTGGTGGAACGGCACCATTCCCGTCAATGACTGGAACGAAGAAGACGCCATGCAGTTCAACCAACCCGCTTGTGGCGCTGCCGGTTCCGACGGCACCGGCTCCATCATTCTCTGCGATGAAGATCCGGTCGGTAACATGTGTGCGAACGGATTTGATGATGACAAAGATGGATTTGTCGACTCGGCCGATTCGGACAACGACGGCGACGCCGACTGTCTCTCTGATGACGATGACGGCGATGGCGTCATTGACGAAGACCCTGCTGGTTGGGACACCGACGGCGACGGTATGCCCGATGGCTGGGAAGCCGCTAACGGTTTGAACGCCACTTCACCTTCCAACGCCGATGGACCAAACGGGGACCCTGACGGTGACGGTTTGAACAACCTCATGGAATATGTCAACCCAACATGGACGACCATGTGCGGTTCCTCACCGTGTTTCAGAAACGGACCCGATGGCATCGTGACCGAGACCACCTCGCCTTGTGATCCCGTTCAGGGCATTGGCCCCGGCGGTTGTGCCACCTTCACGGCCGAGGTTGACGGCATCACCTCAACGAACCCTCAACGTGCTGACACCGACGGCGACGGGTTGAACGATTCCTACGAAGCCCTGACGCTCTTGACCGACCCAACCTCCTCGGATACGGACAGCGACGGCATCAGCGACGGCGTTGAAGTCAACGGTGCATATGGCAACCCAGCCCAAGCCAGCGACCCACGCAACAACAACACCGACGGCGATGCGTTTGATGACGGCGAAGAAGACACCAACTTCAACGGTGTGTTGGACGCTGGGGAAACCGACCCAACCCGCCGTGAGGATTCTGGCGATGAGGACCAAGACGGGATTCAGAACTGGGAGGAAAACCTCACCTGTACCTTGTGGAACGTAGCGGACACGGATTTCGGAGGTATTGGAGATGGTCAGGAACGAAACATCAGCCACGGTACTGACCCCTGTGATTCGCTCGTGAACTTTGAAACCACTTTTGTTCAATCGCTTCCAGGCAGCCGACTCGAAGTCGGCGATGGCTCTGGATTCAATCCCGGAGGCGGTGTTGGGTGGTACAATGTCTCAGGGACATGGGAATCTTTCGCCTATGCGACGGTGGTGAACGATGTTCTGCAAGGGGTCTCGAACGGCCCCTCCGGTACCGCCACCGATGTCGCCAATCGAAACGGTTCCTTCTGCCATACCGCTGCCATAGCCGCAGGAACCATCTCCTCAACCCAGCAATACTGTGACGACGACTACGAAGACACCGACGGTGATGGTTTGGCCGACTGGCAGGAACTTTTGGGTACCTTTGGTTGGTTCTCCAACCCCAGTATTCCAGACAGCGACGCCGACGGGGTGAACGACTTCGATGAGATTCAAGACAACACCGACCCCAACGAACCGTGCACCAACCTCTTGGACGATGACGGCGATGGTTTGAACAATTATTTCGAGAACACCACCGGTTGTGATTTGATTTACATTGGCATCACGAACGGTTCTCAGGACGTTTGGGTCACGACCTCAACGTCATACGACACGGATCAAGGTGGTGTTGATGACCGAAGCGAGTACTTTGACGGAACGAATCCAGAAAACGACCCTTCAGACGATATTCAACCCGACGACTTTGACGGTGACGGCATTCCGGATGCTGTCGAAAACCAAACCGGAACGGACTGGACCAACCCCGATACCGACGGCGGTGGAATGCTGGATGGTGCGGAATGTCCTGACATCTTCTGGTTCCTGAACTGTGCTGGGTCGCCGTTCGATCCCTTTGACCCCACCGACGACGTGATGAACACCGGTGTCGTGTTTTACGCCAACAACACCTCGGGTACGGTCGACCTCGATCTTGACCACCGATGGCGCACCATCACCAACGATTTCTACACCGGAACGACCTATGCGCATCTTGACAGTGTCCATCCCTCCGAGACGGTGACGGCGCCAATGAGCAATTTCACTCACCTCGCACCGGTCTCCTTTGCCAATTCAACCGTCCAATGGAACGTCCAGTTCACTCAACCGATCACTTCGGCACAGATACCCGCACCCGCCTCCTACTCGAACATCTCGTTTTATTTCGAGCCGACAGCCAACATCTCTCGCTCCAACGACACCCATATTCTGTCGATGGTTGATGGCGCTGTTGACCAAGTCCTCTTCGAACAGCCAGAGTACTACTTTGACTGGTCAACTCTGGCCTCCACCACCGTTCCCGGCCAGGGCTTCCCTTACGAGTTGCTGGTTGATGAGCGCTTTACGAACGCCAGCAGTGAGTACTCCTACGTGGGGAACATCACCGCAGCCATCATCAGTGAAGCCGGTGCGAACGACGCGTACAGCACGGCGCTTGCGCTCGAAGATTTCATCATCAACGGTAACGCTACGACCGAGTTCAAACGAAACTACAACGGTTCTGGAACCACCAGTCCAGTTGATGTTTCCCTCAACGTTCTCGAGGCTCTCAAAGAAGGCTCTTGCCGTGAATTCAACACGGTCTTTGTCACCATGGCGCGTCTCGCCGGCCTCCCAGCACGACAAGTAACCGGTTATGTTGGTGGCACCTGGACCGGCGATGGATATGCGGTCTATTCCACGGATGCAACCACATGGTCGGAAGTTCGCCTTCAGCAGAACAGTGCAAACGGCAACACGGACCTGGGATGGATTCCGTTTGACCCATGTCCGCCAGCCGAAGAGGTTGAGGTGGTCAATCAAACCATCTCCACCCTCACCGTGGCTCGTGATGGTACCGAGACCATCACCGTTACCGGCCAACTTCGCTACGTTGCCAACGGTACACCCATTCAGGATATTCGTGTTCTTTCCTACCTCACGCCCGTTGCCGATGCTCCGTTCGTCCCCGGTGCTGGAGCCACTCAAGAACGCCTCCTCGACGAGAACATCACCGATGCGAACGGCACCTTCACCCTCACCGGCTTCCCGGCTGCTCCAACGGCACCTGGCATGCACAACATCGTCCTTGAACATCGTCAATCGGGCTATGTTTCTCACGACGGTGTCATTTTCGATGGGTTCGTGAACCTCACCGATAACGCCACGCTCAATCACACCGCACCGCTCGCCATCAACGCCCCCATCGCCGGTGCTGGCGCAACCACGGTGCTTGAAGGACGCCTGGTGCTCGCTCAAGAACCGACGGATGAAATCTTCAACATGCCCAACCAAACCATCTGGTTGGCCTACACCTCCTCGGTCGACGGAGCTCAGAATTTCTCCGCTCAAACCGATGCCAGTGGTTCTTGGACGCTCACACTCAACCTCAGCGAGGCCGAGACCCTTGGGAATTTGTCGGCGACCCTCGGCTTTTCAGGTTGGCAAGACACATCGGTGCCGGGTTCAACGCCCTCCACCTTCCATCTCAATCCCACCACCACCTCAATCGTGCTCAACGTGACCGAAGCACCGAACCTCACGGCCACCATTGAAGGTCCTCTTGCCGACAAGAAGATCATCCTACTGGGCGACGACGTATGGGTCAACGGCAGCGCCCTCTCTCTGGGTACCACGCCAACAGCTTTGGCAGGTGACCTGCAGTTCGCTATCCGTGCCAACGGTTCAGGTAATGAATGGGAGGAATTGTTCAATCTGAGCGTTACGGGAACCTTCTCGATTCAGTTCTTGATGCCCACCAACGTGATGGTCCCTGCGGGCGAGATAGAGACGCGTCTCCGCTTTTTCCCTTCGACCCTTCCGGCAACGGATGATGCAGATCTCACGGTGGATCCACCCTATTTCTTGCGCGGTTCGCTTACGTTCGTGGTTCAAGACTCCGCACAGGTCCGAGGTCAAGATGCGCTGCTTACGGTCCAAATCAACGACCATCGAGGAATCGCTGCAGGCGCAGACATTCTTGGAAATTACGACTTCACCTTCAACGGTTCGTGGTTCAACACGACGGTCGACCCCGAACTCGACCTTCTCGAAATCGCTCTTCCACTCGACGCCAATTTGCTCTCAGGTGATTACCCGATTGGCATCTCGTTCAACGGTTCGGACTTCTAC
This sequence comes from Candidatus Poseidonia sp., assembly GCA_030741355.1. GTDB lineage: Archaea > Thermoplasmatota > Poseidoniia > Poseidoniales > Poseidoniaceae > Poseidonia. Next base: position 113,045 of record JASLVM010000002.1, on the reverse strand, counting down.
CAACCTTCCACAGGCTTTGGGTCCATACGCGTGATGGCTGATATCGGATGGAACCTTTCCATCGCTCAAGACTGGACGTTTATGGGCAACTCGACTCGACTCGTAGGTGATGTGTTTGATGCTGTTTACTTGACCCCGGTTCTCAACAACACCACGCTCATCAGTGTGAGCCTGTTCACCGAACAAGGCCCCATCGATATTGCTCAGTCAACGCTGAACAACAGCACGGGTACTTTCGATATCCCCATTCGGATGCCGACCAACCTTCCTTCGGATGCCTACGAATTTGTTGTGGACTTTGACTTCCTCACCCAGGCTCCCGTTGGTGGTGCTTTCTACACCTTCGTTGATACATCACTGCCTCCGGCCCCACCGACGCTCATCTCAACGCTGGGCGGTATCATCACGGAAGTCGTGGTTGAAGCTGAACGTCCGGCGTACATTGTCGAGATGAACGACACGGTATCGTTTAACGCCAAAATCACGGACATCGCTGACAATTCCAACATCAGTGGTGCCAGTGTCGACTACATCTGGGATTACGGTAACACCAACCAAAGCCTCGGCACAGCCACAACGGATGCTGAAGGAAACGCAACGTTTGCCTTCACGCCATCGGCCATCGCTCCGGGATACTACGACGTTGGAATCGTTGTTCAGGACGACCTCACTGCGGCGTTGAGCGCTGGAAATGCTCGACGCTACGGCAATTCGTCCATCATCAACGTCACCGTGCAGGTGACCAGCGACATCTCCCTCACCTCCGTTCCCAGTACGGTTACGGCGGGCGTTCCCTTCAACGTCGTCGGACAAGTAGAGGACGCCGAGAACTCGAGCCGTCAACTCATCTCCGCCGTTCGCTTGAACGTCTTCTGGTTGGAGAATCCTGAGGAATTGCTCCTCAGCAACTTCGCCACGACCAACAACGGCAGTTTCAACATGACCGTGCCCACGGACACCGCTGGCAACGGCACGACCCGTGGCCCTCACACCTTGGTGATCACCGTCGTCAACGAATCGTCGCCGTTCTACCTGACGGCAACGGCCCAATCCCCGATTCAAGTCATGGGTGTTTCGCGCCTGGAGAACCTGCAACCGTTGAACGCCATCGTCATCAACCGAGGTAACGACATCAACATGTCAGCAAAACTCGTTGAAGCGTCAGACATGTTTGCCCCGCTCTCAAGTTATGAGGTGGCCTTGCAGTTCCATGAGACTTGGCTCTCACCTCAAACCACAGACGGTGAAGGCTTTGCAAACTTCAGTTTCAACGTCCCCTACGACCACCCATTGGGACTCATCGTGGTTCAGATGTCGTTCAACGGTTCGACCGACCTGCTGTCAACGAGTGCCAACCTCACGAGCATCACCGTTCGCTCGTTGACCTTCATGGTCGTCGATAGCATCACCGCCAACCCTGTTGCAGGGACCTCCTTCAACATCAGCGGACAGATCACGTCTGACAACGGTTCGGGATTGGTCCAGCGGGACAACAGCGTCTTGTCAAACGCCAACGTTTTGTTCTCCATTGATGGTCAACCCACCGGGTTCACCGCCACCGGTGGGACGGTTGGTGTGGATGGTTTCTGGAATGCCACGATTCGCTTGACTGAAACCTTCGCAGCCGGCAGTCATCTGATGGAAGCCACCTACATCCCCAACGTGAACTTCTACGTTGGCTCACAGAACAACACCACCTTCGATTCACGTGGCTTCTCGGTGATGAATTTCATCCTTCCATCGCTCGATGGCATTGGTCAACCTTCGCTGAACGACCGAACCGTTCGGGGTGAAATCGTTGAATTCTCGGTCCTTCTTCGGGATAACCAAGGTTTGCCGTTGGCGAACCAAAGCGTCGTCGTATCTCTTACCTCTACCCTTGATGGCGCTTCACCGGTCCAAATCACGGTGTTGACGGCCTCCAACGGCTCAGCATGGGGTAATCTCACGGTTCCGGCCAACATGAGTGTCGGTCCAACGGGTATTCACGCCGATTATACCGGCATCGCAGGAACAACAGGTATCGTCGGTACCAACGCCAGTTCGTTCTTCGTGGTGCTTGGAGAGACCGACGTCGTCATCGTTGATGCACCAACGGTCTTGGTTGCCGGTGACTTGCTGGTTGTGAACGGCACGCTGCTTGATGACCTTGGCCTGGTGCTTCAAACCAACGGTGTGCCCTCAACCGCCGTGGTGCACTTGCTCATTGATGGTGTTCCTGTGGCGAGCATCGAAACCGACAGCGTCTCAGGGGCTTACACCTTCTCCTATGTACTGCCAGAGGACACGGCAGCAGGCCCTCATCAAATCACGGTCGAATTCCGAGGCGGTCGTGAATGGGTTGACCCCGTTGGCTACGGTGATATCAACAATCCAGAGTACTACCAGCCCAGTTCGGCTACGGTGGAATTCAACGTCAGTGTGCCTACCAAGATTCTCCTTCTCACCGCCACCGGTGATGCTGACCGTGAGACAACGATCACCATCCAAGGGCGTCTCCTCGACTTGGTTGACAACCCGCTGCCGAACTTGACCATTGAAGTGTGGCTTGGTGGCCAATGGCTCACCAACACGACCACGGACGAACTCGGTGAATTCTCAGCCGTGCATCCTGTGCCTGCCGATGCACCGCTCGGCCCGGTTGTCTTGGAAACTCGGTTCACTGGAACAGTGGCCTATCTCCCGAGCAACGCCAGTGGCCTGTGGGAAATCTTCAGCCCCGTCTTGGTCACGGTGGACATCTCATCGCCTGTTGCGGTGAATCAAACGGTGGCCATCACCGGTTCGGTTGTTGACAACCAGCTTGTTGGCGTACCGAACCACGAGGTTCAATTGGTGGTTGAAGGCATTGTTATCGCCACGCTAACCACCGATGAAACAGGAGCATTCGCCTTTGATTGGGTCGTGCCGGATATCTTTGATTTCGGCAATCGGACCTTGGTAGCCGAATCTCCACCTCAAGGCTACTATCGAGGAGGAGAAGGCAACGCGACGTTCTTCCTCTCCCATCGCTCTTGGGTCACGCTGGTGTTTGAGGACGGCATTGATGCCACCCGCGGTGATACATGGGAATTGAGCGGTCGTCTCTACGACTTTGATACCGTGGACCGTGATGGTTTGGTTGGCTTTGAACTCCTTGTCAAACTCGACGGCAACACCCTCTTTGCCACCACGACCGGAGCCGACGGTGAGTGGAGTGCAACGGTGCCCGCAACCATGGATTTGGAGCGTGGAGAACACACCATCTCGGTGGTGTTTGAAGGTACGCAGGCCCACCTTGCCGCCGATGCGGAAAGCGGTGTCCGTGTTTGGTCTGACGTCATCATCCAGGTGGATGCTGGTTCAAACACCAACGTCGTGACTCGTTCTGACAGCGTCTTCCAGCCAATCTTCTATTCCGGTTCTGTGCAGGAAGTCGGTGGCTCGGGTGAGGTGTTCGAAAACCTCGTGCTGACCATTGGAAACGGCTCCGAATGTTCCAGCGGTCGAGAAGGAGCTCGTTGCTTCTCTGAAAACGCAGTCGTGTGGTCGAACGGGAATTTCTCGCTCAGCGCTACGGCTCCGTACTGGTTGGACGTGGGCTCGCAATACTTCTTCCTCGACGTTGCACGAAACGACACCTTCTACCTCAATGCTGCGAGCATCAGCCAGACGGTCTTCGTGCAAGTTGATGCGGTGATCACCGTTAACCTCCTTGAGGTGGTTGAGGGTGAGAAGGAAAATGTCGGTGGTTCACTCACCGTGATCGCTGAAGACACGGGTGCAGGCGTACCTGTCATCGATGTCTTGGTGTACCTCTACGATGAAAACCAGTCTCAACTTGCCAACCGTGGTTCAAAGACCGATGAAAACGGTGTTGCTACGTTCGTGTTTGAGGCAGACCCGCCTTACGGTGATGCTGATGTTTGGGGTGAATTGACCATGGACATCATCGTGAATGACCCACGGCTCTCTGCTCAAAGCATCCAAGGCTTCGAAACACTCCGAAGTGAAGGCTTCGCGGTGCAGTATGAATTTACTGAAGCGCAGGCTGAAACACCATGGTGGTCGTACCTCCTCGTGCTTGCATTGGCGGCCCTCGTCGCCGGCGGCGTGGTCATGTATCGACGAAAGCAATTGGCCGATGACTTGCTCAAAGATGCTGCTGAAGTCTTTGCTTACACCGCCGAACTTTTGGCCGCTGGCGATGCAACACGGGAAGCAATTTTCACGTGCTACCAGGACTTGTGCGGTCTCTTGCAGCAACGTGGATTCCTACGGAGGGACTTTGAAACCGTGCGTGAATTCGAATTTGCCATCCGTCAGGCCTTGCAAGGTGTCTCAGAGGACGCTTTGACTGCGCTCGACAACACCTTCGAGATGGCTCGCTACAGTCGTGAAGAGATGGGTTCGCAACACCAGGATGTCGCTGCTCAAGCGTTGAACCGAATGAGCGGTGAGATCGCCCAAATCCAAAAGGTTCCACCGCGTTGATGTTTCACCAGCGCAGATGAAGACGACCTTCTGAAAAGGTGGCTTGAAGCGTCGCGTTTGCATCGGCAGGCAGGGGAAGTTCTCGAACAAGTGGGTCTCCATTAGGGTCGTGGATGTCAAGTTTGACCAGCGTGGCGTCTTCCGTGGTTTTTACGTGAAGTTGAATCGCTTCTTCGTGGGTGCCGAGAAGGGGAATGCTGAGTCCATCAGGGTCCACGCGTCCGTTGATCCCCTCCACAATCCAAGCCAAGGCACGTTCAGGATGTCGGTCCGATAGACCCGTCTCTGGAAGCATGCCTGCGGTCACCAAGACTTCCGTATGTCGAGCACGAACTTCGTCCAGATGGGTGTTCGCCATCTCAAAGGCTGCCTGAAGATTTGCTGCGTCTGTGGAGAGGCCATCAATCACCGGCTCAAGTGGCGTGGAAGGCATGTCTTCGGTCGTCATGTCGAGCGGTTGCCATTCGTCCATGGGCTTTTGGAATTGACGAGCCCACATGAACCTTCGGACGAGGTCTATTCCTTCTCAAGGGAGCGGTCGGGATGTACTTTGGCGAAAAATCTTCGAGCAAACCGATGGGTTGAATCATGATCGCTGGCGTCGTTCATGCGCAGGTCTGATGGGAAACAACCGGCGTATGTCCGGTCGGTGACCCTTCGGTCCAAGAGAAGGATGAGCGCTCGGTCACCTATGGACCGAATCGGCCGACCCATGGCTTGCAAGATGGCGTTTATCGCCGGCTGTGAAACCGTGTAACGCCATGCTAAATTCCGGCCAAAACGCTCTTCTGCGTAGGTTTTGAGTGCTTTTGAGAGGACGGAAGGCGGCGAGTTCGGGATGCCGATGCAGGCCACCGCATCCAACGCTCCACTGTGATAGTCAACGCCTTCTGAAAGTCGGGCTCCAAAAACACCCGCCAGCAAAATCTTCCGTCCATGACGCTTCTCTTCCAGAAGGGTGTCAACCACCTGGTCGAGGTCTTGTTTGGTCCATTCACGACTTTCAGCCATCACTCGAACACCGTTGAAATGCCCTTCGAGGACCACCTCGTTCAGCATGGCATAGGACGGTGCAAACACCGCCACGTTTCCAGGGGACGCGTCGATCAGGGCTTGGATATGGGTCCGGATGGCTCGGGTATTTTCGGGGCTTCGTTCGGTGTATTTCGTGGTGACATTCTTTGCAACGAGCACCGGCCTTCTCATGGCTGCAAAGGGCGACGGGTAAGCCACCGATGTGGTTGAGGAGGGCGGGAGCGCCAGAATATTGGCGTACATGCTGGGGGGATAGAGCGTTCCTGACATCAACATCGCACCTGCGGATTGTTCAAACACGGGCTTGGAGACCAACCCTGGGTCGAGGAGATGGGTTGTAATTCGACCGTCTTTGCCTTTGGTATCGTAGACCATGGTCAAGGCTGGAGTGGACCCAAATTTGAGCATGCAATCCAGAATCTCAGCCACACGGTGGGCGTTGGGTTCCATCGGATTCCCGTCGTCGCCAGCTTCCATGTCGACATCGACACTGGAGAGAATGTCCCGAAGTTGGTGGATACGGACAGCGGCATCAACCACCGGATGCTTCGATGTGGAAGGTGCATCGAGTTGTTGTTGTCCGGCTTTTCCCTCGACGGTATCGCACGCTCGATGAAAGACATTGAGGATGTCCTCTATGGCAACCTCAGCTTCCTCATCCCTTCCGGAGAGGTTTCGAAGGTACTGGGAAAAGAGAGCATCAAAACCAACCCGTGAGGCCTTGACCACCTCAAAAGCCCACATGGCGAGACCATGACTCATGGAAAGAGCCTCTCCGCCTGGCGCATTCATCGCCTGTGCCAGCATCCCAGCGTATTCTTCCAATTCCATTTGCGAGTTGCGAATCATCGTTCTCGTCAGTCGTTTTTCAAGCGTCATTCGAATACGGTCGGGGAGATTGTGAGCTTCGTCCACCACGATGATGATGTCCTCCAAGGAGAGGTCCATGGCTTTGAGGCTGGATTCCCTGACGCCGTCGTCAAAGAGATGATTGTAATCGCCAACAAAAACATCAGCGCCACTTACTGCTTCTCTTGCCGCTTTCCAAGGGCAGGTCTGGGCCGCTTCACCGTTCGCCGTGTGGGTTCTGGCAATCTCCACCAATTCATCGACGTGAAGCGGTGAGGACAAAATGCGTTCTTTGAGTCCAGGGGCTGATGTGATCCATGGTTTACAGGACCTCGTTTTTCTCGCCTGACTGCAGAGAAGGGAGAACACCAACGGCGACTCCTTGGCAAAAGGCTGGATGCACATGCCTGCTTGGCCAACCATGTCCACCAAACGAACCGGCATCATGCCCTTTCGTCGTTGATTGATGCGGCGAACAGTGTCCACGACAATTCGATGCTGTGTTTGGCGAGAGGTCAAGAAAAACACGGTTTTCTTCTGAGGAGATTGGCTGGCCACTTCAAGGGCAGCAGCCAAGGAGGCCGCCGTTTTCCCAATCCCCGTCGGGGCCGCTGCCAAATGGTATCCTCCCTTTTCGAGAGCCTTGATGCCGTCTTGAATCATCTCCAACTGGCCGGGTCGGGGTTTGGCATGAGCAAGGAATGGGTAGGTGGAGGAATCCACCAGTTCTTCTCCCTCGTTCATATCCGCCATCCTGCGGCGACCCTCCTAAAGGATTCGCATGAAGGTCACAGGCTTGACCGATGGAAATCAATGTGCCCAGAAGTGTGGGGGCTGGGCACGGGGGAACCACCACGTCAACTGACGGGGGTGGAATCTGAGCCTCCCTGGCCGTCGTCCAGGGAGGTGTGTGGGGGTGTTTGGTTTTGGGAACCAAGGCCAAGGCGTGCACGACGGGCACGCTCACACAACGAGACAAAGCTCTGCAGGACAGGCCGGTCCTGCATCACTCCAAGGGTGGCATCACTTAGGTTGTAGCCCGAGTTTTGCCAATTCATCCCATCCCCTCCAGTCTCTCACCAATTCATTCTTGGTATTCGTTGCGTGGTGTCGTTGCTGCTCTGGACGCCTCCAGAACATCATCGAGTTTGTTTTCTCTAACGATCTTGTCAATCGCTTGTTCAATGTACAATTTGAGTCCTTCTTGGGCGGCGATCTCCGGAGTGGTGCCTTGGAGTTCGTACAATTTGCCAAGTTGGACCTGGTCGTTTCGACCAAGTGGAATGCGAACGGATTTCATGCCCTGCAAGAGGGGTTGATTGTGAAGGAATTCTTGGATGGCAAGACGCACAACATCAGAACGGCTTCGAGCGCCGTCCATCCCAATACGTGCGTCCAGCAAGGCGAGGTCATCCTCCGTGATTCGGAGGGAAACGGCGCTGGTTGGCTGGGTCATCTTGGTTGCCTCGTGAGATGAGACTATGGCGGCGGGCATATAAATGTGTTGCAAATGATGACAATCTGTAATTATCTGTCTTACATAGTGTTTGACTTCCTCTTCTCTCTCGAGAGCGAAGTTTGAAAGACGAGCCATCTCTACGTGAAATCATGGCACTGCACCCTACCCGAGGACTCTATCTCTATCTCGAAACCCTTCGTATCGCCTTTGACGACGCCATTGTTACCGACGACGAAGCGCAAATTCTTCGCATCCTTGCTCAAGCTCTCGGTGTGGCGCCGGCCGACACGGCCGAATGCCGTGCGATTGTTGCCGGGGACGGAGCATGGCCGTTTGATGAGGACAGTGAATACGGAGGTCACCACATGGGAGACGCCACCACGTACCAATCAGCTCTCATCGCCGCTCTTGACGACGATGTCATCAGTGAAGACGAGTGGGCCATGTTGGACCACCTTCGTCGAATTATCGGTTTGCAAGAAGATCAGCATGCACTGATCGAAGAATCAATTCGGGCCATGAGTGAAGTCGATGACAACGGCCAACGTCGCGTTGAACGGCTGGAGCGATACCTGACCGTTTGCTCCTTTTGAGCGCCTTCTTCCTCCTCTCAATCCATGGTTGGGGAGATGAAAGAGGGACAACCATTAGAAAGGGACTTTGTTAGGGGAGGCCAACACACCAAGAGGTGTGAGAAGGTATGCCGATGAGCCCCAGTGATGCAATTTATGCAAAAGTCGTAGCCAGAGACCCCGAACAACCTGAATTCCATCAAGCCGTCAAGGAAGTTTTGGAGTCCCTCGAGCCCGTTCTTGAGGCCAACCCGGAGTACATTTCCGTTGTTGAGCGCGTGGTTGAGCCCGAGCGCCTCATCCATTTCCGAGTACCTTGGGTCAACGATGCTGGTGAAACACAAGTCAACCGTGGTTTCCGCATTCAATTCAACGGCGCTATTGGGCCCTACAAAGGCGGTCTCCGCTTCCACCCCAGTGTCAACGCCTCCATTCTCAAGTTCCTTGCGTTTGAGCAGATTTTCAAGAATTCCCTCACCGGCCTGCCCATGGGCGGAGGTAAGGGTGGTTCTGATTTCGACCCCAAAGGAAAATCGGACGGAGAAGTCATGCGATTTTGTCAATCCTTCATGATGGAACTTTGGCGACACATCGGCCACGACTGCGACGTCCCTGCCGGTGATATCGGTGTGGGCGGTCGTGAGATTGGCTACATGTTCGGTATGTACAAGCGACTGCGAAATGAATTCCAAGCCGGTGTCTTGACCGGTAAAGGCCGAGCCTATGGCGGTTCCTTGATTCGTCCTGAAGCAACCGGCTATGGCTTGGTTTACTTCGCTCGTGAGATGCTTGCCACCAAGGGCAAGTCCTTCGAAGGGGCTGTCGTCTCCATTTCCGGCTCCGGAAACGTGGCTCAGTTCGCCTGTGAAAAGGTCCTCGACCTTGGCGGTAAGCCGGTCACCTTCTCGGATTCCTCCGGATTCATCCACGATCCCGAAGGCATTGACCGTGAGAAGTTGGCATGGGTTATGGACCTCAAAAACAACCGTCGTGGTCGCATCTCTGAATACGCCAAGCAGTACCCGTCGGCTACGTTTACTCCAAGCGAGCCAGAACCTTCGCTCAACGGCCTGTGGGGCGTTGATGTTGACGTGGCTCTTCCATGCGCCACTCAAAACGAACTCAACGGTGAAGAAGCTGCCATGCTCGTGGCCAACAACGTCATCGCCGTCGGCGAAGGTGCCAACATGCCCTGTACGCCAGAGGCTGTGGAAGTCTTCCAGAAGGCCGGCGTGCTCTTTGCCCCAGGAAAAGCCAGCAACGCTGGTGGTGTGGCCACCTCCGGACTGGAAATGTCCCAGAACTCGCTTCGACTTTCCTGGACCCGTGAAGAGGTTGATGAGAAACTCGAGGGCATCATGGTGAACATTCACAAGAACGCCTTTGAGACGGCCAAGAAGTACAACCGTGAAGGCGACTATGTCTTCGGTGCGAACGTGGCAGGTTTCCTCAAGGTTGCTGAAGCCATGATCGCTCAAGGCGTCGTCTGATGCTCGGATTCGTTTCCACCGTCGCCTTGGCGACCAAACAGCCCTGGCCAACGTTGCTTTAGGCGACGGAAGAGCCATCGAGAGAAGACCATCGATGTCCCAAGAAACATGATGGACAACCACCATGGTGAGTTGTCACTTGTGGCCAAGGCGTAGGTGACGACCAAGATGCCCATGCCATAGACGGCTCGAAAGGCTGAGAACACCAACAGCGTGCGTACCATCGGGTGGTTCAACACACCAGAGGACACATCGGTCATCTGGTCCGTCCCCCCGACTCATCCGTGGAATTGGCTGAAGTATTGCTGTGTGTACCGTACGGCATCTTCGTGGGGATACCCCTGGGCGAGGAGGCTGTTGTAGTACTCCCTTGCAGGGTCAGGTTGAGCCACGGGTGCAGCAACGGGTGCGGCATAGGCTGGCTGAGCCACGGCAGCAGGCTGTGCGTTGAAATTTGGCATCGAAACCGGTGCGGCATATCCTGGCTGAACACCTGCGGCGGGTTGAGCGTTGAAATTAGGCATGCCCACGTTGGGAGGAACTTCCCAAGCCGAATTGTCGGCCTTTGGTCGTCGACCTCTCATGAATAGGCCAACAAGTGCGAGAACGACCACGAGCCCGACGCCACCACCGATGAGCACATTGGTGGATGCGAAGAGGGCTCCGTCGCTTTCAGGTTCGAGGATCCATCGTGTTGGGTCTTCAGGATATGCGTCAGCACCCTCTGCTGCTCGCCATTCAGGTGTTGGGTCGGAGTAGTTGTCTCCGTCGGTGTCGACGCAGCCGATGCGGTCAGCGCTTGAGTTGCCGTACGCAAGCGGGCATGCATCAGCGCCTTGTTCCAGTGTCCATTCGGCGGTGGCGTCAGAAATGCCGTCGCCGTCGCTGTCTTCACAACCAAAGCGGTCAATGAACGAGGTTCCGCGAACGGTTGGACAGTCGTCTGCTCGGTCCCCTGCGGGGTTGTCGCCAAAGAAATCCTTGTCTTGGTCGGCCCATTGGGTTGGGTCGGCCATGAATGCATCAGCGCCTTGTTCTGGCGTCCACGTGATGTCGGGGTCGGAGTAGCCATCGTCATCGGTGTCAACACAACCCAACCGGTCGAGGGTGGAGGTTCCAGCAATTTCCGGGCACCGGTCAGCATCGTTTCCAGAGATGTTGTCGCCGTATCCGTCGCCGTCCATATCGGACCATTGTGTGGCGTCGTTCGGGAATGCATCTTGGAGGTTGTACCAACCATCTCCGTCTTGGTCGGGACAACCGATCAGGCCGTTTTGCCAAGAAGTGCCCTCTTTGGTCGGACAAGCATCTTGCAGAACAACGTCCTCTCGGTATACACCCGGCCAGGATGGATTTCGGTCGTCCCAGGAGGTGTTGGCGTAGTTGTCACCATAACCATCGCCGTCGAAATCAGACCATTGAGTGGCATCGTCGATAAAGGCATCAGCGCCGTACTCGGTGTTCCACTGACTGTCTGGGTCGGAATAACCATCCCCGTCTGTATCGAGACAGCCAAGTCGGTCGGCGGTGGAGGTACCTGCCACCGATGGACATTCATCCGGTGTGCTACCGGCGGTGTTGTCGCCGTAACCGTCGCCATCTGCGTCCGCCCATTGGGTTGGGTCTTCGTCAAAGGCGTCATCAACATCGGCCCAACCGTCCCCATCCATATCGGGGCAGGCGTTTTTGCCAGCCAAGGTGGAATTTCCGTATTCGGTGGGGCAGTCGTCGAAATTGTCTGACCATCCGTCACCGTCGGTGTCCAGACAACCTTCCTCTCCGAGGGTTGAGTCTCCAACCACGGTGGGGCAATCGTCTCTGGAATCTGGAACTCCATCACCGTCATCATCGGTATCTTCGTCGATATCTCGACATCCATCCCCATCAACATCGGTGATTTCATCAGAAACCCAGTTTGGACGCGGCGGTTGGTAGGTGGAACGAGGGCATTGGTCGTCGACGTTGTCAATGCCGTCGTTGTCCATGTCGTTGTCCTCGACATCGTCTTTGCAGCCGTCTCGGTCCCAGTCAGTGGAGTTTGCTGGGTCGTCAAAGTTCTGTGTCGACCCCCAGTTGGCTGCACCTCCACGGGGGCAGTTATCGGGGGCGTTGTCCGTGATGCCATCGTTGTCATCGTCGGGATCGCAAGCATCGCCCTTTGCGTCACCGTCGGTGTTTCCTTGAAGCGGGTTGACGTCATTGGGGCAGTTGTCGGATACATCCGGCACCCCATCGTTATCGCTGTCAGCCTTCATTGAGGGGTCAAGTGCCCAAACGAAGTTGTCCCAACCACCTGTGCTTGATACGCTGTTGGTTCCCTTCGTGATGGTGTTGCTTCCAGAAGGACCTGCATACGAGCCCATCACAGCCGCAATATCGCTTGAATTTACGGCGATACCCCACCCGAGTTCCAGAGCGTTGCTGGCCGTAACGTCCAACCACGACCAACCGCCGGTATTGGTTAATCCACCCATGAGGGCATCAGCGTTGATGGTGGTCCAACTGCTGGTGGTGGGTGTAGCGCCCTTGGTACCCCCCGTAAACGTGGAACTGGCGAAAAAGGTGGTAAAGATCAATTCGCCTCGAGAGGTGACTTCCATGCCACTCAAGCTATCGGCAGCATTGCTTCCTCCAGTGACGGCCCACTGGTTGTTCGATGTCGTGCCTTCTTTGATGAAGAACAAGTCTGCGCCACCTTTGTTGGCGGTGATGGACCAACCGTTCTTCGCCATTGTACCTTCAAACGAACCACCTACATACAGGTCGCCTGCATTGTCGACGGCCATGTTGGTGAGCGATACGGCCTGATTGGGGATGCCGTAGCCGGTGATGGATTGGATGGCCCCGCTACTTGAGAGTTTGACAACAAAGGAATCGGTGGTCCCTACCGTGGCGTAATTTTGTGTTCCAAAAAGAACGTTGTTTTGCGTGACGCCAGAAACATGAATGTTACCGTTTGAATCAACAACGACATCGGTAACCTCCTGGTTTCCGGGGCCGCTTCCCTTGACGACCCACTTGAGTGCACCGTTAGCCCCGTCAAGTTTAGCGATGAAAATCTCTGGGTTGGACACGTTGAAGGTGGTTCCGCCAAAGTCGGTCTCTCCAGAGAAATAACCGGCCACGATGATGTCTCCTAATTGGTCAACTGCGAGGGCTTGTGGGATGCTGGAATCGCTTGATGAATTGGGAAGGGTCTGGAACCCCTTCGCCCACATCCAGTTGCCCGCCGCATCCGTTTGGGCGACGAAGGCATCAAACTGAACGGCTGAAGAGAGGGATGTTTGTCCGAAATCTACGGGGCCGTACATGTAGCCTGCTACGATGGCGTTGCCTGCATGAGAGGCCACGTCAGACATGAAGGAGACGCCACCCTGCGTGTGGTCAGCACCCACCAAGAAATTCCAACCTCCGTTGTTGTCCAATGAAGCCAAAAAGAAGTCGTTTCCATTGCTATAAGGTGAGGTTGGAACATAAGAATGAGGGCCAAAAGTCAAACTGGCTGCTGAAGAGTTGACGTCTCCTGCAACGAAGTAGCCACTGTCTGAAGCCACAATAGCTCCCGAGAATTCGTCGTGTGAAGTTGAACCGCCGCTGGCGAGAAACACCTCTGCTGAACTTGAACGAGCCGATGTGTGTTCAACAGGGTGGTGGTCCAAGACCGGTTGTTCAGCAGGCTGTTCGATGGCAAAACCCATCAAAAAGCTGGTCAAAATCAAGGCCGTGAAAGTCGTCGCTACCGCAACATGGTTCACTCGCATGATTCCCCGTGTTCATCAAAGGCCATCAAGCCTTTGTCCCGCTGTTTTAGAATCACTCAACGTTGCTTTCAAGCGTCATGAGATCGCTGTCGCCAGCATCAAGGACGGTGATGGTCGAGACCGAAAAGGGCTTACCACAGGCAATGCCCAATTCTCGATTCACCATACGTGCTCGGTGGACGCTCACTTCCGGGTGGGCGGCACGAAGGTCCGTCGTGTAGTCTTCGGGGCAGTTGGCTGCCACAATGACCATCTTGGCGTTCCCGTTAGCACAGGCGTCCTTGGCTTGTCGTTGTCCAAACAACAGGTTTCCTGTTGCGATTGCGTTCTTCAATTGTCGGCTTAGATCCATTCTTCTTCCTCCATTCTCCACATGTGTTTCTCATGGTTGGAATCTCACTCATCCGGGATGTAGTACAGAGCCACGCTGCCGGTTCCCAAGGAAATGGGCTGACCGACGATGATGTTCTCTGCCACACCGGTGAGGTAGTCCTTCTCACCGATGATACCGGCCTTGAGCAGGTGGTTGACGGTGACTTCGAACGCAGCACGAGCAAGGATGCTGTGTTTGGTTCCAGAAACACCGTGTCGGCCAATGGCTCGAACTTCTCCTTCAGACGTCATGACGTCAGCGACCATCAGCAGGTGGCGGACATCAACTTCGAGGCGGGCGCCGTCGAGGGTCATTTGGAGTTCGTTGACGATGGCTTGACGTGCGGCTTCAATGCCCAAGTAGTCGTAGATTTCGATGATGTTGTTGGTGTAGGTCCGGGAACGGTCAATGTTCTCAAGTTCACTGATTCGAGTGAGGTTGCTTCCGATGGTGGAAAGGTAGTACTCGCCCGTTTTGTCGTCAAGTTGCGGGTTGGCTCGCTCGATGCCAGGAATACCCTTCAGTCGCATGTCACGAATCTTCTCTTCCAGTTGGAGGAGCATCGTGTACGATGGTGGGTTATCGGCGAGGTCAGCGAGGTCTTCTTCTGCATGAACGCCAGGGATCATGGTGAGCGTTGACGGGTTCTTTTCCTTATCAGCCTGAACGTAGAGCCGTGTTGCACGCTCAAGTTTGTCCTTGACCTCAGCAGCGGTCATGTTCTTTTGCTTGAGGTTGCCTTTGTTGAGGTTCAACACAAGTCGGCGTTGGGCGACGTCGGTTTCGAGCGTGGCGATGTTCACCGTGGTGGTGACTTCAATCGCAGCTGCGAGTTTCTGTGCAGCCTTGCCATCTTGCTTTTGGTCGTCCTTCAAACGGATGGTCATCGTCGGTGTTTGTGGCACCTTGCGGGCGTCCACAATCTCAATGATACGTGGAAGACCTTGCGTGACGTTGACGGTTGCGACACCAGCATAGTGGAACGTACGCATGGTCATCTGTGTACCTGGTTCACCGATGGACTGTGCCGTGATGATACCTGCTGCTTCGTAGGGGTCAATGCTGGCTCGTTCCAGAGCAACGATGGCTTCGTCAATGACCTTCTTGGCTTGTGGCTTGGTCAACTTCTTCTTGCCACGGCTGTGGCAAGCAACGGTCAAATCAGCCAGAATACGATTGGTGAAACGACCTGATCCGGTGGCGTCCACGGCTTCCTCCAATTTCTTGTAGACCGGGTCCAACGACAACTCGTTGACCATTGACTGCATCTTACGTTCGTAATCGTACGGTTCGAGGCCAACAACGGCCTTGGCACGGGTTCGACGCTTTGAGCTTCGGCCAGAAATGCGAACCTTGGTGACCGGCCCGGTGTTCTCACCGTCGCCATCGCGACCCTTTTGGGTGGCGGCGATGATGGTGGCGTGAATGTTTCCAGCGGTCTCCGAGTCGGTTTCACAGATTTTGGCGATGTCAGCTTGTGACATCACCTTGACGTCGTCCCACTTGCGGTCGTCAGCCAGTGCGTGAGCAAAGTTTTCTTCAATGCCCAAGTCCATGAGCTTCTTCTTGGTTGCACTCTTAACGACCATCAGTCCTCACCTCCATCGTGTTCGGCGGCTTCTTCCCATGCGCCCATGTCTTCTTCATCGGCCTTGAATTCATAGGATTCTCGCTCCACTTCAAGTCCACCTTCTGTTCCCAAAGCAGCGTCGACGATGACGTCGATGTTGAACGGGGAGCCGTGGACACCACGGGACGGGTCAATGCCGTCTTCACCGTAGCTGAACTGGATGATACGATTGGCGGTGTTTCGCACCGAGAGCATGTCATCGTCGAAGACCTTCAGGTCGTCCATCGCGTTGATGAGACGTCGCTGCATGTATCCGGACTTTGCCGTACGAACAGCGGTGTCGACCAGCGACTCACGGCCTGAAACGGAGAGCATAAAGAACTCCGTGGGCTCAAGACCACGCTTGAACGACGAGGCGATGAAACCACGGTCAAGAGCACCGCGACCGCCTCGCTTGAAGTGAGGCAGGACACGATCATCGTAGCCACGCTCGAGTCGCTTACCACGAACCTTGGCTTGACCGATGGACGCTGCCATCATCGTCAAGTTGTCCATGGAACCACGAGCGCCGGAGATGGCCATGTTGACCGCAGCGTTGGTGGAACCTGACTTGTTGAGTTCGTCCTTTGCAATGTCACCGGCTTCCTGCTTTCCTTTGTCGAGCATCTGCATGATGTCCTCCTCAAGGGTTTCACGAGGTGTACGTCCCGGACGGGTATCGTATTTCTTCCCGTCCTTTCCGAACTTTTCCAGAGCGAGGGTGACCTCGTCCTGTGCCTTGGCGTTGGCGGCATTGATGCCAGCCACAGCTTCGTCGGAGAGGTCTTCGTCATCGATACCGGTGGTGAATCCGAGCGAAGTACAGGCTGCGATGGACAATCGAGTGAATTCGTCCAGGAAGCGAGCACCTTGCTCAGAGCCGTTGGTTTGGACGATAGCATCGAGAAGACGTCCGTCCTCAGCACCGATGGCACGCTTGTCAAGGGTTCCATCAACTTGTCCGTCTTTCACCATCACCATGTCGTTGGACCGGCTGCGGAAGCGCAGGTGGATGTTGTTGGGGATGATGAGCGACACGATATCTTGGCCACGGTAGGCAGGTTCGCCGTTCTCGTCTTTGACAAGTTCAGGGAGTTCGCCCGTGTAGCCGATGTTTCCAAGCATCTCGAGACCGTGTGCTTGTCGAATCACGGTTCCCGGTCGAGAGAGGAGGTAGGCGCCCGAGATGTGGTCGTGGATACCACCGATGACCGCACCGCCGTAGCGAGGGGTCAGGATGTGTTCCTGGACACGCATCAAAATCTTGGCTTCGGCACGAGCTTCTTCGGATTGAATCACGTGGAGGTTCATCTCGTCTCCGTCAAAGTCAGCGTTGTACGGGGTACACACGGCCAGATTGAACCGGAAGGTGTGGCCTTCCATAACGCGCACTTCGTGAACCATCATCGACATGCGGTGAAGCGAAGGTTGTCGGTTGAAGATGGCGACGTCGCCGTCGATCAGGTGGCGTTCCACTTGCAAGCCAGGCTTGGGGTTGCCGTATCGGTCGAGGGTCGAAAGACGGTCCTCAACACCGGTTCGCTCTTCGCCCCATTCGTCAAAGGGACTGCCACAGTGTGGGCAGGCCACTTCGAGGTGTTCGGGGAAGGGTTCGGGGTTGGGGTTGTCAGCCTGAGCCAACTCGTGCATCCAGCGGTAGTGGAGGATGGCTCGAGGGTCGTCCTCAGCCAACTTCTTACCGTTTTCATCAATGCCCTGAAGGTTGTTCAAAGTGGCTGCATCGTTCACAACGTAGCTGACTTCTTCCGTTTGGTCCATGCCACTGAGTGAAATTTGCTTCTGAATGACCATGCCAGGGAGGAAGTTTGGTGCTGGTAGGCAGGAATGAAGGTCATGACGACCCGTCGTTTCTTCGTTACATTCCGGGTTGTGACATCGGAAACCAGCGTTGATGAGGCGGCTTCGTTGGTTGATTTTCACACGTCGACCGTCACCACGCACGATGTAGTTCACACCGGGGTGGACATCAGGTCCGCGGAGAATCATCTGACGCATTTGTTCTCGGTTTCGAGTGGTGACACGAATGGGGACCGTCAATTCCTTTGCGATCTTGACGGGGACACCCACTTCGTTCACGCTGAGGTAGGGGTCAGGTGAAATCACGGACCGAGCACAGAAGTTAACACGCTTACCGGAGAGGTTGCTTCGGAATCGTCCTTCCTTCCCCTTGAGGCGTTGCGTGAGCGTTTTGAGCGTTCGGCCGGAGCGGTGTCGTGCAGGTGGAATGCCGGAGGTTTGGTTGTCAAAGTACGTGGTGATGTGGTATTGCAACAACTCCCAAAGGTCCTCAACGATGAGTTGGGGTGCACCGGAGTCTCGGTTTTCTCGCAGGCGTTGATTGATGCGCAGGACGTCCACGAGTTTGTGGGTCAAGTCGTCTTCTGAGCGGTCGCCACTGTCGAGGGTGATGGACGGTCGAACGGTGATGGGCGGTACTGGGAGCACCTTGAGAACGACCCACTCAGGGCGGTTCTGCTTGTCCATTCCGATGAAGATGAGGTGCTCAGGAGGGATGCTGCTGAGCCACTCACGTACGTCGCGCGGGTTGAGTTTTCGCTCGGTGTTGTCGTGCTTTTCTTTGAACGTGGTCGGTTTGTCAAGGATGATTTTACCTTGGGATGAACCGCAGTGCATGCAGACCTTGCGCTTGGTACCCGAGGTGACCTTCTCAACTTCCTTGATGATCTTGGAGAATTCGGTCGAACCAACACCGTGCTTGGTGATGACATCTCGGATGCGGTTACGGTAGTAGTCTTGCTCACTTTGCTCGGGGTTTGAGCCGGGTGAGGTCCCTGGCTCGCTGTGGAGCAAAATGTTGCTGCAGTCGTTGCACGTGGCTTTCAAAGCCGTCTTGATCAAGTTCACGAATCCGATGTGGATCACGGGCAGTTCAAGCTGAATGTGGCCGAAGTGACCGGGTGAGTCTTGGTACTGACAGTTGTCGGTAGGGCAGAGCAAACCAGGTTCAATCACACCCATGTGCGGGTCCATGAGACCTTGCTTGTAGGCGTGCCCGTCGTCCTTGTAGGTGTCAGCTGTCTTCACTTCAACAGCAGACATCTTACGGATTTCGCTCGGGTCCATCAAACCAAATCGAATCTGTGCGATTCGCTTGGGGATCATTGTGTTTTTTCGACTCATCTTCGGTCCTCCAGTTCAAGACGCATGGCCACACCTAAACTCTTCATCTCGTCTAGGAGCAGTTTGAATGCATAAGAAGTCTGTACCTTGTAGACTTCAGCGCCATCGCCGTGGATGGGGCTGACGTAGGTGCCACGCTTCGGGTCATACCAAGCAATGTGGCCGGATTGGGCGCAAACATACATGTCAATACCGTCGGACTCGTCCAGCAGTCGGTCCTTGATGACCATCGAAGCACCGTGGGCAATCAGACAATCACGTTCCATTTCACCGAATCGCAGACCACCTTGTCGGGCACGTCCTTCCGTTGGTTGGCGGGTCAAGATTTGGACACGGCCACGTGAGCGGGCGTGAATCTTTGAACTCACCAAGTGGTGGAGGCGTTGGTAGAAGATACATCCAACGAAGATGTCGGCGGGGTAGGACTCGCCGGTTTCGCCGTTGATCATCATTTCACGTCCGGTGTGGGCCAATCCATTGCGGACGAGCCCGTCTCGGAGACTGGACTCTTTCTCGCCACGGAAAGCCGTACCGTCAATGCGTCGCCCTTCCATAGCACCCACTTTGCCACCGATCATTTCCAGAACGTGGGCGACCGTCATTCGGGATGGAATGGCGTGAGGGTTGATGATGAGATCGGGGACGATGCCATCGGGGGTAAACGGCATGTCTTCTTGCTCAACCAAGCGTCCGATGACACCCTTTTGTCCGTGGCGTGAAGCGAACTTATCACCGACTTCGGGGACTTTGTGGCTTCGAACCATGACACGGACCAAGCGTCCGGAGTCAAGCGACTCGGTGACGTAGACGTTGTCGACCCAACCTTTCTCGCCGTGTCGGACGAGCATGGATGATTCTCGGCGTTCCTGAGCCATCAGGAAAGATGCTCCGGAGGATTCCTCAAGGAACCGAGGCGGGCTGGTCTTGCCGACCAGAACGTTGCCACCTTCCAGAGCGGTTTCTGGAACGGGCAGGCCGTCAGCTTCCAAATGGATGTAGGACTCGGGCGCCTTGAGGCCCTTGATTTCCTGCTTGGAAGTTCCGGGCTTCTCAATCTCCTCAACTTGTCCGCCAGGGAATCGGCGGCGTTCTGCGTTGTAGGTGCGGTTGAACGTCGAACGGCCGAGGGCTCGGTCAATCGAGCCCTTGTTCATGATGACAGCGTCTTGCATGTTGTATCCATGCAGCGACATGATGGCCACGATGAAGTTCTGGCCGCCGGGGCGGTCATCGAAGTTCGTGGTTTCCATGGCTCGTGTACGGGTGATGGAGCGCTGAGGGTAGTGCAAGATGTGGGCTCGAGTGTCGGGGCGCATACGGTAGTTGGCGCTTGGCAGTCCGAGGGACTGCTTCACCATCGCCGTTCCACCGGTGACACGGGGTGTCGAGTTGTGCTCTGGGTAAGGGATGAGAGACGCACAAACACCGAGAACGAGTTGCGGGTCAATTTCGCAGTGCGTGTGTTCGGCGGTGTAGAGCAGCGGCACATCGAATTCCGTGGTGGAGATTTCCCCGTTTGGCATGGACACGTTGGCCTTGAGGTGTGCGACTTCTGTGCGTGGTTCGCCCAAGTTCATCCACTGTACGTCTTCGTACTTGACGACACGACCGGCCAAACCGGCACTGTCGCCTTCTGGGATGGTTTCTGGCAGAACGAACGGACGAGGGGCGATGTAGAGGTCTTCTTCCTCTTCAGCGTCAACCCATTCCACAACGCCTTCAATGATGAGGGAGCGGAAGTTGATTTCGCCGCTTGACAGTTTGGTCAAATGCTCTTGTGTGAGGCGAGGGGCACCGTCGTAAAGGATGAGAAGGGGTCGAAGGATTCGTCCTTTGTCGGTGTTGATGAAGATGTCTTTGTTCTCAACATCGTGACGGATGGAGACTTCGGAAGGAATCACGCCTCGGCGACGAGATGACTTGAAGTGGTCCACGAGTTTCTTTCCTCGCTTGTGGATGCCGTAGATGTCGCCGTTGACGTGAATTCGGTCACCGTCGGTCCAGTCATCGGGTTGGTAAACGTCGAGTTCGTCAAGGCGTTCACGGATTTCAATCTCGTTGATGTCCTCGGAAATGTCGATCATCTGTGCAGCGTTCTTCACGAGACCGCAGTTCTGTCCTTCAGGGGTCTCGTTGGGGCACAAGCGTCCCCATTGAGTAGGGTGCAAATCTCGAGCTTCGAAGTGAGGCTGGCTACGCACCAAAGGCGAGGTTACACGGCGCATGTGAGAAAGCGCAGCAAGGTAGGTGGTTCGGTCGAGCAGTTGGCTGACGCCAGAGCGTCCACCGACCCAGTTGCCGGTTGCGAGAGCGTGCATGATTTTGCTCGTAAGAACATCCGGGCGAAGGCAAGAGGTGATCTTCAGCTCTCGCTTTCGGTTGTGGTGTCGCTCAAGTTGGTACTTGAGGTCTCGAGCGAGTTGACCAGCGGACACGCGGAAAAGGTCCTCAATCAAGTCTCCAGCCAAGCGAACTCGCTTGTTGGCGTAGTGGTCCTTGTCGTTGGGGTCTCGTCCTTCAATGGCCATTTCGAGGACTTGACGAACGATTCGGCCGAGGTAGATGGCTTTCTTTTCGCGGTCTTCGACCTGGTCGCCCAAGTGAGGGAGGAGTTCTCGGTCAAGGAGTTGGTTGACACGAGCCTCTCGGTACTCCTTTTGTTGGCCTGCTGCGAATTTCTTTTCCAACCACTGGTGGCTTTCCTCGGTGGTGACAACCTTGTATTCTTCGTTGTCGTTCACTTCGTTGATGTTGGCGACGATGTACTTGAACGAATCCGTGTTTCCAGCGATGGCTTGGAAGATGTTTTGGTCGTTTTCGACACCAAGGGCTCGCATCAACAAAACGACCGGAATGGCCGTCGTACCGGCGGTGCTGATCTTGACCATCAGCATACCATCTCGGCGCTTTTCGACGGTCAGCGGCTTGCGCATGCCGTCTTTCTGGGAGAAAATTTTGGCGACTTCTGTCTGCTTGGCGTAGCGCTTGTTGATTTCAACGGTGACTCGATTCGGGGCGAGGTCTTCCATGGAGATGAGAACGCGCTCGGTTCCGTTGATGATGAAGTAGCCACCGGGGTCGAGGGGGTCTTCGCCCTTCTTGCGAAGGAGTTCGTGCCATGTGGCTTTGTCCTCAGCGGACGTGGTTGGGGTGAGGACGCGGTCGCCAGCGATGTGCTTGGCGTGGAGGTTGCATCGCTCAGAGCGGACCATAATCGGCATGTTGCCGACGGCAACACCGGATTCGGTAGGAGAGGGTACGCCGTTTCGCTTGATGGTGAAGTCGATGGTGACTGGAGACATGTAGGTCAGTTTACGGAGTCGGCATTCCATTGGTGAAGATGGGTTGAGGGCACCGTTGGCTTCTTTGACGGTTGGCTGGCCAAGTTTCACGTTCTTGAGTCGGATGACGATGTCTTGGTCGTGGACGTCGAGTTTGATGTAGCCTCCTTCGTCGTCGTTGAAGTCCTCGTCGGTACCGACGCGAATGTTGCGGATGATTCGTTCCATTCGGGAGATCGTGTTCTCCGTGGCGGGGATACAGTCGTTGTAAGATGCCAACTGGTGGTTGACAAGGCTGCGCTCTTTGAAAAATGCTTGAATGATTTCCTGCATGATATCTCCTCCTCAGTTCCCCTCCACGATGAGCCGGTAAGCCACCGTCCGTCCGGCTGATGGGGATTGCCGGACGACTTTGAGCACACGATCGGCAATCCAACCGGCCGCCAGAGGGGTGTGGTCTGGGTCGGCCATGTGGGCTGCTGAATCAGCGCTTTCTGCGAGTTCTTTGATGACTTGGACAACGGGGTCCGTGATGAGAATCTTTGGTAGGAGTTCCTTTGCAAGGCGGTCTTCTCCAGTCTCGGGGTCGGGTTGGACCATTCTCCAGGGTGCGAGTTCCTCCATCTCGATGGCCAGTTGTTCCTCAGGAGAGATGTTGGCTTGGCCAACCAGTTCTTGGTGGGGGACCAGTTCGTGGTTAAGGGCGTTGAATCGGGACGTGATTTCTGGTCGATCCATGTCGTCGACAGCTTTGGCACGGATGGTGATCTTCGTGCTCTTTTTGGCTGCACGTCGTCGAGATCCTTGCTCAGCGATGATTTGCATGGTGTTGATGAATTCCTCAGCGTCCTTGGAAATGCCGAGTGTTGATGCGACATCGTCGTGAGACATGTTCTTGATATCGGTCATGTTTCGGTCGGTTGCCAGTTTGTGAGCGTACTCTTCAGAGACGCCCAGTTCCATCAAACGCTTTTTCGTTGCACTCTTTACGACCATTTTGACACCCCGTCAGGCCCTCCACATTGGACCGGTAGCGCATTCAGGCGGGCCCGACGGGGTTCGAACCCGCGACCATCGGATTAAAAGTCCGACGCTCTACCTGACTGAGCTACAGGCCCAATGTAGCAACTTGGGCTTTCTGTCCGACCTGCATGGCCTTCTTATACGTTTCGTGTTGGCCGTGACCACACGGGCCACGAGGAAGGCGCAAAGGTTGCTGGACTGCCCCCTTCATAAATCTGCCCATATTCGCAAAATTTCCACATTTTGGAATGAAAACGTAAGCATAGCCTCTTGACCGGATGCGCTTTGGAGCAGTTTATGAGCGGCGAGACATCTTTTGACGCCCTCCAAGCGGAGGCGGAAATTGAACGCCTCGAACGAGCCGCAAAAGCCCTGGATTGGAGGGCCCCCACCGGGGAGACATTTTCCATGGTCATCCCCCCCACTGTCTACCCTCCTCGAGAAGATACCGATTTCCTCGCATCGGTGCTGACTTACGAACGTCTTCCTCCAAAAACGAGGTGGTTGGAAATTGGCTGTGGTTCGGGTGCCCTATCGCTCCATGCTGCACGTCTTGGCTGCGATGTTACTGCGTGTGACATCAACCCCATGGCCGTGGCTTGTACTCGAGCACACTTTGCTCAAAACGGACTTTCAGCGAGGGTGTTGGAAGGAGGGCCGGGTCCTTCGATCGACGGTCAAAGCGCCCAGTGGGGGGGCGACCAAACCTACGATGTGGTGGTTTGGAACACGCCTTATCTCGGAGAAGATGCTCTGGTGGAGGGGGCACTTGGCCCGATGGAAGAGGCCGCACTGACAGATACCGACCGGGTGGGTCTTTTCCTGAGGATGGCCCAACGCCTCGCCTCCACTTCGCTTCTTTCCAGCGGTGGGGTTGCCTACCTTACCGTCTCATCCAAGGGCGTGGGAGACACCGCCTGTGAGGCTGCTTGGGCTCAAGGGATCGCCGCAAGATGCATCGCCACCAAATCTTTTGGAGACGGCGAACGATTGTCCGTTATCGCTATGTGGAAACCTTACGCTAACTCGCCGTTCATCCATCATCAAACCACCATCAGCACGAACGATGAGGTGATCAAATTGGCAGGAGCGACGGGGGCCACGGTTCGAGCAGACCTGCAAACCACAGGGCGAGGGCGTCGAGGTCGCACATGGACGTCTTACCCGGGCGCGTTCATGGCCTCTTGGTTGATTCATTCCGGTCAGGGTTGGCCTCACTCAACCTACGACCAGTTGCGCGTCGGGGAGGCGCTCGTACGTCTGATTCGTTTCATGAGTGGATGTTCTGCAATGGAGGTGTGCCTCAAGTGGCCAAACGATGTCTTTCTTCGTGCGGGGGATGGGTGCATGAAAAAAACCGGGGGCATCTTGTTCGAGGCGGTGTCCCAAGGAGATGCCCATCACGTTGTGCTTGGCCTTGGTTTGAATGTCGAGGGAAGTGGGGAGGAACACGCCCACCTTCACGAGCTCGGCCTTCTCACCAATCCGTCAGCCCTCCATCCTGTTTTACACGCCATGGTGGCGTCCTTGTTCCAGCAGGTATCTCAATTGCCTCAAACGGTCAACATCGATCGTGTGGAGCAGGAAGTTATCAACGGTGCAACTCTTCTGGGACCTCTTATCTATAGAAATTCAAAGGCGGCACTTCTGGGGCTCACATCCTCGGGTTCGCTCCGGCTTGATGGGGTCGATGATGTCGTGGATGAACCGGACGATGTGGTTTGGTCAATCCTCTAGTTCAGCATCCAAGACCTCGTCTTCGGATTCACGCCGCTGATACAGACCATAGGCCAGGAACATCGCTCCGAGGGGGAACGGGAGCATATCGATCATGTACTTCCTCACGATTGAGGTTTCAACGGCCGCGTTGACACCTTTGGTGTCGATTTCATAGGTGAAATAACCGGATTCGTCCATGCTGATCACTTCCCTGTGTTTCTGGCCAGATGCCAGAACAAAGGATTCAGCGCTGATGATGTTGCCCTTTTCGTCCTTCAACACAATCCTGAGGGTTGTTTCCTCTTCAACCGTGACCCGTAAATCAAACGCATCGCCCTTCATCATGGACGCTCCGTTTGTGTAAGGAGGGTCCTCTCCATTGAGCTCGATTGGAGTGACCCATGCATGCATGAACAAGCCGCCCAGCAACATCGTTAGGCCGGTGAGAATGAACACATCGCTCATCTTCATGGCGGGCGCTGTCCCTCCTCCTCCCATGGCGAGCCCTCGTGGGGGTTGCTCTTGATTTCTGCGGCTTTGCTCGATGAAGCACAACAACGCGAACCAAGGGGGCAACTCACTTGCGATGCCGCTTGGGTTTCGGTAAACCGAGTCGCTCCCGCACCAGCCGTATTTTTCCGCTGGTGGTTAAACTCTGGACTCCCCAGGTTTCCAGGGCTGCTTCCGCTTCGAGGAGGTCGCGAAGTTCAACGATGACGCTGAGGGGTGCGCGGACGATGGCCAAACCTCCTGCGATGGTGGCGTCAAAGAGGTCGGTTTGGCCTTCCATGCCTTTCCGCTGGGCATCGTCAACAAAATCCATCAATCGAAGATTTGGCTTGGAATCCAGTGAATGGCTGATTTGTTCGAGGGTTTTTTCGACGGAGGCCCGGTCTGGTAGTCGTTGGTGAACCAACACCCCGACCCATCGACGTTTTTCACGCAGCGCCTTGGTCAAACGCTTCGCCATACCCCGTCTGGGGCGCTTCTTCTTCATGATGTTTGACTTCATTTGGAAGGAATACCCTCAAAATGGGTCGCCCGCAGGAAACATCATGGAAGACCACGCAGACTTGGATGCATCGTCTTCAGAACCAACCAATCTCGAACAACTTCAGCAAGAAGATGCTTCCTTGTTTTCCCTCATACGAATTTTACTCAGTGTTTCAACACTGCCTCACATCGTCTTGATTCTCGTTCTTTCCTCGGTTCTCCAACTCGCCGCCGTGAACAACCTTGAAACAATCAGCGCCTTGGGTTTTCTTTCTCTGTCTGGTGGTTATTTTCTCACCGGTTTGTTCGCATCTCGGACCACTGTACAGCGTTGGATACAACTTCCCGAGCGTGGAGATGAAGAACGTTCAGCCCTTTCACGACTTCTTGGTTCTTTTCGCATCTGTCTCTTCCCTCTCCTGATGGCCGTTGTGGTGTTTGCCTGCTTGCTCGCTTTGGTCGGGGAACAAGGTGCAATCGGTGACCTGACAGGGGTCTTGCCCGTGGCCCTCTCGTCTTGTTTCGTCATTTGGGCCATCGTTCAAGGCCGTGGTTTCGGCCGATGGTTAAGTTCCATCGCAGCGTCAAAACTCCCGGATGCCAAAGAGCGAGAGCCCGGTTTGTCATCTCGTTCAACAGGAACGTCGTTCGTCGTGATCATGCTGATCACCATCGTCCTCTTGTATGCGTTTGAAATGCTGGCTGATTCCTCCACCACCATGGAAGGGTTCCTCCTGAGTAATCTGGTTTTCCTCGGTATTGTTTCAGCAGTATTCATGCTCGCCTGGCGACGTTCTCGTGAGGTGCGCTTGAGGGCCTCCTCTCGGGTTGATTTCCATCGCTTTGGTGGCCGTTGGATGTTCTTGAGTCAGTTGATGATTACTTGGCATCTCTTGACCGTTTGGCGCCACCAGTTCATCACGCCCGCTACGGCTCTGATTGTGGCAGAAGAGGTGGCGCTGATGGCGTTCACCATTCTCATGGCCATATGGGGGCTCACCTCTCGTTCCTTCCGCTCCCCGCTCAAGTTGGTAACCACAAAGAACGCTTTGCCAATGGGCCTTGCTTTTGGTTACGCCTACGCAGGCAGCGTGGCCATGTTGACCACCGTTTTGCAGGATGTTCGAAACGTCATGATGGCCGGCCACTTGGTGGTCGCTTTGACCTTCCTTTGGATGCAACCTCGCATTTTGGACCGTACCATTGGCCATGTTGAATCGGCCGAACACATCAAACGGGTGGTCGATGAGGCGGTGGTCGCCCCTGAACCCTCAAACGAAGCTTCACTCACCTCGGATCAACCTTCATCAATTCAACAAGTGGAATCTGAACCAACGCTTGAGGTTTCGGTCGAATCCGAAGACGGCGTCGAGGACATTGGCGAAGAGGTTGAATGGAAAGAACCCGATGTGCTGGCCAACGAAGTTGAGTGGGACGATGAGATCGAATTGCTCGATTAGGCAGGGCGTATGCCAGAGAGCAGCGTGACCACTCGGATGGTATCGTTCAGGTCCTCGCTGACCCGGGCTCCAAGAATGACCTGTGCATCGTTATCCAACGCACTCGTAAACAGGTCGGCGACGGCATCAACCTGGCCGATGGTCATGCCCAATCCACCCTCGACTTGGATGAGACATCCTTTTGCTCCACCGACGTCCATGGCGGCAAGCGGTGCCTTGAGGGCGGCTTCGAGGATGCCTTTCGGGTCGTCTGGGCGGCCCACGCCTACCAACAGGGTCGCCTCTCCGGTTTGGTCAACAATGGCTCGGAGGTCCATCAGGTCGAGGTTGATGAGGCCCATACGCATCAAGGTTCGAACCAAACCGTCAACCAAATCTTCAATCCATTCGGCTCCCATTTGCCACAGTTGTCCTTTTTCTCTGGCTTGGCGAGCCAATCGATCGAGGGAGAGCCGGACCGTGACATGGGCTGTTTTCTCGAGGCGTTCCAAGCCTTCTTGGGCGATTTCCATTCGCGTTGGTTGACTTTCAAAAGGCAGGCCGGCGACCGCTAATACCACTGCGCCGGATTGACGGGCTTGGCGAGCAAATTCGTGTGCAGCACCCGTGCCAACACCCCCGCCCAATCCAGTGAGCAGGATGACCAGTTCCGTGTTTTGAAGCAATTGATTCGTCAATGTGCTGAGCCCCCTCATCCGTTGTTCTGCCAGCGGTGGGAGCGCAGCACATCCCACGCTGTCCAAGGCGTGGCCGAGCCTGAGAACATGGATGTCGTCACCGGTTTTGAAACTGGATTCGTCGGCGTCGATGAGCACCAGATGGGCTCCTCCGTGACATTTTGCATGGGCTTGCTGGGCCCAAGAACATCCAATGCCCCCCACTCCAGCAACCAGAATGGTGGAGGGGTCCATGACCTCCACGGTGCATGGCTTCCCCATGAACTTTGGTGTCCAAATCAGTCCAGGTAGCGAAGGTAGCGTCGGCGTGCGTCCCTCGCCCAAGCGTTGTCGGGCTCGAGGGCGAGCACGCGGTCATAGTATTCGACGGCGGTTGCAAATTCAGAGAGGTGGCGGCCGTAGAGGTGGCCTAAATTTGACAGAACGGGGATGCATTCTTCGTCGCCTTTCAGCATGCTCAAAAGCATGGATTCCGCTGCCCCAAGCGCTCCTTTGAGCATCAACTCTTCGGCCTCATCCAATTGTTGGAGTTGGTTGTCGGACAGGTTGTAGGTGTTGTCGAAGGTGTAGTTTCCCATGGTCCTCATGCCTTCGGAGATGGTGAGATTTCATGAACTCTTCCTCTTTTTTTTTGGCAGGAAATAACAGTGATAGATAGGGTCTCCAAAATCTCTCAAAAAACGCTACACTGCGCCGCACCTAAAGTGGTGATTTGCTGGCAATGTTTAAGGAGTCCTTACAGGTCGGTTAAATCGTAAGGGTGAGGCTATGCTCAAAACTTCTCTCGCGTACCGCACCAGCCTGCTCACGCTGGTTGGGGTTTTGCTCCTCGTTCCTGCCCTCGCCTCATCCTATCACGGGGGCATTGGCGGGTCTCAGTCGCACCAAGGCTCCACCGGCCAAGTCGACATTGACGATGTTGCCAAATCAGGTTGCCTTTGCCACAACGAAGTCGCCGACAACGCCGTCCAGGTGATTCTTGATGACGTGCCCTATGCTTGGGTCGCAGGCGAAACCTACACGCTTCATCTCCAACTCATCGGCGGCCCACCTGCTACCGGGACATACACCGCCGGTTTCTCCATGCGAGTCTCGCTTGGCACCTTGGCCAGCGATGTAGCACAAAATTGGGAGATTGACGGTGCGGTGGACGAGCAGACCCTCACCCACACCGAGGCCTCTTCCGCCAACGAAGACCGTGCCTGGGTCTTCGAGTGGACCGCTCCTGCCGACTCTGGTGCTGGAACGGTTAACTTTTGGATTGTCGGAAATTCGGTGAACGGCGACCAAGTGCCAGGCGTTGAGGATCGATGGAATCAACTCAACTTCGCCCTCAATGAAGGCGATGAAGCCTCGGCCGCCATGGGTACGAGAACGCTCTTCGCTGGTGATGGCAACGTCAGTCCTCCAGAACCTGCCCACCACGGTGTTGACCTGCACCACATGGGTGCAAAGCTCCGAGCGCATTGGCTCGGACTTCTGGGCTTCGGGGCGGTCATTGGCGTTGTGGTCTTTGCCGGCTTACTCCTTCGCTACGGTTTCTCAACGTCGTACAAAGGCCGAAGCAACCAACTCCGATTGCGATACAAACTCATGCGCCGAGGTGATCAATGATGGACGACACAATCACGACCTTGCTCAGAGGTGTTGCCGACGGTAGCATCAGCGTAGACGATGCTCGAACGGCGCTTGAGGGTGCTGAATTGACCGAGGAAGAGATGTCGAGCGCAATCGACCACGGAGTGTTCAACATCGCCGAGCCGGGAACGATTGTCAGTGCTTCCCTCGCTCCGTCCGGCGCATCTTACCTCACCATGTTTTTCTTGGCCTGGGGCTTGTTTTGGATTTGCTACTGGAGCTTCTCCATGATTTACGGTCTCGCCAAAGGATGGGACCAACAGCAGCTTTCATTCCACTTGGCCATGACCATGACCACGCTCATCATGATCGGCATCATTTACTTGAAATTCATTTTGCCTGACACCATCATTGTCAAGCATGCTCAAAACAAATTCATTCCAGAGCACCAGAAAGACTGGCGGGAGTACAAGTGGTGATGCAACATGGCGCGTGAATACGAACTCAAACCCGCCCCCTCCGACGGCGATGACGCTCTTGGTCTCTCGACCACTTCCATCAATCGTCGTCAATTCCTTCGATACGGTTTCAATACCGCTGCTGGTGTGCTGACGGCCTCCCTCGGCATGCTCGGCTTTGCCGCCATCCTCTTGCCACCTGGCGGTGGCGGCGGCGGTGATTTGGCCGTCCAATTTTGGGCCAAAGGACGTGAAGACGAAGCATGGTACGGTGCCAAGCACTTGCAGCCCATGACGAAAGCCGACTTTGAAGCTGAAGCCGCCAGTTCATCGACCGGAACCGCCGGTGCTGCTGGCGTTTGGAACGGCGTCCCCGTGGTCGTCAACTACGTCGCTCACTCCAAATATGCAGGCACCCCGGAATCCAACGGCAAGGCTCGTTTCCAATTCATGGAAGGCTACGATGAAACCGGCAAGTATGTCGGTCATTTCGAAGACCTCGCCGAAGCCGACCCTCGGTTGATGCCATCCGATGACCTCGTGATGGTGTTTGGCCGATGCACTCACTTGTGCTGCATCCCCGGATGGCAACTTGTGTCCAACTCATTCACGGAAGACTCCTGGACGCCCGGTGGTGGCGATGACGGTGGCACGAAGATGTTCTGCATCTGTCACTCTTCTCGCTTTGACCCGACGGCGCTCGAGATGAACACCAACCGAAACCGTTCCAACGGTGCAACGTTCAACTACGCAGGTATCCGCCGAGCCGGCGGTCCTGCTCCTGTGGGCCTCCCCATCATTCCCATTCAACTGAACGGCGGGGTCATCGAGGGCCTGACTGACTACGTGGATTGGTACACGTACTGCGATTGAGGTGTAGACATGACAACGATGTTTTGGATTCTGTGGTTTTTCATCGCCTTCCTCGTTCTGCTCGTAGCCTTTACGCTGCGCAAGGAGAACGAAGAAATGCCTCGTCGAGACATTCTGCGAGCGGTTGAATCCTCCGGTAAGATGGGGGTTGCTGAACGATCGTTCCTTTGGGTGTTCTCTTGGCTTGACACCCGTTTCCGTCTTCAGGACTACTGGAACATGTCCAAAGGTGCCTACTACAACATGCATCGACAAATGCCGTTGACTCACGCAGAGAAATACAAACTCCGCATCATTTGGTACTGGTATCCTCTGTACTGTCTTGGTGGCATTTCCTTCCTTTCCTTCATCATCTTGGTGATCACGGGAACGGTTCTTGGTATCTACTACGTCCCCGGCGGTGAAGGTGATCCTTCTCCTGCTTATGCAAGCATGCAGTACATCATGACCGAGTTGCCCTTTGGCTACATCTTGCGTGCTGTTCACCACTGGACGACACACTTCATGGTGGCGAGCGTGTTCTTGCACATGTGCCGTGTCTACTTCACCGGTGCTTACCGCAACCCACGTGAATTGAACTGGCTCATCGGTGTCGCTTTGATGGCCCTCACCATCGTGTTCGGCTACTCAGGCTACCTTCTGCCTTGGGACAGTCTAGCTTACGGTGCGGCCATCATCGGCATCAACCTGGCCAACTCAAGTCCCTTGGTTGGCAAGTACATCGCCACCTTGCTGTTCTCTGGCTCTGAACTCACCCCGCTGACGGTCACTCGAATGTACTTCATTCACGTGTTCATTCTCCCTGTCATCGTCACCACGCTCATCATCATACATCTGTTCATCGTATGGGTACAAGGTATCGCGGAGCCGCATTGATACGGAGGGAAGAAAATGGGACTGATTGACAATTTTGGACGAGTCGCCTCCATGTACATGGAGGAAAAAGAGCAGCTGCAGAAAGCAGAGGAAAAGCGAAAGCGAACGCGAACCGGTCACGGCTTTTGGCCGCACGAAGTGTTGCGTGACAGCATCATTTTCGCCTCCATGCTTTCCATTCTTCTCTTCTACGCTTGGTTGATTCCGCCTCCACTTCACGGTGCAGCCGACCCGTATGCTCAAGCAGGGTTCGTGTTTCCTGACTGGTATGTGTTGTTCTCGTACGGTTACCTTCGTTGGGGCGAATACCTTCCGCAGTTCGTGGTTCCTACCGGATTCATCGGCGATATCGTCGGCCAACCGATGTTCCCTTGGAACGCTGCTTGGTGGGGCGCTGCGCTCACCGGTATTCCCGTCGGTATTCTCGCTCTTCCTCCTTTCTTGGGTGGCCGTGAGAAGCGACCTGTTGAAGACCCATGGTTTGCAGCAGCGGGTGCCGTTTACCTCGCTCACATTTGGTTCATCTCGGTGTTTTCCATCAACATCTTCCTTGAATTATACGGGAAAAACAGATCGGATTTCTGTAAACTCGACTCGCACGGCGATCTCCTTTGTGGAACACGTGAACCGTGGATTGCGGAGGTGTTCAATGCAATACCGTGGGTCATGACCGGTGTGTTGATGTGGATTTGTGTCTACTTTATCGGTCGTGGTCTGTTGATTCGGGCATGGGGCGCCGGTTTCACCGTCGCCAAGAGCCGCCAACTCATCGTCGGTGCCCTCATTCTTTCCTCGGCCGCAACCGTGGCCACCTTCGACACCTACGACAAAGGGTTCTGGGATGCCAAAGGTTTGCTCACCATCAAGGATTATGGTGAATTGGAAGCCATGCGAACACAACCTGCCGATGTTCATGTTCACGATGTGAACGAATTCACAGACGACCGAGGCTGGTCAGGAACCGGTGTTGTACCAACCACGGCGTGGCTGAATTGGAACATTTACCAACCCGCCCGCTACATCATCACGGACTTCAACGATGCGAACGGGCATCAAGATGCTGAAAACGGCATCAACGCTGCGGCTGCGGGTACCACCTTCAACGGTGGCGAGGGGTACAGTGTGAGCGGTTCTTTCACCATCACTGAAGACACCACGTTGTTCCCAGAAGGCCACCCTGAAGAGGTCACCACCCTCACCACGGACTTGACGTGCGAATTCCGCTCCAGCGAGCGAAAGATCAACGATGTGTCCACACAAACCATGGTCGCCACCACGCTTACGGTGACCGATGCATCTGGCAAAGAGATGGTTTCTTTCGCCGATTGTGAAGGCGCTACGGTGGAAATGGCCGTGGGCACCTACGACTACACCTACGATGTGGTGATCAGTGGAGCCCTCGCCTTGAACGACAGCATCACGACCGAGACCTCCTTCAGCATCGCCAGCTATCAACCGCTCTTGGTGTGGGACGAAAACGCCCCTGCTGGTTTGGCTGGCTACACGGTCAACCTCTCCAACAGTGAGGAAATGGCCCTTGGCGGCTCGAGTTTCTCTTACATTGAGAACCCGACGTACCACCAAAACCCCAAGTCATTGGACGCAAAACTCACCTATGCCATGTTCATTCCCTGTATCACCTTCGGAGCCCTCGTGTTCGTCTTGTTGCGCTACATGGCCCGTGGCTACGAATTCGAGATGAACAAGTGCTACGGCTGCGACCTGTGCGACGATGCCTGTCCAGTTCGTCTCTTCAACGGCGGTGATAAACTCAACATCATCTACAATTCGTGGAACAACGAAGATGACGGTGTGCCGTTGTATTCTTGTTTGACCTGTACGGCGTGCACCAACGCTTGCCCGCAACTCGTGAACTATGACTCGTACGTCGACATTCGCCGTTCGCTCATCGTTGGCGGGCCGCAAGCAGAGATTCCCCACACCGTGCTTCAAGCGGTCTTGAACGCTGAAGCCGAGGAAGCAGCCGATGACGATTTCATCGCCACGGAAGACTACCCCATCACCTCCAATGTGGGCTACTATCCTGGATGCGTTGACTACCTCGACCAGGAAATGGTCTTCTCGCACGTCAACGAAGGAACGATGAACCTTGGCGACACCACGACGGCGGCGTTCACCCTCTTCGAGGAAATGGGCACCGATGTGGCCTACCTCGGCCGAGACTTCCTCAAGTGCTGTGGCCACGACCAGAAGTGGCAAGGTTTGGACGAAGTCTTTGAGAAGCTCAAGGCGTACAATCAGCGCAAGATCAACGAATCCGGTATTGATACCTTGGTCTCGTCCTGTGCTGAGTGTTTCCGAACCTTCGCCCGTGACTATGAACTGGAAGACGTCAAGGTCATGCACACCACAGAATACCTCATCGAGCAAGGCTTTGACATGAACCTCAAGACCGACGACACCACCGTCACCTACCACGACCCGTGCCGACTCGGCCGACAAATGGGCATTTACGACGAACCTCGTGAACTCATCAACGCCGTCGAAGGCGTTGAAATCGTTGAGATGGAGCACAGCGGCGAAGACGCCATGTGCTGCGGTGTTTCGAGCATGATGTCATGCAACGAGAACGCTCGTTCCCTCCGTGTCACCCGAATGGAAGAAGTTCGTGCGACCGGTGCTGAGACCATGTTGACCTCGTGTCCAAAGTGTGTCTCTCACTTTGAGTGCCTCAAGTTCGAGGGCGACGAAGCCTATGCTGACATCGAAATCTTGGACGTCGTTTCCTTCCTCGCTCGTCAAGTCAACGAGCAGAAGAGCACCCTGGCTTCCGAGCCCAGCGCCGTTGAGAACGTCGAGGCTTGAGTCGGTCTACGGCTCAACCTTTATTCCACGACAGTTGGTAGATACGCACATGGTCGTTGTCGCATGTCCTCATTGTGACGAAGGCATGGAACTTCCTGACACGGCTGAGGGTTTGTTTGAATGCCCGCATTGCGATGAAGAGTTTGAGTGGGATAACCTAGACCGCCAGGCCCATGACCCAATGATTCAGCCAAGGGACTTCTGGATTGGTTTGCTCGTTCCGTTTCTAGCGACGTGTTGCGGTTTAGTGCTCTCCGTCATTCTTGTGGGTGATACCTGGGATGTTCTTCTTTGGGCTTTTCTTTCCATCTTACTTTGCCCAATCTTGGCCCTTGGGATGGTGATTTACGGCTACATGAACGGGCGGAACCTTCTGTGGATCGGTGCAAGCGTGGCGTTCGCTATCTCAGCACTGTTGTGCCTCTTGTTGGTTTTCGCCGGGCTCTAAACCAATCTGGATTAATCCATCTCCTCTTCATCATCGCTCATCCCCACGATTTCGTAGTTGGATGGGAACAGGGCGATGGCCACACCGGCCACCAAGGACAGGAAACCCCACATAAATCGCTGCTGCACAAAGAGCAACTCCAGAGCGAGCACAACAAGAAGGAGACCGCCGATGTTTGAGGTCCAAACGAGGTTCTTGAACGTGGAAAGCGAGACACCTTCGGTCCCCGGCTTTCGGTAGGGTCCAAATTCTCCTCCAAAGCGTTGAGCCGTTGCATCCTTTCCTTTCTTTGACATTGGGTTCACCTCATCGGTCAATCATCGTGATGGCGTCGGTTGGACACGCCAAAACACACAGCCTGCACCCTGTGCAAGCGTCTCGAATAATCTTCGCCTTGCGGTTGCTTTCCACCGACATCAGCGGGCTACGAACATCTACGAAGTACAATTCAATGGCGTCGTCATCGCAAACGATGGTGCACTGGTCGCAACCAATGCATTTGCGTTCCTCGACAAAGGCCACGGTGCCCTCTCCACCCTTGGTGTTGGCCCGTTGTTCCCCACGCTGGCGATTCAAGGCTGTTCGAATACGAAGCGCCTCTTGCTCTCGGCGCTTACGCAACTCGTCAGCGCCAGTCATGGTATCCCCTCGGTGGTAGGTTCCCCTTGAAACTTGGCAACGCACAGGTTAACCAAAACATCACCAAAACAGTAGAACGCTCCCACCAGAAGGGGGGGATTCCATGCGGTTAATCCAGTCCATGGGACCTCTCTGGCCCATTCCCAATTTTGAAGGTAGGTGCCCCATAATTCCATGGCCAATGCGGCCCATGCCATGGCGGCGTACAATCGGGGTTGAGGCCCCCACTTGGTGAAGGCCAACACCAGGATCAGCATGAACACGCCAGAGGTGTCTCCACCCGTCCATGCCCCATAGGCTACCATGGGAACAAAGGGCAGGAGGAGCGGCAGCGCCATCTCGGTTCGCATCCGTGAAGCAGCTCTTCGGCCCAAATCAAAGAGGAAATAATGCCCTGCCGGGACAAAGAGTGGCATGAATTCGCGCTGATATTCATACACAAGCCAAACCTCCGAAAAGAAGAGTTCCATCGGTGTGGCCAAAGCCACAACGGCGATCATTTCAATCCGCTCTTTGCGGTCGGCGTGGCGGTAGATGAACGCAAAAACACCCCAACACCAGATGTTTACTGGCCATTCCGCCCAGGCATCCGGGAGGACACCTCCAGCGGCCGTGGCGGAAATCCAAAGCCCGATGGCGATGGTTCCAATGTACAACCACACGCGCTGGCTCATGATGGTGCGAGGAAATGTTGGTTTTCATCCTGTTGGATTAACTCGACCAGACTTCGGCTTCGGCTCCCATGGCGAGCATGCTCAGTTCTGCGACCAAGGCATGCCAGCCATGTGCCTCCCGAATGTGCGGGTTTTCAGCGTCTTCGTAGTTCTCGAAACGTGCACTGGGCGAGTTGAGGTTGTCCATGTCGGATTTCTTCGCATTGATTCGGTAAAACCACGAGGCTGCTTCCCCGTCCACGAGGTAGACCACGGGTTCCAATGTCTCGCCGGTTTCGGTGGCTAACGCCGTCGGTATGCCCTCTTGGATGAGGAAATTTTCAACCTCTGCCCCTCCCTTGGCGTAGCGGAGTTTGTTCGCCTTTCGATTGGAGAGGTTCAGGATTTGCTCACCTGCGGTCAGCATCATGATGCCAAGGCCGTACGTGCCGCTGTCGTTCTTCATCACGACGGTCGGTTCTCGGTCGATGCCGAGCGTGGCGTACTTCTCACGAAGGCCGTCAAGAAATTCGTCAATTTCTTCAGCAAGTTTGATTTTGCAGGCTTCTTCCGTCAAGCACTTGTTTTGTGAAACAAACCAATCGGGCATCAAATGCCACGCGTCGATCGACAAGAGCGCTGCCATCTCGTCAACATAGGGTTTGAGCATCTCGTAATGGTGTGATTTACGCCGTCGGAACCAACCCATGTGGGGCGGGGGGGTGATGTTCGTGCTTTGGACGCCTGGAATCGCTCCATCGGTCAAATCGTTGTTGAGCAGAATCAAGTCAGGAGGGGCGCCGTCCACTTCGAGTTCACCCGTCTCATCCACACGGACAGATTGCAACAACAAGGGGCCGGATAATCCGTTGAGAGCACCAAATTCGTTAAGGTCGGGTGAACCGACCGTACAGGAGAAACCTGCTTGCTCAATCATGGACTTGATGCTGGCGATGTTTTCGACATAACCGGGGTTTCTGGTATGGCTTTCTGGATAGATGTGGACCCACTTGCACGATGGATGCGACCGGTGAACATGCTCTTTGAACAAGTCGGCAAGTTCCATGAGGTTTTCTTTGGAGACGTTGTTGAAACCAGCGGGAAAGTGATTGGCATCGACCACTCCAATTTTCCAACCTGCATCACGAACATCAACGCTGCCGTAGATGGGGATGGGCACTTCCGAACGTTTCTTTTTCATCCAAGCGGTGATCTCTGCGCGCTTGTCTTCCAAAAGTTGGTTTTGGTCTCTTAGATTCATCCTGAAATCACCTCATTCAACAATGCATCAATGGAGCGTCCGGCGTGCTTATGGCCGTCTTGACGTAGATGCAGAGCCTCGAACAGACCCAAACCGATGGCCAATTCTTCTTGCCCTTTGAGTACGGCACTCCACTGATTGTAGTGCGTCATCAATTCCTCGATTTGGCTACCCCGGTCGTCAAGGAATGTTTGGAGCATGGTTGGAGCGGTCGCTCGCCCGGCTGGAAGTTTTGGTCGCCGTACGATGTCCTTGGGAAGGTTGGTTCGGTCGGCAGCTCGACGAAGGGCTGCCTTTTCCTCTCGTTGTGTGCTGCGTTTCCAATCCATTGGGAGGGCGTAAGAAGCTCTACGATGGGCCCGGCCAAGGAAGGGGACACGAACCTCAAGGGAATGTGCCATCGAATGGCGGTCAACCAAGCGAAGTTGAAAGTTACTGAGCTGGCCGTGCTCAAGTTCGAAGTTGAGCATGTTTTGCAAATCAGCGGTCACTTCAGACGGGTCGTGGGTGGCTTGGTACCAACCGTCCCTTGGGGAAAGGCCTCCTTTCAGCAATGCGCGTTGGTGGGCCTCGGGCAGAGCAGCCATACGCTGATTCAGCACCGCCTTGTGGCCGTCCAAGTGGCCGTATCTTGGATAACCGGCATGCAATTCATCGGCGCCTTGGCCGCATAATCCGACTTTTACATGATTTGACATGTGCTCAAACAGCGGATGGAAGAACATGACCGTCACATCGGCATCTTCGCCGTGCCAGGCCAAGTCGGGTAGTCGCTTCTCAAAGGCGTCTGCTTCCAACAGGTGTTGATGGTGCGTGAGGTCATGGTGTGCAGCCACTTGCTCGGCGGCGACCCAATCGGGGTTCTCTTCGCTTTCCGCCACCGTCCAGCAAGCAGGAACGTCTTGTCCTGCTCGCTCGGCCGCCTCATGAGCGACCGCAGCGACAAGACTGGAGTCCAGCCCTCCTGAAAGCACGATGCCCACCGGTACGTCGGCGAGCAGCCGTTGCTGAACACCCTCAACGAAGGTTTCCAACAGTTCGCCTGCGTTCATGTTAGGGTCCCATGTGGGCATGGGATTGAGGTGTTGACGTTCGATGTCGGCGATGTCAAGCAAGGTTGCTTGTCCATGTTCATCAAGGGTCCATCGCTCGACCGTTCCCGGCCTGACTTGGTGGACGCCTTTCAGAAGTGTCGTGGCGTCAAGTGGATATTCCCACACCAATCTCGCAGCCAACGCCAATTCGTCAATTTCTGGTTGATGGCCTTCGTGGGCTTGAAACGCTTTGACTTCGCTGGCGAACAACATGGTTCCGTCAATCATTGTGCGCACCAACGGTTTGATGCCCATTGGGTCTCGAGCAAGGATCAATTGACCGTCCGTTGGGTTCCACAACGAGAGGGCATACATGCCGTCAAGCGACGATAACCAAGTTGCGTGCTCTTTGGCCGTAAGCGGCCTTTTCGTTTTGCTTCTCATGGACCGATGAACCGCCAATACGGCTTCTGTATCGCCTGAGGTCGTGAATCCATAGGATGGATGGAGTAAACGGAGTTCTCGATGATTGTAGATCTCGCCGTTCAAGACCATGACGGCACCGTCGTGGTCACTCATTGGTTGTTGGCTTGAAACGAGGTCCAGAATGGATAAACGGGCGTGAGCAAACCCGACCGCCTCGTCCATCCACACGTCATTTTCATCAGGGCCACGGTGTTGTTGAAGTTGATTCATCCGTTGCAAAACGGTGGCATCGGGATGGCCAAGAACGCCTGCGATGCCGCACATGAATCCAGTAAGAGGGGGTCCCTTTTCAAGAGATGTTCAAAATCATCTACCAATGATTACCAAAGAGGGTAGCGGACCATCGTGATGGCAAGGAGAATCATGGTCAAAGCAAAGCCCACTTGGTAGGCAATTTGGGGGGGGTCCGAATTGGTGTTGTCGTCGGCCATGTCCTTCACTAACCCCAACGACAGAAAACCCCCATTTCAACATATTGAACGAGAGTGCTGAAAATGGCCTGCTTAGGCCATCATCAAAGCAAAGGGTTCGAGCAGAAGAACCAACGCAAGCGGGATGAGCAACATGGTGGCGTTGTCGTCGATGTACGTCAGACGAGGCCATTCAGAAATCATGCAGACAGGTGCGAGAAGGATGGCCAACCAAATCGGTGTTCCAAATTGAACCACGGCCACAAGCCAAATGGCCAGAATGAGGAGCGTGGCGTAAATCATGACCTGCCGATCGGGAATCTCCTTTCTTCGAAGTTCACCCATCAACGGGTCGCCAAGGGCGAGGGAAGCGATGAGCGGCCACGCATAGGCTTCTTCGGGGACAAGAAGCAACACGAAACCAATGCCTACAGCTCCCCAAGCCAAGGCAGAGACCTGATTGGCCTCGTAGTCTCGCTGTCCAAAAACGGTCAACCCAATTTTGAGACGGACGCCTTCGAGCAGCAAAGCGATGAGAACCACCCCAGCGACCACTTGTGGCAGAGAAACGCCAATGGCTTCGGCTACACTTTCTCCGTGAGAAAAATACAGGTACGGAATTCCAATCATCGAAAGATGAATCCCTCTTCGAAGGAGGTGCCCGCGCATGCCACCAACCGATGTGTCGACCGGATTGGTGAGTTCAACTTGTCCACTCATCTGTATCCCCTTGGAGGTTTGATAAGGCTTCATCAATATCAAGAATGCCCTCACAAAGCTGGTTCAGAACCGCATTGTAGGAGGGATGCAAGACCAGCCGGCGCTCGTGCCTTCCAAGGAGGCGTTCCCGCATCCTAGCTCGCAGCGCTCGACCTGTACTCTTCAATTCCAACAGTGCGGTAGCGGCTTCTTCAATCCCGATGTTCTTGAGTCCCGAAGTCAACATGACGTCCGGGGCGTCTTCACCATCCAGTGCATAGGATTCACGAAGTTCACCTGCGTGGCGTTCAGCACCGTCCAAATCCGCTTTGTTGACGAGAACGATATCGGCCAGTTCGAGCAACCCTGCTTTTTCCGCTTGAATACCATCGCCACGGGCGGGGCCTTCGACCACCACGATACGGTCGGCAACGGCTGCACATCGCAATTCGGCTTGACCGGACCCCACCGTTTCAATCAGGACGCG
Organism: Candidatus Poseidonia sp.; assembly: GCA_030741355.1. GTDB lineage: Archaea > Thermoplasmatota > Poseidoniia > Poseidoniales > Poseidoniaceae > Poseidonia. Next base: position 72,381 of record JASLVM010000002.1, on the reverse strand, counting down.
CTGCCATCCACAAGCGAGCAGAAACATAGCCATGTCCTCAACGATGAGGGGCACGCTTCCTGAAGAGGAACGTGTGGCAATGGAACGAACATAGACTCGCTCGTTGATGTCTGGATTGTCCACGGACGTCATTCGGACACGGTCGCCAAGGAGGGCACCACCGGTTCGTGGAGAACTCGGGTCAACGGCCAGGAGCGCCACGCTCAATCCCTGGTTTGCCCACCGGGTCATCAAGGCGTCCACCAGCACCGATTTTCCAACGCCTGGGGCGCCGGTGATGGCCATGGTTGACCATGAATCAGATTCTATAGATTGGCGCTCGGAGAGGATGTCGGAAAGGGAAACGAACCCGTTCTCAATGTTTGAAAGCATGCGGGCCATGGCGCGACGGTCACCGCCCATCGCTTGCTCCAATTCATCGGTCATCCCTGTTGCCACCTTCAGGCCGATGATTCCCAATGCCAATCGTTGGCTTGCCCAACTCCGGCGTCATCACGGTTGGCTGCCTCTGTGATGAACTCGAGAATTTCTGCTGTGGGGGTTCCTGGGCCGAAGACGGCACGAATGCCCACTTCATGCAGGGCAGGGCGGTCTTCCTGCGGGATGATACCGCCACCAAACACGATCACGTCATCAAGGCCAGCCTCACGAAGTTTCTCGCAGACTTGAGGGAACAAGTGAGCGTGAGCGCCTGACAACGAGGAGAGGCCGAGGAATCGTGCATCCTCGTCCCTGACGGTGTCCACGATTTGTTGAGAAGTTCGGCGCAATCCGGTGTATATGACCTCGTGCCCAGCATCTCGAAGAACGCGAGCCACCACCTTTGCACCTCGGTCATGACCGTCGAGACCCGGCTTGGCGACCACGATGCGAAGGGGCTGGTCCATGGTATGAGGAGGGGTCGCTTCCCTATCAACACAACCCTGTTTCCGCTCGGCTTGAGTTCTCTTTCACCGCTGGCCGTGGAATTCGCCTTTCGTCAATCTGCTGAAGAGCAAGCAATAAGGGCGGCTTAGGCCGACAAAGGTACGGGGAAGTTGATGTCAGGCACCGAAGAGCGACTCAAGGACCTACGAAATCGCAAGGCACGCAGCGAGGCCGGCGGAGGCCAAGCCCGTGTTGAAGCCCAACACAACCGTGGGAAGATGACGGCCCGTGAGCGACTTGAATTGTTGCTCGATGAAGGCAGTTTCCAGGAGATCGATGCGCTGGTTGAACACCGATGCCGCGACTTTGACATGGATAAGAACGTCATTCCTGGTGACGGCGTGGTCACCGGCCACGGGACCATCAACGGGCGAGAAGTGTTTGCGTTCGCTCAGGACTTCACCGTCTACGGTGGTTCGCTGGGTGAGATGCACGGCCTCAAGATTTGCAAGGTGCTGGACATGGCGCTCAAGACCGGCCGTCCTGTCATCGGGATGAACGACTCCGGCGGCGCACGTATCCAAGAAGGCGTGGCTTCGCTTGGTTCCTACGCCGAGATTTTCTTCCGCAACGTGCGAGCCTCGGGCGTCGTTCCGCAAATCTCGGTCATCATGGGCCCGTGTGCGGGCGGGGCTGTCTATTCCCCGGCCATCACGGACTTTGTCATCATGGTCGACCAGACGGCCCACATGTTCATCACCGGCCCGGAGGTCATCAAGACGGTCACCAACGAAGTGGTCAGTTTCGAAGACCTCGGTGGTGCAGCCACGCACGGCTCGAAGTCGGGTGTATCGCACTTTACCGCCAGCGACGACGAACACGCCATTCAGATGGCTCGAGACCTCTGCGATATGTTGCCTCCCAACAACCTTGAGCGACCGCCGATGAAGAAGACCTCGGACAGCAAGGACCGTTCCTGCGACGGCCTTGACAGCATCATTCCCGATGACCCGGCCAAACCCTACGATGTCCTTGACGTCATCACCGAGGTGTTGGACGACGGTGGTTTCATGGAAGTTCAAGCGGAATGGGCTCAAAACATCGTGGTCGGCTTTGGCCACCTTGGTGGGCATACGGTCGGCGTGGTCGCCAACCAACCCAAGATTCTCGCAGGTTGCCTTGATATTGACGCCAGCGACAAAGCCGCTCGCTTTGTTCGGTTCTGTGATGCCTTCAACATCCCCATCTTGACCTTCGAGGACGTCCCCGGTTTCCTTCCAGGAACCAACCAAGAATGGGGTGGCATCATCCGTCACGGTGCCAAACTCCTCTACGCCTTTGCCGAGGCTACCGTGCCGAAGTTGACCGTCATCCTCCGCAAAGCCTACGGCGGCGCTTACGACGTCATGTCGAGCAAGCACATCCGTGGCGATTACAACGTAGCGTGGCCTTCGGCAGAGCTGGCCGTGATGGGGGCCGACGGTGCGGTGGAAATCATTCACCGCCGACGCATCGCCCACGCTCGAAACCCAGAGCAAGAACGAGAGCGACTTACAGAGGACTTCAAAGAAACATTTGCCAACCCGTACAAGGCTGCAGCCCTTGGGTATCTTGACGATGTCATTGAGCCTAACCAGACGCGCCAACGTCTGAGCAGAGCGCTTGAGATGTTGATGGATAAGGAAGAACTTCGACCGGCTCGAAAGCACGGCAATATCCCACTTTGAGGTGATGGAATGGCAGATGAAATCTCCGAATTGATGATGGCCGCTATCGCTGCGGTTCTCGCCGAAACGCAAGCCGACGGGGACGACCCGGCTCAAATCGCTCGCCAGCCTGGCTCGGCTTGGTCACAAGATCACCGCCGTCAAATGACCGGAAAGACATCACTGATGAACGCCCGCTCGGGGCGCTCCCCATGGAGGTAAAAACATGTCAGAAACACGAAAAGTCATCGTGAACGGGACGGAATACGAAGTTGAACTCGACGGCGAAGGCACCATGTGGAAGGCTACTGTTGGAGGGCAAACCTTCGACATTGAGATGCCCGAAGCAGCGGTCTCTGCCAAACCCCGACGTTCGGGTGGGCGTAAGAAGAAGAAATCCGGAACGGTTTCCGCCAATATTCCCGGCAAGGTCGTCACCGTGGAGGTTGAGGAAGGCCAAGAGGTGAGTGAGGGGCAAGTCATTTTGATTCTTGAGGCCATGAAAATGCAAAACGAAATCCAAGCTCCTGTTTCGGGAACCGTTCTATCGGTTCACTGCACAGAGGGTGAAGCCATCGAGGCCAACGTGCCTTTGGTCGTGATTGAACCCGTCGCTACAGAGGACGAGGACTGAAGAATCTCTTGATGTGAGCAAGAGTTAATGTAGCATCAAGGTGAGTTGAGAACATGGACGGTGAACCGGTGTGCGACTTCCCAGGATGCCAAGAAGTTGGCACCATCGTCTCGCGTCTTTCGCCGGAGGGCTACTTGGTCGCCACGGGCAAGAAAGCCTATTCCTTCCGTGAGGCCTACCGCCGTTTCCATTACTGTCAAGGTCACCACGACGAATTGATGGGCGGTGTTTGGTCGCGTGTTCGTCAACCCGATGACAAAGGCGACGGGCACGTCGCTCCCACCGCCATTTGACGTTCGCCAACGGGGCAGGCGTGATATACTTCCAATGCTTGGCTGGTTCATGAACGAAGCGCGTGTCCGTAACAACAAGACCACCTCCGCCCTGCTCTCGTTAATGTTGGTTCTCTCCACCATCCTCGTTGGCCTAACACCTGCGGTTCAAGCCGTTGGGCCAAACCAAAACGATCTCAATTCCGGTGGGGATTTGCCCGATAACACCAGCGTAAACATCACCAACTACATCTTCACGGGAAGCTACACCGGTTCGGGTGAGTTGGATTATGGTGATGACAACGACTACTTGCGTGTCGCTTTGAATGCCAATGAAGGGCTCTCAGCTACGCTTTCGTTCCCGTCGAGTACCACCTTTCCTAACGGGACGAGCGTCACCAATGATTTTGACCTCATCTTCTACGATGCGAACTTGACCATGATTGGAAGTTCATGGATGTCAAATCCAGAAAGCCTCTCGACCAACACGACTACCGGTGCGCACGGTGGCATGGTTTACATCAACATTCTACGCTACAGCGGTGTTGGGACATGGAACCTTACCCTCCACAAATTTACCGTTGGAAGCACCGGCGGCGGTGGCGGCGGTAACTCCTCAGTGAGCAACTGCACCGGAGCAGGCACCCTGACCTCTGACATCCTCGAACCCAATGACTCCACTTCAGCAGCCACCTCAGCTTCGCTCCTTCCCCTTTCTTGCACCGGTTTGTCCATTCACACCACCACCGATTCCGACTACTTTGAGGTCGACATGATCACCGGCGTTTCGTATTATGTGAACGTCTCCTTCAACGGGTTCTTAGGAGACATCGACACGGAATGGGTCTCTTCAACCGGCGGTTATCTCGACAGTTCCGGTTCAACAGGTAACCTCGAATCGATGCAAGTGTTGGCCACAACAAACCAGTCCACCTACGTCCATGTTTACGGCTATTCGAGTGCAACCAACACTTACGATATTGAAATCACCACGGACAACCCCGGTGGCGGTCAAGCCTTTGAGACGGTGGATGTCGCCATCTCCAACACCACCCACTCCACGCTCTCGTTCTCCGGATTGACCAGCGGCACGACATACAACTACAACCACACGTACGGTCAAGTTCATCTCGACGGCGATGAAGACTGGGGCCCATCAACCAACGGTAACTTCACCGCCAACGGCACCACCCACAGCGTCAACATCACGACCATGGCGACGAATAACGAATCGACCTTCGTCGTGACCTCAACATTGTTCAACGCCAACAATGCCGCCCTCAACACCGATACGGATGCGCTCTACATCGAGATGGTTGAAATTGAAGCTACTTCGTCAACGACCGGCGACATTGAACTGACCAACTTGACGGTTGGTGGCGATTATGTGGTAGAATGGATTGTTCTCGATTACGACGAATGGCTCAACAATTTCACGGTTTCAAACGATGTTAACGCAGCGATCAACGATTCGATGATCGATTCCGACATGTGGTACCTCATGCCGACCACCTCTTCCATGACCTATCAGATCACGTGGACGGGGCCTACGACGATGAACGACCACCTGTTCCTCGCCCACATTTCACAAAACGGCACCACCGTCAATTTGAGTGATAACGACAATCTAACCGGACTTCATTTCTACGAATTCATTCCACAACTGCCCACATTGACCATTGCTTCTTACTCGGCGAGTTCAACTGCGACTACCAACAATGTCCAGGCCGAAGGACTGGACTTGGTGGTTGGTGATAGCTACCAGTACCAGTATCGCGTGACCGACGCATCCGGGGCGAATCTCGTCACGTCCACCATGACCTCCTTCACCGCGACCGCTCAAAACCAAAGTATGCCAACATTCACTTACAACACGCCGAATGCTTCTGGAACCTATTGTGTTCACATCGATTTGTATTCCGATGTCTCCGTGCAACTCATCGGCGATTCAGATTGTTTCACTTTGGTCCAAGACGATGATAACGACGGCGTGCCCAATGAATCCGATGCATGTCCAAACACCGCCACCGGTGCGATCGTGGATCTGAACGGTTGCGCTCTCTCTCAAAAGGACACGGACAATGACGGGTACAACGACGATGTTGATGCCTTCCCCACCGATGGAACCCAGTGGTCGGATATGGACAGCGACGGCTACGGCGACAACGCCAGCGGAAACATGGCCGATGCCTTCCCTACCGATGGAACCCAGTGGTCCGACGCTGACGGCGATGGCTACGGCGATAACGCCAACGGAAACTACCCTGACGCCTTCCCGACCGACCCAACGCAGTGGTCTGACGCTGACGGCGACGGGTACGGCGACAACGCCAGCGGAAACAACCCCGATGAGTGGCCATCCGATAGCAGCCAATGGAAAGACAGCGACGGCGATGGCTTTGGAGACAACCCAACGGGCACCAACGGTGATGCCTTCCCCAACGATGCGAGTCAATGGTCCGACGCTGACGGCGATGGCTACGGCGACAACCCCAACGGTACCACGCCTGACGTCTTCCCTGCCGACAGCACCCAATGGGAAGACGGCGATGGCGACGGCTACGGCGACAATCCCCAAGGCAACAATGCCGACGCCTTCCCTGACGACGCCAGCCAGTGGTCCGACGTCGATGGTGATGGCTACGGTGATAACCAAGCAGGCACAACACCGGATGCTTTCCCAACCGATTCAACCCAATGGGTGGATACCGATGGTGACGGCTACGGCGATAACGCCGCTGGTTTGAACGCTGACGCTTTCCCCAACGACGCCACGCAATGGCGAGATGCAGACGGTGATGGCTACGGCGACAATGCCAACGGCAACAACCCGGACTTGTGTCTGGATACGCCGGCCGGTGAAGCGGTTGATGGGAACGGTTGTTCACTCTCTCAAATCGATAGCGACATGGACGGTGTCAGCGATGCAAACGATGCCTGCCCCAACACGCCTGCCGGTGAGACGGTTGACAATGTCGGCTGTTCCAGCAGTCAAGAGGACGGAGACAACGACGGTGTCATGGATGCCTTCGATGCTTGCCCCAATACCCCTCTGGGCGCTGTGGTGGATGCAGCAGGATGTGCGACCAGTCAACTCGACACGGACGGTGACACCATCACGGATGACCGAGACCAATGCCCGACCACCTCGGCAGGTGAACCGGTTAACGGTGTGGGCTGCGCTGCCTCCGAACGAGACACCGACCAGGACGGCGTGATGGATGCGAGCGATATTTGCGACAACACACCGTTTTCGGAAAACGCTGACGCCCAAGGCTGCGCACCCTCGCAAAAAGACAGCGATGGAGACGAAATCACCGACGACATCGACAATTGTCCAGGAACCGGGAACGGCTTGACCGTGGACATGCTCGGTTGCGCTACCAACCAACGTGATGCAGACAACGACGGCATCTCCGATGCAGACGACACCTGCCCTGTAACCCCTGATGGTGAGCAAGTTGACGCTGCTGGTTGTTCCCAGTCTCAAAAGGATGAGGACCTTGACGATATCATGAACAACATGGACCTTTGTCCTGATACACCGGTGACACAACCCGTTGACCTTGACGGTTGCTCAGAGCAGCAGAAAGATGACGACGGCGATGGCATCAAGAACCACATTGATGAATGTCAAAACACCCCTCAAGGCGAGTTGATCGATGTTGTCGGTTGCGCTGATTCTCAGCGAGACACCGATGGTGATGGTGTGGTTGACGCCGAAGACGCCTTCAAATTCGACGCCAATGAATCCGTTGATTCGGACAACGACGGGGTGGCTGACCGCTGGGATGCCTACCCTGAAGATCCAACACGTTCACAAGCAGCTGTGGAGGAATCAGGCAACGGCCTCCTGTACGCCATTATTGCTCTTCTCTTGGTCGGGCTACTCGGTGGTGGAGGATACTTCTACACCCGCAAGCCGGAGCTTGCAGTCAGTCCGTTTGGGGATGCGATGGATTCCATGGACGCAGCAACGGAGCAAAACATGGGTGCTGAATCAAAAGACCTCCCCTCTCTTCAAGCCGACGCTCCACAACAATGGGAAGAAAACGGTGTGCACTGGTCAAGGGATGAAAATGGAAACCTTTCCTACTACGATGCCCCATCCGGTCAGTGGGTTGCCTACCAAGGTTGAGTTTGTTTTCCGCCGGCATAAGCGCTATAGGACCGAGGTGCTGTCTTTCCTACCATGGTGGGTCAAGGCGAGTTCTGGAGTCTAGCCCAAGACCTGCCCGATGATGAACAAGCGGAAGCACCACCTCTAGAGCAAGTGCCAAGTGAACGGGCTGAGTACGAGGAACAATCGGTTCAGGTGGAAGCAACCGCCCAGCGTGCTTCGGTTGGCTCGCCAGGACTTGTTGTGGGCATCGTGTTGGTTGGGATTCTTCTCCTGTCCTCATTGGTTGCCGTGGTGATTTGGAACTTTTCAGATTATGATCCCAACGACATCGATGGAGACGGCTTAGCCAACGGTCTGGATGACTGTTTTGACGGCTTTGCTGAATGGACTTACGACGAATCACTGGACCACGATGGCGACGGTTGCCACGATGGCGAGGAAGATGGCGACGACGATAACGATACAGTTCCTGACGATACAGACGCCTGTCCAACAGGAAGCATAGATTGGCTTCCGACGGCAGAAACGGACCATGACGGCGATGGCTGTCATGATTTCATGGAGGACGACGATGACGACAACGACAATGTTTCAGACTTGCTCGATGTCTTTCCTTTGGATGCCAGCGAGTGGCAGGATACGGACCATGACGGTGTCGGCGATAACGGCGACGCTTTCCCAGAGGACCCATTCGAACAGTTGGACACCGACGGCGACGGCTGGGGCGATAACAGCGATGTGTTTCCTTGGAACGTTGCTGAGTGGGCCGATGCAGACGGTGATGGGTTGGGAGACAACACCGACCCTGATGACGACAACGACGGGACCTTGGATGAGGACGACCTTCATCTTGGCAAGGACATCGGTGTCATGGTACGCCTCGAAAATTTCACGCTCTTCGATGCCGTTGATCTGTTTTCAGACAGGGGAGATATTCGATTTTGTATTTCCGTAAACGATGGGTACAACGGATGCATGAGCCCGTACGAATCCGCTTTTTACATTGGGGAGAGGCGGGATGTCGGCATCAATTCTTCCTACAATCTGCCTGAATCAACTCGTTATCATTACATCAACATCTCCGTCATTGATTGGGACCCCCTCTTTGATGATGATGTGGACATTCATCCCGATGAGGGCGTCCTCACGTATTCTGCGGTCTATGACAGCCTCGCCACTGAGCAGAACCTCTCCTTCGTGGCCAACGGGAGCGGAGATGGCGATGCAGGGTCTCTGGAGTTTTCTCTTGAACCGCTGGACTATCTTGGGATGACTCGGGTCGAATATTATTGGAACTTCGGTGGCCAAACCCACGGCATTCAGATCACCAGCACCCATGCAGACTATCTCATGTACCGAAACATGAACCACGCCATCGATTGGTCGAACGCCTATACAAACGCGGACATTATCTCTCAGTATGCAGCGTTTTCAACACCCAACGATGGCACGGTCAAAGCCACGGCTGACCAACTCCGGGCAGATGCCATCTCCAAAGGTTATACATCGGACATTGACATTCTACGGTATATCTATGGCTTTGTTGGGAAAATCCAGTACGCTTACGACATTGACACCACCAACTTTTCCGAGTATCCGAAATACCCCTTGGAGATGCTTTACGACCGCAGCGGTGATTGTGAAGATTCGAGCGCCCTGTTCATCAGTTTGGTCGAGGCTCTTGGCTACGATGCCGGCTTAATGTTGGGCAGTGTGAAGGCGACCGAGGACGATGAATGGGGCGGCCATGCTTGGCCGGTTGTCGCTTTGGACAACCACGAAGGTTGGAGCATCAACGGCGTGGGGGCAAAGGCCAACCTGACCTATTATTTCGTGGAATCAACCGCCTACTATGAGGGCTCAAGCGACATCGGTGTGAATCCTTGGTACGAAATCACCGATGAGGCTTTCTACGACGTTGAAGAATGACGTAAAAAATCACGTGAGGACTTCGAGTAGACGGTCTTGCTCGGCCGCCATTCGCAATTCCATAGCGATACGACGACCGCTTGACATGGGCTTTCGCCATGTGGCGTTGCCGTAGGGGTGGCCAACACTGACGTGAACATTCGTGCCACCACCGAGACGAGGGGCGACATCGTAGATGTAGTAGTTCATGTCCTTGTCAATGCAGGTTTGGAGACAAAACGGCCCGATGATGCCAGGGTCGTAATGTTCCTTGCTGGCCGTGATGAACTTTTCACCGAGTTCAAACGCTTTCTCAAGCAGGGATTCTCGGATGGTGGCGGTGTTGTGGCCAACCACGGTCATCTCGGGAATTTGCTGGTGAATCGGCATGGTCATTTGCTGAGGTGCCGGAAGGCGAACATGCCCGTCGAGTGAGGATTCAAATCGCCAGTCGACGCCGAGCAGTTCCAATCGCTCTCCTTCATCAGCAAGCGGGCTGTAAAAGAAGTTCAAGTTGAACACAGGGCCAATGACATATCTTTCGATACGAGCGCCGTCAAGCGAGGCTTGGTCAATGACGCCTTCAGCGAGGAGCGCTGCGGATTTCTCTTGGTATTCTTTGAAGGAAGCGCAGGTAAAGAAGCCGCGCTCAAGTTTCTTTTGAGCGTGGTGAAGCTTGACGATGACCAAACAATCAATGTCTTCGGGGTTGTCAATCTTCTCTGGATAGGGAAGGCCGGCCTTCTCCAGGATCCAATAGTAGTCTTGATCCTCGGTTCGCTCCTCCATACGGAGCATGTTACGAGAGCCAAACATGGGCACACGGAAGTTGTCCTCAATATCACTGATGGATGAATAGGAGGTAAAGGAACGGTTGGGGATGTAAATGACGTTCCGCTTGCGCATTTCAGCTTGCATCTCTGGGGCGAGAACGTCGTTGAAGTCGTCCATCACGATGGCTTTGTCGACCATGCCCCGTAGAACACGGCCGGAGGAACTTCGCTGGGTTTTGAAATAGTTGGCGTAGGTTTTGTGGCGTCCTTCCTTGCAGTAGGCGACGGTCGGAAACCCTTCCTCGATGGCTCCATCACAGATATCCAACGCTGAATGGGAAGCGGTCATTCCGATCCGCAACTTCAATCGGTCATACTCTTCGACGATTTCTGCGATGTCAGATTGACCAATCATTCAAACCACGTCCGTTTACTCTCCATGGTTGGAGGTTTTTGATGTATCCGCACGGTTTGGTTCAGTCAAAACGCTGGAGTTGCATCAATTCCTCGGTGGAAAGTGTTTCACCAGCAAGCAACTTGGCCATCAAATCCTGCGTTTCGTCGCTCGCTGCTGGGCGCTGACCTTGGCCTGCACTTGCGCCTCGCATGGCACGAAGAATATCTTGGATGGAATGCAAACATCGGAGGGAAACGATGTACAAACTGTGTTCTTTGTCCGCCTCTTTCTTCGAAGTTCGAAGCTTCCTGTGGGCCGCCTCGGCCTTCTCCCGTTGACGGTCGACTTCTGCGTTCCATTGAAGCATGTTGTCGTGAGCGCTTTGTGCTGCTTCAGCGGCTTCTTTGACGGCGTTGTGTGCGGCTTCTTGAAGGGCCATGGCCTCACGGAGCTCGGTGTTTCCTTCGGCGCTTTCAGTAGCGACTTGAGCCGCTTTGAGGGCCTTTCGCTTGGCGTTCAATTCCTTCATTTTCTTGAAGTATTTACGCTCATTCTTACCTTGGTGCTTTCCTTGCTCGAATTCCCGCTCAAGGCGTTCCATGGTTCGAGTCAGGGATTGGACGGTGTCTGGACGAATGGGTCGGCCACGGCGGTCAAATTGTTGCGGTTGTTCGGGTTGACCGTCACGCATGGCATCTTTGGCATCTCGAACAGACTTGTTGGCCTCTTCTCGCTCTTTTTTCTTCTCTCGGACCATTTCGTTCATTTGGTCGCGCAAATCACGTTGTTCACGAACCTGAACAATGAGTTCACGAACTTCGTTGTTGAGTTCGTTTCGTGTGGAGGTAAAGGTCTTGGTTTTCTCATTCCAATCGTCTCGTACTTCGCGATGTTGCGTTGCCTTTTTGTCAACCATTTTTCGTCGCTCGTCAAGAAGATCTTTGAGTTCTGCCATTCTTCATCTCACCTGGTCTGGGGAGGATTCCCACCCTCCCGCAAGTTGGCGACCAACCACCCCCATTTAATCCTTCACGGGCGGGTCTTGCGCCCTTTCCTCTCGGGCATCACGATGGCCACTCGAGATTTTGCAAGGCCCTGCGCACGTTTCCGAGGTTGCATGAGCGCTCACATACCGTCATGAGAACCCGTTGTTGCATGGGTTTGAGCACGAGGTATCCCCCTTCCATGACCACGGTTGAGAGGGCATCACTTGGTGCTTTTTTGGCCAAGCTATTCCACGATTCAATCACCGACGAATCGATGCCATAGGGTGTGGGTTGAGCATGGACCACAAAGCCATCCTGTTCAACAAGAAGCACGACCCGAACGCCTTCAAGGTCGGTCAAACCTCGAAGTACACCTTCAATCATGAACTCAACTGGTAACCAAGGTGAATAATCCTTCTCAATCCTGTGGAGGGCTGAGGGGGCCACGCATCATGTACCCCAATCCCGATTTGTAATAGCCTTCCAATTCTCGTTGAACCGTTAATCCTCGACGCATGTAGAATCGTTGCGCATCCACATTTTCGGCCTTGACTTCAAGTTGGACATGCCGGAAACCTTTGGCCCAGGCTTCGTCGACGAACCTGTCCCAGGCTTCCGAACCCAATGCCTTCCCTTGATGTTCCGAAAAGAGGACAAAGGCAGCGACCCGCACAATATCATCTTTGAACGGTGTGGCCCAGAGAACGCCTTGCACGGTGTAAGGAAGGGCTTCTTCGAGGTCGACCAGCAAAAGGTTTGCATCCCATACGGGGATGGGCAGATGTCGCACAGAGGCTTCAGCATAAACCTCGCCGGTTTCTTGTTGAAAGAGCCTGATGACGTCTTGCACAGCGGCTTCTGGAAAATCCAACGGGCGTTGTCCGGGTATCCAAGCCATTCTCGGCATACCGATCAATCTCGCTTTCGTGATGGAGTCTGCCGTTGGCTACGACGAGGCTTTGTTCCTCGGTTGGACTTCTTATTGCGTTGCTTCGGCTTGTTTGAGGGTACCTTCTTGGAATCAAGTTCGGTCAATCCACCGTGTTCAAGCATGGATGCAAATTCTTCCATGGTGAGCGCTTGGCCTGCCAGCAATCGCTCGTTGACCTCTGGACTTGGTTCCGGTACCGGAATGACGGGTGAAGCGTTGATCTTTTCGAGATAGGCTTTGAGACGCCCGGCCTCTGTTCGCTGTTTTTTGGCGTTTGACCGATGTTGGTTGATGAGTTGAGCGAGCCTTCGGTCGTTCTTGTTCACGGCTTTGATGGTCTCGAGAAGATTGCTTCTGGCCCGATGGAGTGAGGTTTGAACATCCTGTTCCTCGCTGTAGATTTGAAGCATGGCTTGAAGTTCAAAGAAGCGAGCAAAGTGTTCCATCTCGGTCGCCAAACTGATGGATTCAGTCGGGTTTAGCGGGGTGGTCAATTTCTCATGGAATTCTCCCATGGCATGAACGACGCGATGACGGGGGACGAGCAATCGTTCGACCAGAGCGTCCCGTCGAGCAAGGTGGAGGTCAAAGTCTTCTTTTTGCTCAATGGCCAGTTCAACGAGTGCATCTTCTGTTTGTCCCTTCATGTTCGGTATTTGTGTTGTTTTGCTTACAGCGAATTTGATGGTTTCTGAATGAATCTTCTTTTTCCTGTACAAGTCAAGAAGTTGGTTTTCCGTGGTTGAAAGTTGGGCCAATGCCGTTTCGTACATCGCTTCAATTTCCGATGTCTCCTTTTGCCGCAAATCTGCAAACAGAGAAGAGGATTTTGAAGTCATGACTCACCCTCTTTGTCTGCTGTATGCCGCTTCGCTTCTGCATAACTTGAGGCTCCGCCAGACCGAACACGTTCTGCATCTTCAAGGAGGTGGCCCCAGCCGCCGTCGGCTAACTTCTCCCAAAAATCGATGGCTTCTTGGCAGTCCTGGATGTTGTTTTTGATGGTCTGGAGGCGTGATGAAGTTCGTCGGCGAAATTGTTCATGCTCGTCGTAGATTTGTTGGGCCTGGAGAAGACGTTCCTCGTGGCTTGCTGAGGCTTCATCCGTGTCTTGGATGGCTTGAAGCTCCTCTCGTGAAGCTTTGGCAAGTTGGAAGGCGCGGTTGTTTTCTTCTTGGCGCGACTTCAATTCTTTTGGGAGTTGGTCTGCCATCTTTTGTCGACGTACCAGTATGGACTTGATGAGGTCTGCAGGTAAAACGGACAACAACTCCCGTGCCTGCATGGATTTTGGGGGTTGGTTCAATGTAAAAGAAACAACCGCTTCCGCTTTCTTTCGCCGCGAAGGTGAAGAACCACGGGATTCACGCCTTACCATGGAGGGCGAACGCCGTTCACAGCGGGGCGTCACTTTCCTCCTTGTGATGCTCTTTGTATTCTCTCTCTTTCCTGGGGTTCAAGCCCAAGCAGGAGAAGTTCTCCTCGAGGAGGCGTCGTTCAGCATCGCCGACTATGCCTCGTTTGAGGGAGAGAACCTTTCCTTTACAGTGGAAATTCATGAACAGAGTGGAGGGGCATCAAACGCCACCCTCTCCTTGTTGGTTGAGACTCTTGAGGGCAGCCTGCTCTCAAATTCCAGTCTTGGCTTGAATGAATTCCTGGCCTTTGAACAGCGAAACGTGTCGGGGACCTTCATGGGCCTTCCCTTTGGGTTCAGCACGGTCTCGCTTGTCTTGGACGGTGATGTTGGCTCCAACACCAGCACACATCAGTCCATCCTGACTCGAACCGTCCAACGGCTTCGTCCGCTGGCGATCACCCTTGGCGGAGCATCGAGTGTGCTGGCCAATCCTGTTGACGCCGTTGGCCAATCCACCGGAAACACCACTTTACACGACGGGGACCGGGTTGAGGTGGCGTTCCCTATCATCAACAACGGCGATGTCAACTGGACGGGAGCGGTTGAACTTCACCTCACCAATCATGGATTGAACGAAACGGTCGTTCTCGATAATTTGTCCATTGAAGGATCCACTTCTCAGGCCATCACGTTCACGCCCACCATGGTGTTGACCGAAGGCGTGTTGGGTTGGAGTATCAGTCTCACCAACACCACGATGAGCGAAGACGGGACGCACTACCTGGACGGTTCGTGGGATGTTGGCCCCCCTCCCCTTCCTGTGCTGGATGGTTTTATCGAATCCAATGCAGATGAGGTACAAGCAGGAGGCACGCTGACGATTTCAGTTTCGATGTGGAACAACGGTTCGGTTTCTTTTGCGGGTTCCATCGTCTGCAGTGCGGACGGCGATGAAGCGTTCAACACATCCTCCCTTCTTCTTGAGGCTGGCAGCAATTCAACGTGGTCTTTTACGCTCTCGGCAAAACCGTTTGTCATTCAATGCGATGCTTCCGAAGGTCGTGTGAGCGAGGCCTCTTCCACCCCTCTTCAGTTGAACATAGAAATGCCCTCCGCTGTCTTCCAATCCGCCGGGGCGACCACTCCATCCTACAGCGGGGGGCCGTGGCACAAAGGGGACAGCGTCGAAGCCAACCTGTTACTGCGCAACATCGGAGAACTCGATGGGCGCGTTCGGCTTGTCTTGTCGACCAGCACATCCACCTCGGAAGGTGAGTGGGTTGAAATGGCCCAAGGTGCGGCCGGCGAGATCACTGCTTCTCTGCAATTTCTTGTATCGGGTGAAACCTCCTTGACTTGGACACTTGAGAGCGACGACGGTGTCTTCGACGGCATTGATAACGGCTCCACCTCCTTTGTCATCAAGCAACAACAATCCGTTCAAATCGCGTTTGTCGACGTAAACCGTACCGAAGATGCTGAACTTTCACTGACCCTTCATCTTGACCTTGACGAGGGCAAAGAGCGAGACGTTCGTCTCCAAGTGGGATATGAATCGGGTGGCTCAACGGTCTTCCTGCAAGAAAATAATCTCCGACTCCAGCAAGGTCGACTTGAACTGACCTTCTTGTTTGGTGATTTTGAGGCCGACAAACTCGTCGCCCAAGTCGCTCCTCTCGACTGGTTGATTGGACCGGGTCCTCTCGCTGCTACGTCCTCTCTTCCCAGCGATGACACCCAATTTTGGATGGAGTTTTCTGCCACGACCGACCCCATTCGGCCGATTGAGGGTGATGAAACGACCGTTCGGTTGACCTTCCAACAGACTGGACCTCTCCAAGAGGCGGAAGGCGAGGTTTGGCTTATGGACGCCTACGGCACGCGGCTTGCCAAGGTCGCTTCTCCTGATTGGAACGGTGCATCGACCGCAACATTGGACGTGGTGGTCGTTTGGCCAAAGGGCAGTAGCGTGGCCATACAAGCGCTATGGCATGTTGATGGCGCCGTCCTTTCAGCTGAAACCACCTATGTTTCGGGCGAGGTTGTGATTGAATCTTCCGAGGAATGGCCGATAGGGGCAATGTTTTGGGGACTCGCTTTGGGTGCTGGCGTGGCCCTTGTGCTTCGTATCCGTGCCCGCAAAGAAGATGAATCAGACACGAAACCCTCTGGAAAATCAACCAAGGAGAAAGCGGCGCCAAAACCTCTCTCAACATCACAAGAAAAGCGAGAAGTCTCTTGTCCCGAATGCAATCGAAGACTTCGGGTCCCTGTTGACTATGGAGGTTCGGTAGGGTGCCCCGATTGCGCTCATAAATTCAAGGTTGAACCCGAACGAACCGAAGAACCAGCCGAGGAAGAGAACGACGACCTCGACATCGAAGTTCAACCGGTTTCAAAAGCCCCGGTCAGTGAAAAGATTGAGATTTCATGTCCAGATTGTGCGCAAACTCTCCGTATTCCTTCCTCGTACGAGGGTTCTGTCAGGTGTCCAGCCTGCACGAAAATATTCAAAGCACACGAAGGTAAGCAGACAACGTAGAGGGATTTCTGATGGTTGGGCATTTTCAGGAGTTTGAGGATGAATATCTCGAGATGATGTATGAATTTCACGAAGCAGAACCCGGGGGCATCGTACGTACGGGGGACCTTGCATCGAAACTTGACGTCAGTCCTGCATCTGCGACGGAAATGGTCCAGCGCCTCGCTACACGAGGCTACCTCGAATACATTCCCTACAAAGGGGCCCGCCTAACCGAAGTCGGACTTAGCCACGGACAGAAGATGAAGCGAAGGCACCGCTTGGCCGAAGTTCTCCTCTCGATATTGCCCTACGAGGGTAATGATCACGAAACGGCCTGCCGACTTGAGCATGCCATCGACGATGACATGGAAGTCGCGCTTTCTCGCCTCATCACGGTCGATACCAAAGACCCGAGTGGGCGAGAAATACCGGAACCAACACCCGACATCGCAGCCAGATTGTCCACCCGTTCCTCGTTGATTTCATTGCTCAACCTCGAGGAGAACAGACCGGCGACCGTTGTTGCCATGTTCATGCCGGTCGAGGAAACCTCCGCCATGGAACAGGGTGGATTTGGCGTCGGGGCCCAAATCGTACGGACCGGGGAAGATTCGTTCTCAGCCAACGGTCAAACGGCTCAACTGTCGGAAACCTGGATGAAGGGTGTTTTTGTTGATATCTCGAACGATATTGTGTGAACCCTTTAGAACAGAGTAATTCATCCCGAAGCATGGCAGAAGATGTCCCTTCCCAAGAGGAAGGCGAAGAAGACCATTCATCATCGGCCGGTGAGCGGTTTGGCTTCAGGCTCTCAGAATCCATTGTCCACGCCATCGACCGACAAATCATCAGTTCAGGTCTCCGCCTCATCATGTTCTTGCCGGCCTTTGGAGCCCTGATGTATTTCTCAACCTGGGCCTTCTCCCAATCCTCCCCCACCTTTTGGCAGGAAAACATTGAGCCAAACCTGGGGATGGGTTTCGCCACGTTCACGGCCAGTCTTTCCTTTGTCGTCGTGCTCGGGTACATTCTTGCGGTGAGTTTTCACAGGTATCGGGTAAGCATCTCTCTTTCGACGTTCCACGAGCGCGTTGAGGCCTCAAACAGTGAACATCGTTCGGTCCAATCTCTGCACGGCTATGATGGGCTGTTGTACCAACTCCAAACATCAATGAACCATCATACCAAGTCATTGGTCCTCGCTATTTGTGCGGCCATGATGCTCATTGGTGTCTTTTGGTACGGAGCAGGCAGTGTTTTCGGCAATCTGTTCTTGTTGATTTCAGCCTCGTTCCTCCTCCTTTCGTTTGGCCAGCACTTGCCAACTCGTTCGACGCCATTCAACATGGTCGAACAGACGGGTTTGCTTCCCGCCTACATCCCCCCGGTCCACCCCTCAACGCTCAACATGGTGTTTAGCGACCTCATCAAAACGCACATGGACCCGCTTCTTCGCTCGCAATATGACGAATACACGAAGGTGTTGGAAGGGTGTTTCAAACGAGGGATTGACCGGCATTTTGCCCACGAGAAATTCCTCATGACGCTGTATCGCCATGCCACGGGTCTTGACCGAAAAACATTGGAGATGGAAATGGCTGAGATTCTGACTAAGAAAGGAATGGAGCATGTGTTTTCCCATGAGACCTTCACCCTCGAGGCATGGCTCGTTCTCCTCGGCCTGATCAACCAGCGTTGTCCTGCCTTTTTCCGAATGGTGGATCGCCTCAAGCAAGATCTTGAGAGTGGACGAAAACCAGCGATGTCGGATTTAATCTTTGAAGTGGACATGGAGAACGTCGTAACCGACAAAGCCAACCTCTTCACCCTCTTTCACAACCTCTCAGACAAAACCAGAACCGTGGTCTTCCGTGTACAAACACCTAATTTTGAGCCCAAGGATTTGGCGTTGACTTACCGCCTTGAACCCGGTGAGAAGTATTGGTGGTCTGCTGAAGCTCTCCCACTCGCTGCAGAAGGAAACGACGATGTTTTAGGAAAGATGTCAGGTCTTCTCAAGGACAGTACGGTTTCATGGCAGACACTGATTCCCACCACGACGGGAGATGCCACGGTCTCCGTGCGCCTGGAAGAAACCAACGGCGAGTTGCTTCT
The DNA here is from genome assembly GCA_030741355.1 of Candidatus Poseidonia sp. Taxonomy (GTDB): domain Archaea; phylum Thermoplasmatota; class Poseidoniia; order Poseidoniales; family Poseidoniaceae; genus Poseidonia. Next base: position 53,785 of record JASLVM010000002.1, on the reverse strand, counting down.
CGGTCGACAAATCAACGTCCGAGTTCGCGCTGAGTTCCGTCAGTGGTTGAGAAGCACCAGCACCTACATCGCCTACCTCTTCGGAGGATTTGGGTTGGTTTTTGCAGGAATCTTACTTCTTCTGGAACTCTTTGGTGGATTCACCTCATAAGGCCAAGAATTTCGTCAGCCACAGCCTTGAAATGGTGTAGGTGGTGGACAAGGTCATGCGCGGGATGCCCAAGGACGCCGAAAAGAGCCCGGATGCTGACAAGTTGTCAGAACTGCGGGACATGGAGGCCAAGGTTCGTCGGCTACGAGAAACACGTAATTCTCTCCGAGACCAAGGCAAAGCCATGGCCCAAAAACGCAATGCTGTTCAAGACCAATACAAAGAGCATCGAGAAAAGCTCAGCCTCATGAAGGCCGAGTTGGATGCCATTCACGCTGAGCGCAACGCCCACAAAGCCAAGCGAGACGCCATCAACCAGCAACTTCGAGACCTCTTCTCCCAAGTGAAGGGGCGACGAGGCGAACATGGCGAAAAGAAATCAGCCACGGCGGAATACTCTCACCTCAAGAATCAAATCAACAATCTTGAGGAGAAATTCCAAACCACGTCGTCGAGCACGAAGAAGGAAAAGGAAACCATGGAGCAAATCAAGCGTATGAAGCGACGAGCCGACGAATTGGAACCCGAGGTGGCGAAATTCGAGATGGTTTCCGTCGACCTTTCCAACCTTGACGAGGCCATTGCTACGCTCAAGGCAGAATCCGACGATGCTCACAATTTGTTCGTTGAGGCGCTCAAGCGAGCCGACGAAAAGTGGGCTGAATACAAAGAGGGTCTTGACCACCGAAATTTCCTCAAGGCCGAAGGTGACCGCCATCACAACGAATCCGTTGAATTCCACGAGAAGGCCAACGGTGTTCACGAGAAAATCGACCAGATGATGGTCGACGTCAACAAGGCTCGCGACGAGTTGAACATGGCTCGCAAAGAGCGAGAATCTTGGATCACCGACCACAACAAGTCCGTGAAGGCTGAGATGAAGACGGGGGCAGAGTCCGATGAAGTCGCCGACATGCTTGTTCAGTCTCTGCTCTCCGACGGGGAACTTGTCTTCGGAGGCGTTGGCAAGGACGACGGTGACAACAAAAAGAAGCGAAGTTCGGGTTCCTCCAAGAAGCAGAACATGCGACGCATGGGCTCCATTCGACGACGCTGAGGTCCTGCAATGCTGGGCATCATCATGGCCGGGGGTCAAGGCTCACGTTTGATGCCACTCACGGCGACCCGTCCAAAGCCGATGGTTGAGGTCCTTGGGCGACCGGTTATCGACTACGTGAAAGACGCCATGGTCGAAGCAGGTATCGAAGAGATCGTCGTCACGACCGGCTATCGAGGCGAGCAACTTCAATCGCATGTTGATTCGTGGTCAACATCATCGGATTCACTGAAGGCTCGTATCAATCAGGAATCTTCACCCATGGGGACGGCTGGCAGTGTTGGTCTTCTGCGTGATGAGATTCATACCACCTGTGTTGTCGGTTCCGGTGATGCGGTGGCTTCGTTTGATATCGCCTCGCTTCTCGAAGCCCACCGACGTCATGACGCCAAGGTCACCATGGCTTTGTGGGAAGTTGACAATCCATCCGAATTTGGCATTGTTGGTTTGTCGTCGACTTTGGGGGGTGAAGTTGACGGAGGTCTCCGGGAAGGATTCATTCAACGTTTTTTGGAAAAACCCGCTCCAGAAGAGGCTTTCAGCAACGTGATCAACGCGGGCTTGTACATCCTTGAACCGGAGGTGTTTGAACACATTCCTGTTGGCGAGAAATTTGATTTCAGCAAGCAACTCTTCCCTCATCTCCTCAAGATGGGGTGGCCAATGTATGCACAGACCATCGACGGTGTTTGGTTTGATGTTGGTCAACCGTTCGAACTCATCAAGGCTCAATCCACCCTGATGTCACGCTACGATGAACTTCCATTTTCCTATCCAACCCACTACGCCGAGCACGACGGTGTCCTCATGGCAGAGAGCGTGCGCTGCGAAGGTACCGTTAATCAAGCGGTCATTGGGCCATCAAGTGTCATCAACGAGGGCGCACAGGTGGTCTCCTCTCTCTTGATGGAAGGTTGCCATGTTGGACTCGGTTCTCATGTGGTGCATTCGGTCCTGGGTGTTGGCGTGGTTGTTCCTGCGAATTGTGTGGTCGAACATTGCGTCATCGGCGACGGTGTGGTCCTCCAAGCGAATGAGAAATACACCGCTGAAAAGATTGAGCATTTTCCCTGATTGCCGTGCAAGAGGCTATGTAGGGTTAATTCACGGGATGCGTTGATAGCATGGCCAACGCACCCCATCGCACCTATGACCGAACATGGTCCGAGATCGAAGATATGCTTGAACAAGCGACCACGAAAATGAACGAATGGAAAGCGTGGTACGATGCTTGCAAGGATGAAGACGATAAAGAAGGGATGAAGGAAGCCGCCCGAAATCACAAGGCCTTGCAAGGTGTTGTGAAGACCCTCAAGTGGACCTTGGGGGAAGAGGGTATCACTGACCCTCTGAACTGATTCACCAGCCTCGCTGGTCAAGACGGACCTCGAGGGTTTCCAACTCATCCCCCTTCATGGGGATGCCTTCCATCATGGCCATGGCTTCAGCAACTTTGCTTGGTTCATCGTAGTGGGCGGTGGCCATGACGATGGCGTCGGCCATGGTTGGTGGGTCGCTCGACTTGAAGATGCCTGAGCCTACGAAAATGCCGTCCATGCCCATTTGCATCATAAGAGAAGCATCGGCTGGGGTGGCGATACCACCTGCTGAAAAGGTCACAACGGGGAGCCGGCCCAATCGGTGGACGTCATCCAAGACGGAACGCACGCCGTTGTGCATCTCGTCGTCGATGGGGCCAAATGGCGTCATGAGGTGGGTACCTGGTAGTTCGGAGTGCGATGAGAGAACACGGAAGCGTTCCATGATTTTCTCTGTGGCGAGGTCGAGTCCGTGATCGTCAAGGGATTGAATCTGGTGAATCTCTTGGTCGATGAGGCGAGCGTGAGTTACGGCTGCTACGACGTTGCCCGTACCCGCTTCACCTTTGGTGCGAATCATGGCCGCCCCTTCCCAAATGCGTCGGACGGCTTCGCCGAGGCCCGTGGCACCGCAAACAAAGGGTATACTGTAGTCGTGCTTGTTGATGTGAAAGTAGGGGTCTGCCGGAGTAAGAACTTCGCTTTCATCCACCATGTCAACGCCCATGGCTTCGAGAATTCTGGCCTCGCCGTCGTGTCCGATTCTGGATTTGGCCATCACGGGGATGGACGTGCAATCCAAAATGCCCTGGATCATTTCGGGATGACTCATCCTAGCTACGCCACCCGCTTTGCGGATGTCGGCGGGCACTCGCTCGAGCGCCATGACGGCGACAGCTCCTGCATCTTCCGCCACGGCGGCCTGCTCGGGATTGACGACATCCATGATGACGCCGCCTTGCTGCATTCGTGCAAAGCCACGCTTGAGGAGGTCGCTTCCCTTTCGGAGTTGTGAGAAGTCCGTTTTCATGGTCATCACCCCGCCCTAACCGCCCTCCCTTAAGACGGTTGGTTCTTGGCCGTATGCGCTTTGGTTCAGTCAGCGAGAACAGGAGAGTCGCCTTCAGCGATTTCAGCATCCACGGATTCCTCGGCGTTGCGGTCAATCCAGGCTTCCTCTTCATCTGGAACATCCGTATCGGCAAAGATAGCGTCAACCGGACATTCTGGAATGCAGGCGCCACAGTCAATGCATTCATCTGGGTCGATGACAAGGTAAGTTTCAGCTTCGCGGAAGGCTTCAACCGGGCAAACGGCAACGCATTCCTGATACTTGTGGTCAACGCATCCAGATGTAACGACGTGGGGCATGTTAATTCCTCGATTTGTCCTTGACGGATGGTCTACTTAACTGCTTGTCATCAGTGAAAATAGGTTTCGGGGGCACGAAATTCTATGTTTTGGTCTGTCGCAAATAAGCCATCAAAACCAACGCGGTCAACAACAAACCCGACAAGAAGGCCTCGACGGGATGTTCAGCCAAAAGAGACGCTCGGTTCTCCGTGGTTTCGGGGAGAGAATCCGTCTCTTCGCCAGCCTCGTTTTCATTGGTTGCGTTGGTTTCCGTTTCGGGTGTCGGTGATTCATCGCAGGCATCCGGTAAGCCATCACCGTCAGCATCCTCGTTGTCGTTGCCGTCTGGACATCGATCCTCTGCATCTCCAACGCCATCTCCGTCAGCGTCCAAGAGGGGGTCACAGCCGTCCGGTACGCCGTCGTTATCGTCATCCAACAAGTCATCGTGGCCCTGGCAGAGATCGATCGAATCGGACACCGTGTCGTTATCGCTGTCAACCAGTGCATCACAGGGTTCTGGAAGGCCGTCGTTGTCTTGGTCAACGCCATCATCGTGGCCCTCACACAAGTCGTTTTCGTTGGCCACGCCGTCGCCGTCGTTGTCGACCAGTTCATCGCAAGCATCGATGACACCGTCCTGGTCAGCGTCCATTGCATCGTCTCCTCCCGCACACTGGTCGTAGGGGTCAAGGACACCGTCGTTGTCACTGTCATCGATGCAACCGTCTCCGTCCTGGTCCCAACCCCATGCATCTTGTTGCGGACATGCGTCGTTCCATTGCTCGAGATAGTCCGTGCCCACCAAGGTGCGGTTGATGAATGCCGGATGGTTGGTTGGGTAGTGGGTCGCTTTGAAAATAGCATTGGCCGTTGTACCTGCTCGATTCCCCTCGGGGAGTGTCTCGCCCTGCACGTAGGGTCCTTCGTGTCCAATCGGGCCGATGTATTGCCAAACCACTTCACCCCCTTGGTTGACTTCGTACAGCGTGCCCTTTGTGCCGTGAGTCACCAAGATGTTTCCGTTGGGCAGGGCTTGTGCACCCGAAATCGCATTGGAATACATTGCTTCTCCCTGGTCCCATGACCACGACGGTGAAGAGGGTCCAAACGTGCCGTTTGCCTCAAGCACGTAGGTGCCGTTGTTGGAGATAGGGTGAAGGACCTCAACCGAGGAATACGACGGATACCTCCCGTTTCCGTTGTTGAACACGATCAGGCCGCCTTCATCAGGATGGCCTGGTTCAATCCATTGCACGTCATGCTGTCCAAAGAGTTGCTGATCGCTGGACAGGCCTTGATGGTACACTTGGGGGTTTCCCCATCGGTAGAGAATATCGCCGCCCTTTCCTGCGTTTCCGCCGGTGTGGCCTGCTGCTTCTTCGGTCGTTGTGCTGTGGTCAATGATGTATATCTCGTTCATGCTTTTGCATGAAAGGGCGATTTGGTCAAGGACGCTGTTGTAATCAATTCCATTGCAGTGCATCCAATCAGCTCGGCCTGCCTGATTCCCTGTGCCTCCAACGTAGTTGATGTTGATGAGTTCTGGATGTTCGGCCACAACGCCATAATTGTCTTTGGTCTCGTCGTAATCCTGAATCAAATGGTCCCATGCATGCCATTTCCAGACGATCTCAGCATCATCGGAACCGACAGGCTTGACTTCGATGATGTGGTCAGGCCAAACGTTGCTTTGTCCTCCGGGAGCATCACTCGCGATGGCAGGATTTCTTCCTGCTTGGAGGGCTTCTTCTTCGGTTCGGTCCTCCCAAGCGATCATCAGCAGGTTTCCATTGGGCATTGGCTCGATGTCGTGGTGTGAGATGTGGAGGTTAGAGGCGTATTCCCACGACCATTCCAAGGTTCCATCCCAGGCAATTCGTTCGACTTTTCCTCCAATGCCTCCACCTGAAAAATTGCCCACGGCTGTGTCTGCGATGTTGGCCGTCCTCAACAGGTCGCCGTCGGGAAGGAGATAGGCCGAAAGAGCGGGGCGATGTTCTCCTGGTGAACTCCAGTTGTGAATCTCTCTCCCTTCGTGGTCAATGAGATAGGTTGTGTTTGAGGGAATCGGGGAAAACAGCGTGTAGCCTTGTGAGGCTTGACCGTTGCAATACACGAGACCCATCGTCCAGTTTTCTCGGTCAGCGTTGCAGGTTGGGGTCGTGGACGATTCAACATCGTTTGACGCAGCGTGAACAAAGGACATTGGTGTCAGCAGGAGCATGAACATGCACGCGCTTGCCGACAGCCAACGAACCAACGTCATGCCGCACCGTTCTCCTTGGCGAGGTCGAGAGCGGTGGTGAAGGTGGCCAAGCGTTGTTCTTCCGATGGTTGTCCTGAATAAATCTCAAATTTGGCCTGCCCTTTCACGGTGGCTGTTCCAAAATCAGAGGTCAAGACAACGTTTCCTCCAATCAGTTCATCAAGCGAGAGACGAAAATGCAAGACGTTTTGTTCGTCCATTCTCTTGTCAGCGCTGTCGATGAGTGCCTGAATGTTCGCTTCGCCGAGTTGTGCAAAGGAACGCATGGCTTTGCGTTTGTTGGCGGTGGTTGCCGAGATGAGGGTTAATTCGGGGCCGTGATAGGATGAACTTCTGTCTGACTTCACCGCTTCCTTGTCCCCGATCAGCCAAGCCAGGGCATCAACCAGTGCGTCGACGTCGCAGACAGCACTCCCTGTTGCTCTCCAAGTGATGTGATGAAGTCCCACGGGTTCTGCGTGGAAGGCATGGCTCAAGAGGTTGCCGAATCGCTGTCCTCCGTCCTCATTTGGTCATGAGGCTCCTTCAAATAGGGGAGGTCTGTCGGAAGCCTGCAAGTGGGGTAGCCCCCGCAAGACACACCGAGTGGATCGACATGGCAAAGAAAATCAGTGCAAAGGCACGCGCAGCAGCGCGTAAACAACGTGACAAGTGGAAGACGAAGCGATGGTACACCATCCGAGCCCCTCGTCATCCATGGGATTTCAAGCGAATTGGCGAAACCATCGGTGAGTCTGATGAACACATCATCGGCCGTGTCTACGAAATGACACAACAGGAATTTGACGGAAACTTCTCCAAGATGCATGTCGTCATGCGATTCCGTGTGACGGAATGCGTTGGTCAAGACGCTTTGACCACCTTCATTGGACACCACCACCAAACCGACCACACCCGCCGGCAAATCCGCCGCTACCGTGGAAAAGTTGACGATGTGGTTGACGTGGTCACCACCGACGGTTACCTCGTCCGAATGAAGCCGCTCATCATCACACAACAACGTGTGCAGACCTCGGTCAAGCAAGACATGCGAACCCGAACTCGAGAAATCATCATCGCTTTCGCAGCAAAGAACACCTACGCAGGTGTGCAGAATGCGTTGCTTGATGGCAAACTCGAAGAAGAGATCGAAAAGGCTGTGAAATCCATCTACCCCGTTCGCTCCGTGGCTATCCGAAAGAGCCAGTTGCTCCAGGAGGGTGTGGTGGCTTCCGACGGTATGACGCTTGACGAAGTTCACGCTCAAGAAGAACGCCAAGCAGCGGAAGTCAAGGCCAAGAAAGCCGCCGCTCTCGCCGCCGCCATGGCTGAAGAAGCTGGCGAATCGGTTGACGAAGACGAAGAAGAGGATGACCAGCCCGAAGTCGCTGAAGAAGCCCCTGCCGAGGAAGCAGCCGCTGAACCCGCCGAAGAGGCACCAGCAGCCGCTGAAGACGCATCAACTCCTGATTACGCTTCCATGACGGTGGCGGAACTCAAGGAGTTGCTGAAGGCGGCCGGTAAACCTGTTTCTGGCAAGAAGGCCGACCTCATCGCCCGACTCAACGAGTGAAGCCGTCTGCACCATCGATTTGATGGGCATTGACCTGTAGCGTTATCCATGCAGCGGCTCTTGGTTGCCCTCCTGTTGGTGGTCCCTCTGGCCATGCCGGGATGCACCTCTGTCTCCACCGATGGTGTGGAATTGGCTCCTGAAGAGGTTCTTGATGATGGAATGGTCTGCAACGGATGGGACCAATTGTGTTCTCGCACCTACGACAACGTGACCTTTCCCGAAACGCACAATGCTTTTGCAACCCACGAGGATGGGATTTTCTACCCCGCAAGCAACCACCGTACCGGTCTTGACGCTCAGTGGGATGCAGGCATGAGGGCGTTCATGCTCGATACGCATTATGCCGATCCTTCCAATCCGAATGCCGATGGTGTTCGTTTCTGCCATGGAAACAGCGGGGGAGCCATCAACCCCTGCAGCTATGGAAACGTGGACGCACGAGCGTGGCTCACAGCGTTGCAGAATCACATGATGAGCGCACCCTACGATGTGGTGACGCTTCTGATTGAGAATTACGTTGAACCCGCCCATCTTCATGAGGTTTTGAACGACTCTGGCCTCATGGAGCATGTCTTCGTTCACGGCATGGACGAACCTTGGCCAACCCTTCGAGAGATGATTCAGAACGGGGAGCGGATGGTTGTTTTTTGGGAACAATCCTCCGATGAAGCGTTTCCATGGTTCCATGATTTCCTCACCCATAGTTGGACAACGGCCTACGCTGAAGAAAGCAAGGAAGAAATGGACTGCAATCCACACCGCGGTGATGAATCTCAAGTGGTGTTCCACATGAACAATTGGCTCAGCGGCCCCTTGGGTCTGTCGAGTCCGAACAATGCTGACGAGACCAACGACCCTGAATTTTTGGTTGAGCGGGCTGTAGAGTGCTGGCAGATGCATGGAAAACGGCCCACCTTCGTCGCCGTTGACTGGTGGGAAGATGGCGATGTTGTCGCAGCTGCCCGTGCAATCAATGAATTGGATTTCAACCCAGAAGATTCTGAATCGCCGTAGACTTGACATGTCATCACCGGGTCCGGTAACCATGCGACTGGGTGTGATTGGAGGAACGGGGCTCGTCAACATGGACCTCGCCAAGCGTCTTGACGGTGTTCGGGCCACCCTTGTACGTCAAGACGATGTTGATGTCGAAACCCCCTACGGGCCAGTGCCGCTTCGAAGTTTCACGCTTGAGGTGGATGGGCGCCAATGTGAACTGATTTTCCTTCAGCGCCACCACAACGCTTCGGGGCACGGATGCCCTCCTCACAAGATCAATCACCGTGCCAACATGATGGCGATTCACGATGCGAACGTTGACGCCGTTGTTTCTGTTTGCTCTGTTGGCGCCATTGCTGCGACTTTTCCTCCGGGCAAGGTGGCCTTGGCTGAGCAGTATGTGGACTTCACCGGCGTAGAGATGACCTTTCACGACGATGAGGCCGTGTTTACTTCGGTGACCGTGCCGTTTGATGAAGCCATGAACGCCAAACTCGAAGCCATCCTGAGGACGAGCCAGAATTATGGTGGGGGCGAATTGATGCACTACACCTATTGGTTGACCCAAGGCCCACAATTTGAGACCGTTGCTGAAGTGAACGCCATCGAAACCTTGGGCGGTGACATGGTTGGCATGACCATGCCTCGAGAAGCGAAGTTAGCGGCGGAGTTGGACCTGCCATACGCCGCCGTTTGTATCTCTTCAAATTGGGCGGCTGGGCGCGACCCGGAGGACGGTGCAAAAGCGCTGAACCATCTGGATGTATCCGCTCAAGCCAACGATCGTCTGGACCCTGTGTGGGCTTGCATTCTTGGCATGCTTGAATGACACAAACATGATGGACGGGCGGGTGACATTTGCCCTCATGAACGGTCGTTCGGTTGAGCAATGGATGAATCACGAGCCAGAGACAGAATGGGACGTGATGATGAAAAAAGTCGCAGCGTTTCACGCCAAGCATGACTTCGCTGGCCAAAACGGACACGACATGGGCTACCGTCTTGCTCTCACCATTGAGGAATTGGGAGAACTGGCTGCCGCCGTCACCAAGGGCAAACCTCTCGAGGAATGCGCTGAGGAAATGGCGGATGTGTTGATCCTGCTGATGGGTCACAGCCTCGCCATGGAACTCGATTTGAAAGCCGCCTTTGAGAAAAAATACGCCCGAATCATGCAACGGGAGGCTTTGCAAGGGCGGCTCGGCGTCCGTGTGACTGAATATCGCCCGGAGTGAGTTTCGTTCACACAATCCAGTGTTGGAAAGTCATTGGATGGTCATCTCGTTGACCTGCAGGCACCGTTCGTTCGGTCATCAAGTAGAAACCCACGGACTCGATCTCTGGGGCAAAAGTGTCGGCGTCTTCAACAACGGTATGGATGATGGTTCGGTGGACTTCCTTTGCGTGTTCGAGAAACAAGGCGTAAATTTCGCCACCCCCGATGATCATCACTTCCTCTGAATCGGAAAGAGCCATCACCTGTTCGAAGTCCATGGTCTCAATCTCATCGCCGAGACCTTTTCGAGTCATGACAATGTTGCGTCGTTGCGGTAGAGGGCGGCCGAGACTTTCCCATGTTTTTCGTCCCATAACAACGGTTTTACCCAGTGTCACTCGCTTGAAGTGCTGAAGGTCAGTGGATTGCCGCCAAGGTAAATCGCCTTCTTTTCCAATCGCTCCGTGTTCATCGCAAGCGAAGATCATGGACAGCATGGGTAAAGCCTCAGATGGAAATGGGTGCTTTGATGTGGGGGTGGTGTTCGTAGCCAACCACCTCAATATCATCGTAAGTGAAGCCGTCAATATCGGTGATGTCGGGGTTCAATTTGAGGGTTGGCAGCGCCATCGGTTCTCGAGTGATTTGGAGTCTTGCTTGCTCCAAATGGTTGTTGTAGAGATGTGCATCACCGAGGGTGTGGACAAAGACGCCGGGTTCTAAGTCGCACACCTGCGCCATCATGTGCGTGAGCAGAGCATAGGATGCAATGTTGAACGGTACGCCGAGAAATACATCGGCGCTCCGCTGATACAGTTGGCAATTCAACCGTCCGTTGGCGACATGGAATTGGAAAAAAGCATGGCATGGCATGAGCGCCATTTCATCAAGCTCACCCACGTTCCAGGCCGATACGATGATTCGACGACTGTTGGGGTTTGTCTTGATGGTGTCAATGGCTTGTTGGACTTGGTCGATGATGCGCCCGTCCTTGCTCTCCCATTTTCGCCACTGCTTGCCATAAACAGGGCCGAGGTCGCCGTTTTCGTCAGCCCATTCGTTCCAAATCCGTACGCCGTTTTCTTGCAAATACTGAACGTTTGTATCGCCTTTGAGGAACCACAATAACTCGTGAACAATGGATGGAAGGTGCAGTTTCTTTGTGGTGACCATGGGAAAGCCTTCGGCCAGGTCAAATCGCATTTGGTAGCCAAAGACGGATTTGGTTCCCGTGCCCGTTCGGTCGCCTTTGTCGGCCCCTTCCTTCAAGATGTGTCGCATCAAGTCCAAGTAAGCGTCCACACTTCCACCCGTCCGAAGGCGGTCAAGGAAGCACTTAGGCCTTCTTCAATTGGCCCGTGCAAACGCTGGGAGAAACAAGAGGTCGCTCGGCGAGCTTGGATTGGCAGCGTAGTTCTGGATGTCCTTTCTGTCGATTTCATTGAACAGGGCTTGGGTATGGAGTCGAACATCTTCAATCTCCATCCCCTTGCAGGTGTAGCACCTTCGAGCGAACCCACACAACATGTCAATGGCCGCATGAGCGATTCCCCACTCCAATGCCTCCCGTATGTCGCGAATTTCACTCATGTCCTCCGGGGTCAACTCGATGATGCCAAGTTTGAATCGACGTGAAATAGCTAGCCGTTTCGCTGCCCAAGAAAATTCACGGAGGGTATGTGGGGTTGCTTGTTCTGGCCACTGTGATTCGCCAAGGAGAACCAAGGAAACAAGCGCATCGGCGATGGCGCACCCGGGGTGGCTCAAATCGTAGTGGATACAGACTCGTTGCACCGTACCAACGCTTCGATTTCGACCGCCCAGAATGAAGACTTCAAGATGTTCGTCACCTCTCACGAGGAAGGATTCAACGGTGCGAATCACATCAATACGGAGTTCATAGCCGTCGGTGGTGGTCACCAGGAGGGTATTTCTGGAATCGGGACAGGTTATCTCTTTCCACTCGCTGGCTTCGCTCATGATGGATGCAAGGAGCGCCAGCCCCCGCAGTTCCGCCTCGATCTTCTCCTCCGGGGCATGAAGTTCCCCCGTTTCGTTCAGAACGCCAAACGGCGTAGGATACACGGCCACGGTATCCTTGTCATATGAGTGTATAAGAAGAATCAAGGGGCACCTGATGCAGCGAGCGTTCCCATCAATTGGTCAGTAAATTGACGGTACAAACGGGACAGTTCTGCTCGGACTTCGTGCTCCTCGGATTCCGAAAGCGCCAGCAACGACGAGGGCGATTGATTTCCCCCTTGTTCCGATGACAACCATTCGAGCCAGGTGACGCCTCGGGCTGCATTCACGTCGATTCTACGCCACAATCGTGGAAATTTGTGATGCTGCGGTTGCATGACCTCACGGGTTCCCACCAAGGCCAGCGGGACAACCACTGCATGTGGATAGGCAGCCGCTAAACGAGCCACACCTGTTTTTCCAGGGAGCAAGAAGGGCGGTTCGGTACGTTTAGAACGGGTCCCTTCAGGAAAGATGCCAAGGGCGCACCCACGGTCCAAGATGGTCGCAGCACTCGCCAAGGCATCGCTGCCTCCCGCCTCGCGGTGGGTCTCAATTTGCCCGGTCGCTCGCATGAGGAAACTTGTCAGTGGATTGCTGAAATGGCCGTCTTTCGCAAGGTAGTGTGTCGTGCGCCTTGCAGCAGCGATGACGGCAATCGGGTCGATGTGCGACAGATGATTGGCGGCCAGAATGGTGGCGCCTTGGCGAGGGATATGCTCCGCACCGCGTATTCGCCATCGTAACAGCGGACGAAGGATTGGCGAAAGGAACATGCGAAGGGCGGTGTAAACGGGGGTGCTTGGAAGCGGTTCTGGGCTCGGCTGAATCATCCAGTGCGGTTGAAGGGCCAACCATGCGTTCTCTAAGTCCCGAAGGTCGCTCACAATGGCAGTGGAGCCGTCTTTCGTTTTCATGCTTGCTCCATCACACGCGTCCAAGCTTTGATTTGTACTCTCGTCAAGACGGCTCAAGGACAACCGTGAAAGGGCATTGAAGGGAGCGTGGGCCATGGGAACCCGCCCCCGCCTCTTCTTGCCAGGGTTTCTTGTCTTTCTCATCCTTGTCGTGGTCTTCCATCCGATGGCTCTGGCTCAATCCGCATGGGAGGAAGATGGATGGCTCAGAACGTCCCTCGGGCAAGAACGGTTGGAAGCAGGCGATGAATTTGGCTGCTACGGTATACCGGGGTTATCGTGGCAAAACGACCCTGGGGCCGTTGCCCAAGCATGCAAATCCTACATTGAGGAAAGAATCAATGCGAGTCAATGGGGTGTCTCTCCACTTTCTTCCTATGCACCCTCAACCTTGACCATGGCCGACCACGGGAAAATAGCGAGCCAAGGTTTCACGGTCCATGGTGATGAGACGGCTCTCGACGAATCCGCATGGCACCATGCATCCGATGCACCGGTTGACCTGTGGGACTGGTACAACCTAGGCCGTCGTGGCGGAAGTTTGGAAAAGGGCATCGCTTCATTGGACGCCCTCCAAAGCGAGGTCGAGGCTGGTGGACTGGTCAACATGTACTGGATCGGACGGGTCAACGATGCAACGGTCCGCCATGACCGGGATGTGCTGGCCTACCTCGATGAGACGCCGGGTATCTGGTTGACGACATGGGGTGAGGCATGGTCCTCATGGTCCAGCAAGCGATGTTACGAGCACTCACACGTCATGAACGAGACAGAAGAGGGCTCCGTCCTGTACTTTGAGGCACTTGAAACCGAATCTTGTATTTCCGTTTCCGACGGGTTAGCGTGGAACATTCCTCTCACGTGGATCATTGATGTTGGTGGAGCCGATGTACGTTCTGTCTCTTCGGCGGATTCAGGCCATGAATTGCCTTCTATAGAGGGGGAGAAAAACACAATGGAAGGTTGGTGGCAACAATCCGATGGCACCTTGGTCCTCTCGGTGGTCAACGCCCATTTGGTCAAGGTGGCTTTGAACGAATCCAACGTTCGCCATGACATCTTGGACCAAGCGGAATTTTTCAACAATCATTCTTCGGCCGTGACCGTTGCAGGCCACGAGACAACGGACCTCTTCAAGTGGTCAAAACGGTTTGTCGATGAATCCGATGTTCGCTTCACCTGGTTGGTTCAGCCTCGGCCTGCTGACGGCCAAGATGCTTGGATTCCGTATGCTGTGGTCGGCGTGGGTGTTCTTTCCACTTTCCTCATGCTCGCTGTACTGGGGCGTGAGGGCCTCGGTCCATGGTCGCAACTGGCTGGTAAAGAGACCCTTCATAACAAGCACCAACCGCCCATCAACAAGCGAAGCCTTGATGCTGATGAGGAAGCGTGAAGTTGACCAAGGGGATGCAACATGGCCAACGACGACCTCATCATTGACCCTTGGGGGAGTGCACAGTCCACCGACTATGACCGAATCATCGAACAGTTCGGTCTAAGCTCAATGGAAGGTGTCTCGTTGGACTCGCCTTCCAAACTCCATCGTCGAGGCATTGTTTTTGCACACCGAGATGTGGATCAAATTCTCGAAGCCCAGCGAACAGGCGAGGCTTTTGGTGTATTGACTGGATTGATGCCAAGTGGACAAATGCACCTTGGACATTCAATGGTCGTGGAACAAGTCAAGTGGTTTCAGCAACATGGTGGTGACGTGACCATTGCAGTTGCAGATTTGGAAAGCCAAGCAACACGTGGTGTTTCCCTTGAGAAGGGACGTCGGGTTGCTCTTGAGGAATACATCGCCCATTATGCTGCGCTCGGACTCGATCCTGACCAAACCAATGTCTACTTCCAATCCACTCGGCCCGTGGTCCAACGTCTGGGTTTCCAGTTAGGGAAACGAACAAACCTCAACGAGTTTGAATCGATTTACGGGTTCAGTGGAGAAACCAATTTGGCTCATGTTCAAGCCCCCTTGGTGCAAGTCGGCGACATCTTACATCCGCAATTGGATGAATTTGGTGGACTTCGTCCTGTTGTCGTTCCGGTCGGGGTTGACCAAGATCCTCATCTGCGACTTACCCGTGGTTTGGCAGCGAAAACCAACTGGTTCAACCTTCGGGATGCCTCCTCGCGAGGGCTTCTGGTGAGCCTTTCCGTCCACGATGAAAACGCTGCGGTGTTCGGTCAATTGCCCAACGGGCGTGTTGACAAAGCCAAGGTTGCCGCAGTGTTTGATGCCGTGGTCGAAGCCTTGACTGACCTGGGCTTTTCTGACATCATGTCGAGTCCAAAGCAAGGTCATGTCCATGTGCCATCGGCAACGCAGCGAGACAAGCATGGAATTCGCCACGCTCTGCTGAGTTTGGAACGTCGTTTGGGTGGACTCGGCCTCATGGCACCTGCCTCCACTTACCACCACTTTGCAGTGGGCATGACCGGCGACAAAATGAGCAGCAGCCAGCCAAAAACCACCCTGTTCCTCAGAGACGATCTCGCCGCTGTGGAGAAGAAAATAAAACGGGCCTTTTCTGGCGGTCAGCCAACCGTTGAAGAGCATCGCAGATTCGGCGGGAATCCCGACATTGACGTGGCCTACCAATACATGATGTATTTCTTTGAAGAAGACGATAACTACCTCGCTGAAATCAACGCTTCCTTCCGGGCCGGTAAACTCCTTGCTGGTGAAATGAAACAACTTTGTGTGGAACGAGCGACAGAGTGGATGAGTAATTTGCACGAAATGCGAGACCAGACGGCCCATCTTGTCAACGACTTCCTCGCTGAAGATTCACGCTGAACGGTTCGCTTCATCGGTTGAAAACACGGCGGGGTCGGGTCCAACCGGAAGCGTTCTCAATTCCTCTTCTGTGAGTTCACGCTCCTCCGCATCGGGGTGGAGAATCATGGAATGCCCGTGCGGGTCAAGCAGCACCAGGGTGATTTTGTCTGCATCAGGGGCGCCCAAATTGGCCAGATTCAACGTCATGTTTTGGAGGGTTCCCAATTGTTCCATCAACGTCTCTCGTTCAGCACCTTCTGCGCTGAGGAACTGCGAGGAGAGGTCTCGCTCAACCATGTTGATGATCTCTTGAAATCGATGCAGAACTCCCTCAACGTTTGAGACATAACCGGTGGCGTTGCTTCCAGGTTTGACTTCCAAGTCAAGTTCAGGTATGGACACGGTGCAAGAAGAGGAACGAATCACCCTTGCTCGCATCTTTTCTTCGTCGTCGATGACCAAGGACCAACCGCCTGCCTTCTTTCCTTCGGCGGGGATGAAGTCGGTTTGTCGCCAGCCACAATCGTGGCAAAGAATGGTGACTTGAGTGTGTTCTCCAAAATAAGGAATTTCATCCACATGAGCAATCATGTTGACATTGCCGGTGGAGGCGCAGATTGGACAGGGCAAGTCAATGGGCTGTTCGTCCATCAGTACACGTCCGTCAAATCGTCAGGGGAGACTGCAAAGCTCTCCATTTCCGTACCTTTGATGCCCCGGCAACCTTGGGGAAGGAGCAAAAGGCGGGTATCGGTGATTCGGATGATTTGACCTTGGACATCACCTTCGACGAATTGGCTGAGCATGCTAATCGCTTGATTGAACTCGGTTTTCCGCTTCATCATGCGTTTCATCTCAACAATACACCCGTGCCCGTCAGCCACCCAATCCATCAACGCACCACAACCGGTCAGATCCAATAGCGTGGAATTGTGAAGCACCATTTCGCCCTCATAGAGGGGAACGGGAGCATGTGGGTAAAGTTGGGTAAGGTTGTGGTAGGTCACTTCTCCCCGCGGCATTCGCTCGGCGGGTGTTTGCTGTGAACTTGGCATGCTAAAACTACGGGGCCCAGAAGGCCCTGAGCTGGCTGCGGGAGTGGCGGGTGCATCTGCTTGTTCGAGTTTGGCCTCGGCTGCCTCAAGCAAGTCCAAATCAGGCATGGCCGGAACATGGGGCTCGGCGGGTGCTGACTCCTGGGGAGTCGGCTGACTGAAGGCATCAAGGGAAGATTGGGCCTCATCCTTGACCTTTCGTCGTCTTCGCCGCATGAGTCCGGAGGGACTGCGAGACCTCTTCAACACTCCGTTCTTGGTGATGGTGGGAAGGCGATTGTTCAAGCCTCCAGTTCAAGCCACATCTTGAATCACATCACGCCAAGCCTCCAATGCCCAAGGTTCAAGAAGTGTCGGGTTGGAGAGGAGACCATGTCAGAACAGCAGACTGTTATGAAGACCGGCACAAGCACGGTGGGAATCACGTTCAAGGGCGGCGTCGTTGTTGGTGCGGACCACCGTGCCACCATGGGGCACTTCATTGCCAACAAGAGCGTCCAGAAGTTGTTCAAAATCGGCAACAACCTCGCCTTGACCACGGCTGGCCTTGTCGGCCATGCGCAATCGCTTTCTCGAACCCTTACCGCTGAGGTGGCTCTTTTCGAACTCCGTCGCCAACAATCCATGACGGTCAAAGGCGCCGCTACCCTCACGGCCAACATTCTCTCGGGTCGCCCTCACTGGGTTCAACTCTTGATCGTCGGTGTTGACGACGAAGGTGGCCATGTGTATTCCATCGACTCTGCCGGCGGTTCCATCCCCGATGTCTATTGTGCCACAGGCTCCGGCTCTCCGTACATGTACGGTGTCCTCGAAGACGGCTTCAAGGAAAACATGACCCAAGCGGAGGCCTTAAAACTGGCTGCAAGAGCCCTCCATGCATCAGGACAGCGTGATGCGGCCTCCGGAAACGGCATGGATTTGGCCGTTATCACGCCAAGTTCTGGCTACCAACAAGTCTCTCAAGACGAAATCGCCAAACTTCTGAAGTGAGGTTCCCATTCCCGCGGCCTTGCCGCTCTGCACCCAAGGGTGTGCTGTGGTCTACATCGACTGCGGGAGCAATAGGTGAACATCATGCAAATGACCTACAGAGAACTAAAAGACGAGATCGCAAAAATCATCCCTCGAAGTATCGAGTATGAAATCGACCTCGAAGCGGGTAACATCGCCATCATCACGAAAGACATGAAACCCTTTACGGGCCAAGATGGATTGATTGGGAAAATCGCTCGCCGCATCAAGCGAAAGATTGTCCTCCGGACGCCCATTGAGGCCATGATGGACATGGACGAAGCACGTGATGTGATTCGTGATATCATCCCTGAGGATGCCGACATCACGGAGATGTACTTCGATGCTTGCTATCGAGAGGTCACCATCCAGTGCAAGCAACCGGGCACCGCCATCGGACGACGCGGCGAAAACAGCAACGCTATCCGAGACAAGACGGGATGGGCGGTCAAGGTAGAACGTACACCACCGCTCTTTTCGAAGACGGTTCACGACATCCGCATGTACCGGCAAGCACATGGAGATGAGCGAAGAAAACTGTTGAAGGATTTCGGGTTGAACATTCACCGTCCCACCAGGCCGGGTGGTACTTGGGCTCGTGTCACCGCTCTTGGCTCCTATCGTGAAGTCGGCCGCGCTTGCCATTACGTGACCACCAACGAATCGCGAATCATGATCGATGTGGGCGTAAACATCGCCTCGGACACCGACCCCATGCCCTTCTTCAATGCGCCCGAAGCCCTGCCTTTGGACAAGCTTGACGCCGTTGTGCTGACGCACTCTCACCTGGACCATGCGGGGATGCTTCCTGTTTTGTTCAAATATGGATACCGAGGGCCGGTGTACTGCACACCGCCTACTCGAGACCTGATGCTTTTGCTTCAAACGGACTACCTCAAAGTTGGTGGAGCAGAAGGAAAGCGAACGCCTTACGATATGGAAGACATTCGAATGTGCATGAAACACGTTGTGGATGTTGACTGGGATTCAACCACCGATATCGCTCCCGATGTCAAGTTGACCTTCTCAAACGCAGGCCATATCCTCGGTTCATCTGCGGTCCACCTCAACATCGCAGATGGAAAACACAACATCGTCTTCAGTGGCGACCAGAAATACGAGAAATCCTGGCTGTTTGACGCGGCCAACACCCGTTTCCCCCGTGTTGAAACCTTGGTGATTGAATCCACTTACGGTGCTTCGGGCGACTATCAGCCTTCTCGGCAAGAGGCCAATCAAGAATTGCAAGACATCGTTTCTCGAACGCTGACACGAGGTGGGAAGATGATTTGTCCCGTGTTTGCTGTAGGACGAAGCCAAGAGGTGATGATCGCCATCGACGAACTCTTCCGTTCCGGTACGGTCAAACCCGTTCCAGTTTGGCTTGACGGGATGATTCAGGAGGCGACGGCCATTCACGCTTCTCACCCCAACTACCTGACCAAAGCCCTCAGCAAATCACTCTTGAAGGACGATGGCGAAAATCCGTTTACCAGCGAATGGTTCCGACCTGTCAAAGGACGAGAACTGCGAGAAAGCATTGTCATGGATACCTCGCCTTGCATTGTGTTGGCAACCTCGGGTATGCTCAACGGCGGCCCTGTCATGGAGTATTTCAAAAACTGGGCGCATGAAGAACGCAATTCCCTTTGTTTCGTTGGCTATCAGGCTGAAGGCACGCTCGGACGACGACTTCAGAAGGGCTTCGGTGAAGTCCCCATGCTGATCAATGGAAAGACTGAGATTGTGAAAATTGGATGTGAAATGGTGACCATTGACGGCTTCTCCGGCCACTCGGATCGTCGCCAACTCCTCGATTTCGTCGACCGCATCAATCCCCCGCCGAAAAACATCATCTGTCACCATGGCGATTATCAGAAATGCAACGAACTTGGTTTGACGCTAAGAGAGCGCTACAATTGTTTGACGTTCGCACCGAGCAACCTCGAGACCGTTCGATTGTTCTAATCACAACGGCATTTCAAAATCTTGGGCCATCGGGTCCGGAAGGGAATCGTTGGATTCAACGGGCTGACTGGAGCCGAGCGACGATTTTTGAACACCAAGAGCGGTTCCTTTGTTTTGTTCCACTGTCCCTGCTTGTGTCATGAATCCGACGCCGATAACCGTCGCCATCATGGCTCCAGTGGCTAATGTGAGCATGTACTCACCGGAATTGATACCTGCGACCATGGCGATGCACAAAACACCAGCAAAGGCCGTGAAAAGAAGACCTCTCGTGGCTTGTGCCATGTCAACGCCTAGCACCAAGTTGTTCATGAACCCGTTGCGACACAGAGACGACCATGCAATCATCCAATGCCCCATCATGTCCAGGCTGGCTTATGACCGCTGTTGCTCCTTGGGGTGAAAATGCAGAAGATGCCTTTGACCAAGGGTTGGTGGAGCTTGGGTTGGGCGACGTGCGCTTGATTCAAGCCCAAGGTGCGATGCTTCCTCTTGGATTTGGAGCCACGCCTCCCCGTCCTTTGCCCATGGGTTCACTGGTTGAATGCCACCTCGCAACAGCCTACGCCTGGAGCGGTTCCTCCGCATCTGCAGGTGTGGCATGGGCGACGTGTGTCACGCCTGAGGGTGATGAATGTGCCATTGTCGCCACCATCACGACGGACCGGGATTATGAGGAAACGGTCTTGCTTCTTCGACGTAACCTCCAACGTCGCTTGGCAAGTCGGGACCTCGAAGTGATTGAGTTTGATGTCGCCGTTGATGAGGTGACAGCGGGTCAAGACCATCACGGAGTGGCCGTGGCGGCGTTGATCCTGCCTGAATCCCTTTCCCTCGGTGCACGAACGAAGACCGGTCCGATACGAGGTGCTTTGACACGAAAGGCCGCTCCAGAGCCTCGAAAGCGCGTGGATACCAAGGCACCTGCTGCACCTGCTCGGCGTCCCGGTCAGCCGCAAAACAAGCACGATTTCACGCTCTGAGGCGATGCAGTGTCGGAACAACGTTGGCTTGTTCTTCGCTGTCATGCTTGCCAACAATGCTCCGGGCATCGACGTCAAGGCGGTCGATGCCCCCATTGCGGTTCAGCCATGCAGAAAGACGCAGAGGTGGTCAAGGAGTGCATGACCAGTGCCATGCTTCATCTCGAAGTGGCCATTGCTAACACGCCCCCGGAACTTCGCGATGAATTGCGTTCACGCCTCCTGCGGTCGGCCTCCTTCAAGGAGGAACCACAGGAGATCTCTCCTCGTGCACTGTTGCGGGAACTTCGTTCTTTAGCCACCGAAGATGCAAGGATTTCTCAAATTGAGGTCCAATCCCTCCTTGACAAAAGGGAGGTTGAGATTCCCGCTGATGCCTTCATGGAACAAGCCGAAGTCGAAGGCGTGGTGGTGCGTGTCGCTGAAGGATGCTGGATGTTCTTTGAGTGAAGTTCATAGGTGAGACGCCGTGGCACAGACCAAGGGCGTATGGGTTAGTTTGGCCTATACTCGGGCGTTTGGGACGCTTGGACCCAAGTTCAAATCTTGGTACGCCCACCATTATTCCGGTAGTGTGATGCTGTGCACCCAGAGAACGTGAAATCCAAATTGGGTTTTGATGAAGGATGCCGGGACCACTTCAAGTTCTGACGCCCAAACGGCGTCTTCGAAGGTTTGGACCATTTGGCCTTCTACGAATTCACCTAGATCACCGCCCTTGCTCCCGCTCGGGCAATTTGAGTACTTCTTTGCCAATTTTTTGAAGGCTCGAAGGGGTTTTTTTGCACTGTTTAACTCGTCCAAAATCAGTTTTGCTTCCGGTTTGTTGGCGACCAAAATGTGACGAACATGGGCCTTGCGGGGCTTCCTCCGCTTATCGTGCCGTCGCATTCAACCTCAACTCCTTGTGAACTCGTACGGCGGCTCTGTCAAAAAGATGCGCCATGAACCAAAAGAAGAGGCAAACGACGATGGCAGGCACGCCTCTTGAGAACAGTTCTCGTTCAAGGTCGTTGGAGACCATGGGGAGAAGGGCCGACCAGCCCAAAAAATAGGCCAACAAGGCAAAAAGCGTGTGGGGCGTGAGGTGTTTTGGCATCAGCCAAGACAGATTGCGCCGATGGTGCTCAACAGCCAGCATCAATCCTACGCTGCTGAAGAAACGGACCGGTTTGATGCCGCTTTGCTCACTTCTATAGATGGATTCGACAGGCCGTTCAGCGATGCGGTATCCCTGTTTTGCGAGATTGACCAACCAAAAATTGGGGTAGCCATAGCCGTTCCAACTTCGATGCCAGTCCCAATTCCGCAAGACCTCTGATGAGGTGGCTGTGAATCCACACTGTGGGTCGCTCACCGGTTGGCCGGCGGCCAGCGTCGTGAAAAATGAGAGAAGTTTTGAGGCCATTTGCCGGTACCTTGGCATGTTGTTGAATCCATGCTCGTGTTGGAGGCGATTGCCCTTGACATGGTCCGCTTGGTTGTTGAAAATCGGTTGAAGCAACCCTTCTACATCGTCTGGATTCATCTGGCCATCGCCGGCCATGACCACGCTGATAAATTTCGATTTGAAGGTCTTCAAGAGATGTTGATGACCCATATCAATGGCTGAACCAACACCCTTTCCTCCGCCATGTAGGAGGGTAAACTCACACGTGGAGTTGGCGCTGGTGGCTTTTTCTGCTGTGCGATCTTCCGAACCGTCATCAATGACCACGGCCACATCAACAAAAGAAGGTAAGCTCTCGATCACTTCAACAATGTGCTCTTCCTCATTTCGTGCTGGGATGACGACGCCAATGTGCCAGCCCTGCAACATGGCCTCCCCTTCGGTCTCGCCTCAATCAATTTATGCTTGAAAGCGGTTCCTTCCCCCCCTGCCAAGAACAGGTTTCATAGCCTCAAGGCAAGACAGAGAATCGTGAGTCCACCTCTACAGCGTGTTGTCCTTATTGGGAGGGACATTGAACTGCGCATCGTTTCGCTCATTGTTCGCAGCCGGGAGGTGGCCAATGAGGTGGTTCTTTTTGATACGGGTTCAAATGACGAAACCGTTGAGTTGGCCAATGAGGTTGGTTCGAGCGTCGTTCATCACGATGGCGACCTTACGCCCCAAGCGTTGACAAAGGCTCTTTTGGAACTCGATTCACATGACGGGTTGACGTTGTTTCTCCCCATCACTGCTCGGTGGAAATTATCGGACTTACCGCTGAGCGTCAACAGAGCACGGGAGGGTTGGGACATTCACCATCTTTATCGTGAAGATTCATCCGTTAACCACGAGAACGGGACGCCTCTTTCCTCCACTGAATTGGGACACCTTGTGGTCAGCCATCGTGGTGCCCATCACCTTTCCTTGCTCCCGCAAGATGCTACGACAGAGGACATTTCCGATGAGGTCCGAGCGAGGTTCGTGAAAAGCGATGTTCAGATTCAATTGCCGCAGCGTCAATCCTTGGCTACGGCCTCACGTTTTGCTCAACTCTTCTATTGGATGTTGGAATCAAAACACCCGCTCTTGTTGTTTGGCATCCCGGGTGTTGTGCTCTTTGTCTTGGGCTATCGATTATCGGGTGACCTCGCCACCATGTTTACCGAACTGAACTCAACCTCCATCGGGGTGACGTTGATCACCATCGCGATGACCCTTATCGGTCTGTTCGCCATGATGGTCGCCTTGATTCTCTACATCATGGGGAAGCAGGTCGCTCGAATTCAAAACCAATACAATTGGCCCAAAGGGAGTTGAGATTTTGACCGCTCACCTCGTTTGCCTGGACATGGACCGTGTTTTGGTAGACCATCTTTCGACCTGGCAGTTTGTTTACGATAAACTCGGTATCTCGAACGATGAATCGTTTGAACTCTACAATCAAGGTCTGCTAAACGAATGGGATTGGATAAAACTGGATTTGGCTCTGATTAAATCTGCACCAGGAGGTAACATCACCGATGAAAGGCTCCGTGGATTGATGGAAGGGATGCCCATGATGAAAGGTTGGAGAACCTTGATTCAGCACCTCCTTGACCATGATGTTCACGTGGCTATCGTTAGCGGAGGCCTGCAAAAAACCGCTCGAGACATTGCCGCATCTTTTCCGTCTGCTGCGCCTTGGTGTCGCCGTTGGGGAGGCATTGACCGGCACACCGCCCAACAACAGAGCGGTGGCTTTGACTCAAAGCTGCACGTGTTCACGAACGGATGGTTGATGGAATCAGGAGATGGTTCTGCGCCAGCAGGCATCGGAGATTTTGGGCGATATCAAGTCCAGATGAATGGAAAGGGGGCCATCGTGAAGATGTTACAGCGTCGGCTTGGCGTTGATAAATCCAACACCGCATCGGTTGGTGATTCGATGGGCGATGTGGGCATGTTTGGCGAAAGTGGATGCGCTGTCTTGTTCAATCCATGGGACGACCGACCGAGAGAATACGCACATCATGTGATCGAAGACAAGGACCTCCTCATCGTTCTCAACCTCATATGCGAGCGTTTTGGTCTTCCCAAACCTTGATGGAGAAGTTGGGGGAACAGACCACCATGGTTGTCGATGACTTGATGTCCATTTGCCCCCACTGCGGATTTTTGCTTGGTGCGTTCATCCCGGGCATGCCGTGCCCGATGTGCGGCGAGATTCTGCTCTGATCAGGGAGTGACCCGCCTGGATGTTCGTGGGAAAGGAATCACTTCTCGAATATGCGTTGCGCCAGCAAGCCAACTCACCACACGGTCAACACCGAGCCCGAAACCACCGTGCGGCACACCGCCATAGGAACGTACATCGATGTAGAATTGGTAGGGTTCTCGTGGCGTACCTTCTTCGTCAATCCGTTGCAGAATCTCTTCTTCCGACCATGTGCGCTCACCGCCTCCAATGATTTCTCCGTAGCCTTCAGGGGCCAAGAGGTCGTGGCAGAGGACATAATTCTCATCCTCTGGGTCAACTCGGTGGTAGAAGGGTTTGGCAACCTTGGGGTAGTGGGTCAAGAAATGTGGGACATCGAAATCTTGGGTGAGGATCTTTTCCTTTGAATAATCCAAATCCTGCCCCCATTCTACAGCCACGCCTTTTCCTTGAAGGATTTCAATGGCCTCATCATATCTCATTCGAGGGTAAGGGTTGTCGGCGTACCGTGCAATCAAATCCAAGTCTCGCTCGAGGTAAGTAAGTTCTTGTTCACGTTCTTCCAACAGGGTCTTTGCGATGGTTCGAACCACGCCTTCTCCGTGGGCCATGATGTCGTTGTTGGTGGCCCATGCCATCTCCATTTCCGCATGCCAAAATTCGGTCAGGTGGCGGCGTGTTCGAGACTTTTCAGCACGGAAGGAGGGTGCAATGGTGTACAACCGTTCCAAGGCTGGCATAGCGGCCTCGGCATAGAGTTGCCAGGATTGGGTCAGGTATGCTTTCTTTCCAAAATACGGGACCTCAAACAAAGTGGACCCACCTTCCACAGCACCAGCAACGAAATTCGGTGCTTGGTATTCCAAGAAATCGTGTCCTCGGAAGTAGTTGTGAATGGCACCAAAGGCTGAACTTCGAAGTTTTAGCATGGTGGTGGCCCGTGTGGTTCGCAAGTAGAGGTGACGATGATTGAGGGTGTGTTCTGTCCCTCCATAGGTCAACTCACCGTCTTCGTCTTCAACCAACATGTCGGCTTCGCCGATGGGGAAGGGGCGTTCGGAATTGACGGCTCCAACGATCTCAACGTCCACGATGTCAAGTTCATGACCGCCCTCGGCTCGCTCGTCGGCACGAACATGACCCGTGAAAACGACACTCGTTTCAATGATGGCTCCTTTGAGCGTTTCAAACATCTCATCACCGAGATTTTTCTTTTTGCCAACACACTGAATGGTTCCTGTGGAATCCCTTAGGACAACGAACCAGATGTTGTTGTTTCCACGGCTACGTTTCACCCAACCTTTCAATTCAACCGTCTGGTCCGTGTGTTGTCCGTTTTGCACATCGCCGATCCATGTGGTCTTGACCATGCTCTCACCAAGAACCTCCACCGGTTCAGCCTATGTGAATGTCTCCCTCACGGAATCTCGAAACACGGTGCACATTCCATCATATCGTGCAAAGGGTCAAAACGGTTCAAGTTGACCAAAGCATGTGAGAAAGACAGCGGTCTACGCTTTGGGGGGTAATGCTCTGCAATCTCCTGGAAGTGATTCCAAGGATTCCGTTGAAGTTCTGGCTCGAGTGATGAGCGATGTCATCGACCTCCTTGAGATGGACTGGAGCGTGGTCATCACGCATGGAAACGGGCCTCAAGTAGGACACCTTTTAGCGATGGATGAACAACAAACACAAGGTTTGGACACTTGGGTTGCCGCCACTCAAGGTATGATTGGACATGAATTGTCCATGCATCTACAAGCTATCATGGAACGTCGTCGTCGTCCTGAACGAACAGCGGTGTTGTTGACTCGTGTGGAGGTTGACACCGAAGACGAGGGCTTCGCTTGGCCGACCAAACCGGTTGGTCCCGTTCTCTCTTCACAAACGGTCATGACCGCCGATTGGGATATCGCAGAAACGGTCCACGGGCCCAGGCGGGTTGTCGCAAGCCCGATGCCTCTTCGGATCATGGAATTGGATGTCATCCAGCAACTCGTGCAGTTGAAGGCCGTCGTGATTTGCGGTGGTGGTGGTGGTGTGCCGACCGCTCGTCTCGACCAACATCTTCAGGGCATGCCAGCCGTTGTCGATAAGGACCACTTCTCATCTCTATTGGCAAGAGACCTTGGTGCTCATGCCCTTATCATCAGCACGGAAGCCGATGCTATCTATCGGGGGTACGGCACCGATGATGCTGAAGCGCTGAGAAGGTTGACCGTTGAAGAAGCTCGTGCGTTGGATGAGGCGGGTGAATTTCCGAAAGGTTCCATGGGTCCCAAAGTGGAGGCGCTTTGTCGGTTTGCTGAACATTCTACGTCAGGCACATCGATTCTGTGTTCGCCCGGCGATGTTCTTTTGGCGCTTCGAGGTGAACGCGGCACCTCCATTACAGCATCGTAATCGACCTCCAAAAAGAATCATGTTCTTATGGTTCCATCCTCTCGGATGAACCATGAAGACCCCCATTGTCGCCGAAGCCCACTGTGATGCTCCTTGTGGAGTGTATGACCCAGCCAGCGCTCGAATCGCTGCCGAAGCCGTTCAATCCATGACCAAGAAAATGCTCGCAATGACCTGCCCCGACACCTCCGATGGTGTCGCTATGGCGGCCTACATGAACACCATGGCTCGATACGCAGCCGTCAAGGAAGAAGAGGCACAGAAGTGCAAGGACGAGCTGTTGGTCCTGTGGACTGATTTCTTCAAGCCCCAACATCTCGAGTCCAACCCGGACCTCCACGATACTTTCTGGCACGCTGCCAAACTCTGTTCGGCTTGCAAGGTCGAAGTTTCTGCTGGCCACGCCCAAGAACTCATGGACGCTTGTGAGGCCATCCACGAGATGTTCTGGTCCGCCAAGGGCCGTGAAGTTCCGTGGATCCGTGCATCTTGAGGGCGGTTCATGACGACCATCTTGGATGTGCGCATCCAAGGCGACAGCATGTGGCCTACGTTTCGTGATGGCCAAATCCTCCAGTTTGTTGAGGTTCATTCTGAGATGAGATTTGAATCAGGAGATGTGGTTTTGGCCCATCATCCTCTCAAGAAGGATGTTCTCCTAGTCAAGCGCATTCATCGGATTGAGCCAGACGGGCGCCTCTTCTTGACCGGTGACCAACCCGATCCAACTTCAAGCGAAGACTCTCATAATTTTGGTCCGGTGTCTCGGGAGAACGTCGTTGCTCGATGGACGGGTTGAGTTTGGCGGGCCTGACGGGGTTCGAACCCGCGACCGACGGATTAAGAGTCCGTCGCTCTACCTGACTAAGCTACAGGCCCAACTCGGCCTTTTGCCCCGTCTATTTAATGATTCACGCAAAGGGGTTTTGAAAATCCATCAATCGCCCTTTTCCAAGATGGAAACACCTTCCGAGGAGGCAAGCACGACCACATCGCACATGTTGTTGAACAGACCAACTTGCACGACACCGGCAAGGTTCAGGAGTCGCCGCTCGGTTTCTTCTGGGTCCGTGAGTGTAGGTCCAGTATGCGCATCGACAATGTAATTCCCGTTGTCGGTTGTCAACAACACTTCGTTTGAAAGCCTCATGGCAACTTTACAGCCGAGCAACTTCTCAATGGCTCGTTTCGTGGTGTTGTAGGAAAACGGGGTGACTTCAATCGGGAGTGGGAAGGCACCAAGGGTATCCACCTGCTTGCGGCCGTCGGCCACCACCACCATGCTCGCCGAGGATTGCGCCACCACCTTTTCCCGCAGCAAGGCTGCGCCTCCACCTTTGATGAGTTGGAATTGAGGATCAAACTCATCGGTGCCGTCGATGACAACATCCAATCCCTCAAGTTCGTCAAGGTCAGCAAGCGGAATGCCGACCTCCATGGCGAGGTCCCTGGTGGCCAATGAAGTTGGCACGCCCACGATTTCTAGACGCTCTTCACGTACACGTCGGCCCAATTCTAAAATGGTGTATTTTACGGTTGAACCAGTTCCAAGACCTACGTTCATGCCCGATTTGACATAAGCACAGGCGGCCACACCCGCTTCTTCTTTCAAGGCCTCAACGTCCATGCCCAATCCTTGTCTACCCCATCTATGGACTTTCTCACTTCAAACGGCCATGCCAAAAAGTCCGAACCCTTTAGACCTTGAAGCGAGCGTGGTAGGGGCATGAGGGCAAGGGCTCGACCTGCATCGGTGGCGCTCGGGCTCGTTCTCTTGTTCGTTCTCTCCCTTGTTCCCATGTCTCATGATGTTCAAGATGTTCTGGATTTAGATGAGATCCTCAACGAAACAACCCCGCTTGGTCAAGCCGAGAAATTGACCATCGGTTCGTGGCCTGACGGAGCCAACCAACGGGTCGAAGTGTCCATTCCAGATGGCCATTCCATCAAATCGTTGGACCTGGATATCGGTGCTGCAACATTGACGAGTTCAATGGCTTCGGTGCTCACCGATGTAGGAGACTTTGACGGCAATGCTGCCTACGACGGCATGGATGTGAACAAATCCTCACTTCAAATTCTCCCTCAGGATTGGAGCTATGATTTCGAATCCAACACGTGGGCACCTGAGTGGACGCGCTCGGGTACATCAAACTGGGCGATTCAAGCAGATACTCGACTTCAAGGTTCACAACTTGCGAAGGCAGGGACCATCAGCCACAATCAAGAATCCAGCATGACCCTCGATGTTTCTCAATTGCCTGCAGCTAGCGGGACGTTCAGGTACAGTGTTTCCTCAGAAGGGAGTTTTGACTATCTCATCTTCTGCATTGACAACACCGCTTGTTCCAGATACAGCGGTTACACCCAACGTTGGTCGGGAACGGTGAACAACGGGTTGCAAACGTTCTCTATTCCTGCCACAGCCCAGACGTTGACATGGAAGTACACCAAAGACGGGAGCGTCAATTCCGGCTCTGATACGGCGTGGGTTGACGATATCATCATCACGCCTCAGGGCGGTTCCGGTAGTGGTGAGGGCAACTGGACTTCGGAGGTCTTCGGGCCAACACTCCTTGGACGAGGTGAAAACCTCATGCACGGCTTGCTTCACATGGACGCCCATGTCTTACCGGGTTCGGTCTTCGAATGGCAAATCCTCGATGCCACCACGAACACTCCAGTGCCCGGCTTTGAACGCTTGACGTCCACCTGGGCGGATTTGGGAATGATCGATTCACACCAATACCCGCTTCTCAGATTCAAGGTTCACATGAAAGAGGCACCCGGTGGCGGCACATCCGAGATACGGAGTTGGTCGCTCAACGGTCATTTAGGCAAAGAGTTTGATACCGACCCAACCGATGAAGGATGGAGTATTCAGGGTGGGAATTGGGCCAACGGCGTCATCACGAGTTCAGGAACTGTTCTTTCTGATGTCTATCATGTTCGGTCCGGTTTCTCTGCCGTAAGCGTTGACAGCACACATTCAGGGAGTGGACAACTCCAATTCACGACCGATGCAGGACAATCTTGGACCGACCTTGACGCCGTTGACCGTTCTTCGCTTGAAATGCCTGCGCATATGTTTCAGTTGCGAATGGTCAGCGCCTCGGGCAGTGGCACCTTCACTTGGGACTCGGTTGAGGTTGAATTGGTCCGAACTTCATTACCGGACGGTTTGCGACTCGACGTTGGGTTGGATGGTGCCGATGAGTGGTCCATGGATCGTATCGGAAACGGTGCGTTTGGTTTGCAAAACTCGCTGGTGACCGATGACCTGTGGGTTTCTCGAGCTGTTGCTCCTGCAAATACCGCTTCCCTTGAAATCGCTGTTCCAACACAAGGCGTTGACGCCTTTTCCTTTGCAGTGGCCTCTCCTTCAGGTTCCATCGCCAGTCCGTTCATGGCGATGGCGGTCAACGGCCAAGATATCCTCAGTCGAACACTTGCCAACATCGAGGATTTGTTGGTGGTTTCATTGGATGATTCTGAACTCACCACGCTCAACAACGCCCTTGCGCAGGCATCCAACAACCACGGCCCTGCTGGTCTTCCGATGGCCACCGTTGAGGTTCGTATCGGTTCTTCACTCGATTCGGGTGATTTGCTCTTCGGCGGTGTCTTTGCTCCGTATGACGCAGACCTTTCACTTGAACTCAATGCCGGGCACCCATTGGTCATGGGTTTGAACCACGCCCTCTCCACAACCATTCCCAAGGCCGGCCAACGAACCGTCAACCTCCCTGTCAGAATGGATGCCACCGGTTCGGTGTATCTGACGGTCAACGATGTTCAGTCCCAAGCCTCGGTGAAGGCGGTTGAGTTGGAAGTCCACAATGTAACCGATACCTTCGTTCCAGGCGTTGATTGGGTTGAGTCGGCGGGCACCTTCGATTTCTCACCCCTTGGGATTACTGATGCGCTCACACACGCCACCCAGTCGGGTTGGCAAGTGGAACTTCACCTCTCGGGTTCTCAACAACAATCCAAACTGAGTTGCCCCGTTGCTTCTCTCCCCATCACTTCAACCTCATTGTCGTCTTGCACGGCATCAGGTACAGCACTGCTTTGGTTTGATGACGGCATGCCCGGTTCAATTTCAGCGGTGGGGTCCGGTGAATTCCTTGAATTACGCCATCACTTCCGATTCCCTGACGGCTGGGACGACGAGGCATCTGCCACGCTTTCCGTGAGTTTGATCTCTTCATCAGGCCCCCTGCTCCCTGTGTCCAAGGTCTTTGGTTTGGGTGATGACCAAGGCGTGGAAAACGATATCGAGGTCAAATCATGGTCCGTTCTCTCAAACGAAGGCATTCGTTCAGATGCTGAATTCCCCTATCTCCGAGGTGGAGAGGTGGTTCATCTTGAGGTTGTGTTGGGCTTTGAAAACACCATGGAAGGAGCCCCTCGCTCGGGACAATCGCTTGTTCGTTTCCTGGTGGATGGAAATGAATACGCCACCACCACCTCGCTTAACGACGGAGTTGCTCTTTTCCCTTACACCATCCCCCTCGGTCGCCCTTCACTGGATTTGGGAATCGAAGTGGTGCCGTTGCGAGGTCAGGACGTCGTCAGCACCCTGCCACTAACGCAAACCTTCCTGTTTGACAACGTCCCACCGACCCTTGTTGACCGTTCAGTGGAACGTTTTGACAGCCGGGACATTGCGCCTCGAACATCGCTCACCTTTACCGTGGCCGACCGGCCCCATTTGCCGACCCATGCCGATGTCTATCTCTGGCACTCCTGGGTCGACGACCACAACGACAACGGTGTCATGGATGCTGATGAGGTTCAAATGAAGCCGCTCGAGCAACCTGAAAACCTCTCGGTCTTGATGGGTGAATACAGCACCGTGGTGGATTCCAGTGCTGCTGAGGAAGGGGATTATTTCGTCGGTTGGGTCGAAGTCGCTGACAGTGCAGGCCACCTTATGGAAGGCGGTGGAAGCCTTTCAGAACCCATGTTCCATGTGCAACTGAACGCCAACGGTGCACCCTCGCTCGGCGCCTCCTCGCTCGGATGGTTCGATGGCGTTGAATCGCCGTGGTTCCATCCACACGAATGGTACGAGATTCGCGTCCCGGTCTGGGAACAAAACGGCATCTTTGACCTTGCTGAAATTGAACTCCAATTGGCTGCGAACACGCCTAACCCAGCCGTGATTCAGTGGAATCAAAGCACGGATATTTGCACTTCAATGGACCCTTATGTGGAACTTGAATCGTGCGAATTGGTACCTGCCGAAGCCGACGATTTGTTTTCACGAAACGGCGAATACGTCGTGAACTTCTCCATTGAATGGGGTTATGACCCCGATACTTCCGTTGAGAGGATTCCAGAAATCACGCTCTTTGACCAATCGGGGCAATCCAATCGGTTCATGCTCGAGCCGCTCAATTGGAGGTTTTCAGGTGAACTTTCCATCGATCCGGATTCAATCCGCATCTCTCTTCCCGACAAAGATGATGATTCGTTGGGCTACTGGGTTCAACCTCGGACCACGTTTGATGTTCATGGCGATCTCGTGTGGCACCGAACAGGTTCCTTGCCCAGCCAAACCCTCGATGTTGAGTTGACCCTCGGTGAGAACAATTTGGAAGCTGAAGTTGTGAACGGTAGTTTCACCGGCAGCATGCTCGCGCCGCTTCTCGACGGGACCTACGGTCTGTTTGGAGACCTTAGGGATGCTCCGAATGGAGCCGTCTATAGAGGTGAAGATTCGGCTTTTGTTTGGTTTATTGTTGACAATGAAGCACCAAGGGTGGCGGCTGTTGACCGCCCCGGTTTCAACAACATGTTGGCCGAAGAGGAGTGGGAAGGATTGCAATTTGAACTGCGTCTTGATGAGAACGCTCGATTAGATGCTGAATCGCTTCGCTTGCACTGGTCCTTGAATGAGGCAGGATTGGGATTGAATTCCTATGTCTTCGATAACGGAAGCCTCCCGTTGGAAATTCTGGGCGAACGGACCAATGGAGCGTCAATTCCCGTTCGGTGCACATTGGACTTGGACGATTTGATGCTCCCTGCATTCAGAACCAAGGCGGTCGAACTTCGCATATGGGTCACGGGTGCTGATGAGGCGGGGTTGAGTATCGATTCTATCTTCAACGACATCGATGCACCTTTGCGAGTGTGGAATCTTGAACAGCGAGTTCCCCTTTACGACATCTCTGACATCGATATGAAACCCGGAAGCGATATTCACCAAGGGGATCTCGTGGAAGTGTCTGCCCTCATAACAAACGGTGGCTTGGCTGATGGCGAGGCCAATTTGGTCCTTGAGCAGGTTGAATCAAGCGGTGCACGAACTCGACTGGATGCTCGCGTCATCGACATCCAATCGGGGGAACAGATGGTCTATCAGTACCTTTGGAAACCCGGACGAGACGGTTCACAATGGCTTGAATTGAGTATCGTTAATGGACCAAATTCTCAATCAAAAACAGTGCTGGTTGAAGAACCGCGCTCAGACGGTGTTTTGGGGACCATCAGCACCGTCAACCCTGCTTTGCTGACGGTGGTCGGTCTTCTCACAGCTGGCCTCATCGGGCTGCTCGTCGTTGGTTTGCGCCGAGAAGAAGTTCCTGCCAACAAACGACCTCCTTCTTTGAATTCAGTAAGACAAACCCCCGTCCAACCATCCCAGGGCGCTGGCCCCTACGGCGGACCTCAAGAAGCCCTCTCACCCGGTGAAAACCCCTACAATTGATGGGTTTTGGCTGGGGTCGCATTGAAATGAGAGCGGTTCACACCGGCGTTTGGAGGGAGTAGGAGGACCGCTGACAGAGTTCGACTCTGAGGAAAGTCCCCTCTCCACAGTGCAGGCGGCTACCACAAGGAAGCAAACAGAAATGGTTGGGTCAAGGCTGCAGAAACGAACGATGCAAGGTGTGTACAATGACGTTGAAAGACCGAGGTTGCCTTGTTGTCGATGAGACGAGCCACCCCGCCGGAGCAAGTCCAAACCGTCCCGTTGACTCTGCACGACGAGGGACAGGTAGGATGCACAGTTGAATGCGGTCACCGAAAGGTAACAGAAAGGGGCTTACTCCCTACTCCCTCCACCTTCGGCCCATAAGCTCCCCGGGATGACGGCATCCATTGGCTTCATCACGGCCGAATCGCTGAGTGCCACGCCTTCTCCGAAATCAATCCATGAGGGGTGTCCTTTGATTTTGGCACGTGCAACGTGTTCTGCGGTGAAGATGGCGGGCAGGAGGAATGCACTGGTTACGAAGGCGAAGATGATGAGTAAACACATCAGCATGAAGAAATTCTCAAGGCCGGGGAAGGCGGCAAGGAAACCCGCTGCGATACCAGAGACGGTGGTGATGGTCGTCTCGAAGATGGTTTGGCCTGTTTCTTCAATCGCTGAAGCCATGCCGTGAGGGGATTCACCTTCCTCTCGTATACGGTGCATCACGTGGATGGAGTCGTCCACGCCGATTCCGAAGACGATGGTTCCGATCATCGCTGTGAAGATGTTCACGTTGACATCCCCACTTTGCATCAACAGGGGTTGCCAGAGGATGACCACGGCGACAGGAATCATGGTGTAGATGCCCAGGCGAGGTGAACGGAACACGAACATCAACAAGACGGTGAGAACGAGAAGCGTGAGCAACGTCGTTGTGGTTTGCGTGTCGTGAATCCCCTCGTTGATGTCCAAGGAAACAGGAAGGCCGCCGGTGAGCAAGGAGGTTCGGGTGTTCAACAGCGTCGGGCCTTCGCCAAGGATGTCATCAATTTCATCACGCAGTTCTCCAGCTACATTGAGGTTCATGTACGGCTGGGTCACGTACACGATGGCCTTCGTGTTGTCTTCGTTCATCAGCATGGATTGGACTTCGGCGGACAGCGTGTCAAACGCCACGTTGACCATGTCCTTTCGAAGCGCTTCTCGCTCGCTCAAAGGCACGAGTGTCCAACCTGCACAATCGGGGTCAAGCAGGTCTTCGCTCTCCCAACAAGGATCGTGCAGCAAGTCCCACAGTGAACCATCGCCGAGGGTGATACCATCAGCCAACGTGATGGTTGCAGGAACCGCTTTGAGGAACGTGATGATGCTGGTCGTCGATGTCTCGTCAACCTGGTCAATTTGATACTCCATCGCATCCATCGAATCCAGCACGGGTAAATCCCGAATCGGCTCGGTGTTGTTGTTATTCGGCCGTTCAGAGGCGTCATAGATGAAGAGCGATGTTTGACCGCTGCTGAATTGGCGGGAGTACTCTGCTAGAGAATTGAGCGATTCAATGCCATCGGGTGCTTCGGAAGAACCGGTGATCGGCTTGTTCAATTCATCCATATTGGCCACGCCGTAGGCGGTCACTGAACCTGCGAGAAGGATGACGATGAGGAACCCTTTGATGGGTGCCTGCCCGATGTTCTTCCACACACCGGGATTGCTCCGTTTGTTGAACCTCAACATCCACGCAAGCGTCGGGACCAAAACGATGCTCAATATCAGTGTTGAAGAGATGCCAATAACCAAAGTGACGCCAACCGACCGAATCGGCGCAATGGGGACAATCATCGGTGCAATGAGGACTGAAAAACCGACGATGGTCGTCATGGCGGAGAGGAAAACAGCGACGCCGGTTGAACGGGTCATCTCCATCACGCAGGATTTGTAAAATTCCAAGTCCCACAGGTCGGGAACAGCCTGTTCAGGTTCCCCCCGTTTTCTGCGTCGTTCGTTCTCATCATGCGCTTTATCGATTTCTTTTCGTCTGACTTCTTCGATTCTGTTGACCATGTGCAAGGCATAGTCCACGCCTAAACCAATGAGTATCGGGAACGTTGCGACGATCATCGGCGTCAAGGTGATGTCCATGACCACCGAAGAACCGAACGTGATGGCGAGCGCCATCAAGATGGGTGTGCCCGTGATGACGACGACTTTGGCCGACCGATGAAGGGCCGTGATGACCAGGACGGTGAACAGGACCGACCATGGAAGAATCATCAACAAATCCTCGTAGATGGCGTCGGAGATGTCCTCCAAGACTTTGGTCAACCCCGTGACCGTGATGGATTCGGTGTTCCGATACTCCGATGGGCGGTCATCGATGATGTCTTGGAAGTGATTCAAGAGCGCAGAGAAATCTTCCCAGTCTCCCGTGACGGAGGGGTTGTGATGCATACCGACGACGATGGCGGTCGTGTCCCAAATGCCGTCGCCATCCATGTCGTTGGTGTAGTTTCCATCACCGTCGCTGTCAACGGTGGGGTCCATGTCGTTGGTATCCTTGATCAGCGCGTCGAAAGCACCGTTTGATTCTTCGATGATTTGGTCGATTCGGTCCTGGCTCGGGATTGCATATTCGCCACCCTCGGGCAATAATTCACAATCCAGTGCAACAGGTAAGCGATTATTCACTCCATGCACACAAAGGGAATTATTGAAGCGCCCATCGGCAGAATTGATCTCTTTAATCACTTGAGCAGGAGAGATGATCCACAGTACACCGTCGTTGCGACCGTGGTCGTCTTTGTCAAAATCCATGCCTCTGCTGGTTGAATCACCGCCAATGTTGCGGTCATCACCTTCAAGCCAACTGATTTCGTTCAAGATCGCCTCGTCGGTGATGTTGGTGGTGTCGTTTGGATTCTTGGCGTTGGGGGTGGTGATGTAAATCACGGCCAAATCGGTTGACCATTCCGTTCGAACCTCCAACAACAGGTCGGTTGATGAAGCGCCGTCGGGGAGGAAAATTTCCACGTCACCGTCGATTTGCTCTTGAAAGGCCATTCCCTGTTGGGCGAAGACAGCACTGATGACAATGAACAACGTCAGAACTGTACCCGGAGATGCCAATACGGTGCTGTAGAGTGCACTCAATCGCTGTTGGAAGGTGTCTTTCATCGCCGCTGCGGCTCGGTCAAGAGCATGGCGCAAGGCTTCGGTGGCTGACGCCTCGCTGTCCATGGTCATTGGAGTCGGTGGTGGGTCAAGAAGCATTCCGCTTGATGCTGAGGAAACCGTGGGGCTTCAGCAAGCGTCAAACGCCTCGATGAGGTATTTGGTAAGCGGGCTCGTCCATGCAAGTTCAGAGATGCCGTCTTCACCTTCAACAGCATAGATGCGAATGACATCACGAACCCTGACGTTGCCTTCGGAAGAACGGGCGAGGATCATGGCGGCCTTCACGGGCTTGCCGGTGCCGTGGGGGTCATAGACGGTATCAAGCGCTTCCTCGAGGAACCATTCTGCTTTGCCACCGGGCTCGCCTTCGTAGGTCTTCTTCGGTTTCTTTGCACCGAAAAGGCCTCCTGATTTTGGTTTGGTTGGAGTAGAACTCGCTTTCTTTGGTGCGGCTTTGGTCGCCGCAGCGGCCTTGCCCGTTTTCTTTTTCTCTTTGGCTTTTGGAGCCTCGGCCTCTTTCGCTTCTGTTTTTGGGGCCGAAGACAGCTCTTCCTTGGCTCGCTCAACAGCCTTCTTTGCGTCGGTGAGTTGGTCCTGAAGGTCCTGAATCTTATCTCGGTAGGACGCGGAGAGATGCATCAGAGAAGTACGCATTGCGGCTTCGAGTTGAATGGTCAACACCTCGGTGGATGTGTCGCTCCACTTCTTCCATTGCAACATCGTATTCGCATGGATGTCAGAGCCACATTTTGGACAGAAGCTCTTGTTGGGGGGTTGCATGATGGGAACTTGTTGCAACGCATCGTTGGCCGGTAAGACCATGCCTTGTGAAACTTTGAGCACCTCAAGGGTTGCTTTACGGCCCAAGTCCATGGCTTCAACAAAGGTCTTGTCTTCTTTGTCAAAGGCACCCGCCTTCTTCAGATCGTGAATCTTCAAACCTTCAGTCGCCAATTCTGTGGCCGCAGCGGCTGCACCGTTGTCCCATGTGGCTGCTTGCAGTGCGGGAGCGACCTCGCCTTGATTTTGCGCAGGAGCCTCTTGTTCAGGCGGCAGGTCGCCATCATCTGCAGCGGCGGCAATACCCAGGGCGATGGGGTCAGCGCCATCTTCAATCTTGGCGATCATGTCAAACTTCTCCGCCATGGAGAGGTCCTCACGAAGTCGAATCACGTCTTTGAGTTGGTGCAGGTCGTGGCCTGTAGCGGTGATGGGGCCCTGTATCGTCAGGTCGTGGCCACAGGAGAGACAGAATTTAGCGGTTACTTCAACGCCTGCCTCACAGGTTGGACAATAGACTCCTCCCATGGATTAGGAACAGAGGTTACACCTTTTCAAGGGTGTGATGGAACGGCATCGGAATCAAGGACTTTTCACCCAAGTCCAATGACCTAGGCATCCAAAGCATCCTCGACCAAGTCAAGGATGGCTTTCCGGTCACAATTTGACAGAATGGGAGCCAACCTTGGCCCCCGTTCAGTGGCCATGAAAAGAGCATAGCAGGCCCTGTAAACGTCTCTCATGCCGGTTTGAGCCGCTTCACCAGCCGCCTTGAACGCCGTCGTGATGCCATCGGCTGACCATTCAGCACGGCTCAGGCCGTCGTGGAGGTGGTGCAGGACCAACCGTTGCTGCTCGTTGAGACTTGAAAGCGCCTCCCGGTTCGGAGTTTTACAGATGTTGATCTTCATTTCCTCAGGGAAATGTTCGGAAGAAATCCAGGCACGCATTCGCTTGAGTCGGTCTTCGAGTTGAGGGGTTGATTCTGTGATTGAACCTGAATCCTTCAAACTCGTCCAAACGTCCTCGTCGTTGGGCTTGATTTGGGCCAAGAGGGCCATGTGTCTGAAACTGATGGAGGTGGCCGTGGCGAGTTCATCTTCATGAACAGCGGCCAAGGCGAGGGCCACTTTGGCGTCTTCAAGTTGAACCAACTTTCGGCGACTGAGATTTTCATCGCTCATCTCTGCATCAAAGTCGCGTGCTGAAAGGCGCTCATATTCGTCGGCTAGATTCACCAAACCCATTCCAGTGTCAAATTCTATAGCCTTGCTTGGTTTTGAGTTGGCCACCAAAAAGCGAAGGATTTCTGGTGGAACAAGACCCAAGGCTTCCATGGGCCCGATGGTGTTGCCTGAGGAGGAGGACATAGCGCCTTTTCCTCTAAGACTGATCCACTCATAGGTGAGCGGAGCGGGAGGCTCATGGCCAAAGACGACGGCGATTTCCTTTCCAGTATCGTAAGAGCCACCTGCTGCTCCGTGGTCTTTACCAAAGGGCTCGCAGGTGATGTGATTGAACCCCCACTTTGCAGGCCAGTCAAGTCGCCAGGGTAGCTTTCCTTCTCCTTTTTCGATGTTGGATGAACCGTTTTCCCCGTGGCTGTCCGTCCAGTGCACCCATGGGTACTCATAGCCGGTGATGACCAAACCGTCCAACGAACCTTTGGAATCAAGCGGTTGCCAAGGAAACCAATCATCGGAGAGTTCTCGTCCAGATACGCGCTCAATGATTTCCCGAATGGCCTGCGGATTGTCACAAGCGATTTTTGCAGCGCTGCTGAATTTGCCAGCCCGGTAAGCCTCGAGGTTAGGCAAAAGTCTGGGTACGACGCCGATTTGACGCAGGGCTTCGAGGAAGGGTTGCAAGAAATGGTCGCCATAACTCCACCCTTCGTTGTTGAAGCGGTCCCAATCGGGCTTGCCTTCCGGGTCAGGTGCTGGAATCGAACCAAGTTGGTGTCCGATGAACGCTTCGTAACTTTCATCCAAAAACGGGTAGACTTTCCTCAACGGGTCGGCGTTGTCCACGACGAACACCAACTCTGCCTCCATCCCTGCACGTCTGGCTGCCCGAGCGATCATATCGCCGGTCAAAATTTCACGGAGATGGCCGATGTGGAATTCGCCGCTGGGTGTGATGCCGGTGGCGACGATGTGCTTATTGCCTCGCTCAGCGAGACGCTTGGCCATCACGTCGCTCCAGTGCATATGTTCACCTCAAACAGCGACGGCTCGAACCAGGCCTCGCAGAGGGACATCGTCGATTTCATTGCGTGTTGTTTTGTTGACCAAGACAATGGCGAGAACGACTTCCCCGCCGGCGGCGCGAATGGATTGAATCGTCTTGGAAAGGGTCTTGCCTGATGAAAGGACATCATCGATGATCACCACTTGCTTTCCTGCCACCTGCCCGTATTTGTTGGAAAGTGAGCCGCTTCCTTCACCCTTGTCGGTGGTCCGGAAGACCGTCATGTCCGATTCGAGGACACGCGCAACTTCGTAGGCGAAGGCGATGCCATTGATGGAGATGCCAACCACGGTGTCGATGTTTTCGTAGCCGATTTCTTCGTCAACAACATCGGCCATGATGGAGCCTACGGCCGCAATGCGCTGAGGACGCACACCCAGTGTGCGCCAACCGATGCGAACATCACTCGGACGGTCGCTCTCCCCTGTACCGGAAAGGAGCCACGTGATGGTGTCTTGTGAAAGAGAGAGTTCATCGGCAATTTGTTGGGTGTTCAACCCTTCTTTCATCAGGCTGGAAGCAAGTGCTTTGAGTTCTTCGATGCTCAGGACCATGTTGCTCGTTTCATGCCTGCCGTGGAACACTCATCAATGCTTTCCTACGAACAAGCCCTAAGGGAAAGTCTTGAAGGGATGGAGGCCCGGGGCAAAATCATGGCCGACTTCGACTACGAGAGCCTTCTTGACCGGGCCCGTGAAAACATTCCGGAGGAGATTTCCTCTCGTTCCCGTTGGAGACTCCCTGCTCCTCAAATCATGATTGAGGGTTCAAACACGATTTTCAGGAATTTCAACGAAGTCGTCTCGATGATGGACAGGGATGAAAATCACGTCTATCAGTACATTCTCAACGAACTTGGTACCTCCGGTTCTCGAGACGGTCCTCGGGCTCGATTCAAGGGGCGAATCCCTCCAAAGCGAATCAAAGGCACGATTGCAAACTACGTGAACACCTACATCAAGTGCAGTCAATGCGGTGCACCGGATACGCACTTTGTGAAGGAAGACCGAACCACCTTGCTCAAGTGTCAAGCGTGCGGTGCCACTCGCCCGGTCAAACTTTGATCAAACCAACTTGAGCGTGTAGTCTTCATTGACTTCGCCAGTCAAAAGGTGATGGACTAGGGCTTCAATGCTGTCTTCGTTCGTCAATCCGTACCATGTCCCTTCGGGATAGACCACACACGTTGGGCCAAATTCGCAATGGTCCAAGCACCCTGATTTTTGGACACGGATATTTTCCTTGCTTTCTTCACGAACCCGTTGTTTGATTTGCCTCATGAGGTCAAGGCTTTGCTTTGGTCTACACGACGGACGAGCCGCACCCTCGGGGCGTTCGTGGGCACAGATGAAGGCGTGCCGGACGTAGCCTGCTTCGGTTCTACCTTTGGGGTCGGCCGGCATGTTCAGACCCCAAGAGCGTTGATGGCGTTGGCCAAGTCGATGTCTCGCTGAGTGATGCTGTTGGTGTCGTGTGAAAAGGTCTCAACAACGGCATATCCCCATCCAAAATGGAGTTCAGCATGGTGTTGTTGCGACTCACAAATCTGACTGACATCATCGATGAAGGCCTTTGCTTGGAGGAAGTCATCAAAAGAAAACTCGCGCATGAGTCGGCCTTCAAGTTCGGTCCAGCCAACCGGGTGCGCCATTCAATCAGCCCCAAAGGTGCGAATCATCGTTGCCTTTGGTTTCCTTCTCCACCTTCTCGTGGAGCTTAGAGCGTCGCTTCATGTCCTCTCGCTCAAAGGCCAGCAATTCCTTATCGTCGATGTAGGCCGGGCGAGTATGAGCGACCAAGACCATCTTTACGATGACGTCCCTTGAGATGAATTCGCAACTTCCGTCCTCGGTAAGAATCTCGAGACTTGTTTTTCCTGAGGAGATCAATCGGCCACGAACAAAGGCATCTTCTGCGTTGGCGAAGGCCTGAACGTCCAGATGGATTTCCACAAAGTCATCCCTGCGGAGTCCTTGGCGGCGTTCCAGGAGGTCTCCATTGTGAACTGACTTGAGTCCTTCCAGTTTTGGTGAACCCATTTCTTCCCACATTGATTTGGCCCATTCGGGGAGTTCAACGGTTTTTTTCTTCGCCATGAACCGACCAATCGGCGAGCATACATGAACCTCACCTTTGTCCTCCCAATCCGGTTCACAACGGGATACTTCATCAAGGGATGACGGCGGGACAGCGTTGAGGAACAGGCATGAAGGTCTCCTGGCGCACCCTAGGTACGGTCTTGTTGGAGGATGAAATCCTCGACAAAGCCTTCTCTCGTGCCAAGAAAGCGGCCGACCGGGTCGACGACTCCGACCGGGTGTTTCGGGTGCGCAAGCAAATGACGCGCATGGTGCAAACGGCAGCCGACATCATCGCAACAGAGTTCCAGGAACTGGTGGCTGCTTGGCCTTCGTTGGACCAATCCCCTCTCTTCGATGTCGCCATGATCGACGCTTGTGTTGGTTGCGATGAATACCGAAAGAATCTGGCCACCCTTCAATGGGCCTCGAAGCAGGTGCTCCGAATCGCCTCCCAAAACGCCAAGAAAATCATTCGTACGGGTCGTACGGATTTGATGCACGATGCGAGGCGGGAAGCCTACGGGCGCATCTCTTCAGTGATGCGGCAGGTTGGCCCTTCCTTGACTTGGTTAAGTGAAGCAAGAGAGACCCTCAAGCGATTGCCAAAGGTCGACCCCGTCTCGCCTTGTATCGTCGTTTGTGGTGCACCCAACGTCGGAAAGTCGGCGTTCATCTCCGCCCTTAGTACCGGAAAAATGGAGGTGAACCACTACCCGTTCACCACCAAACAGATTCACGTTGGCCACTTCGTCCATCGTCGTTTGCAGTACCAAATGGTGGACACTCCCGGATTGCTTGACCGCCCCATGGAGGAACGCAACCACATCGAAATGCAAGCCATCGCCGCTTTGGAAAACATTGGTTCCTTGGTGTTGTTCCTCGTTGATGAAAGTGAATCATGCGGTACGCCCTATGTGGAGCAGATGAACCTGCTTGAAGAAGTGCGAAATCTACTTCCTGAAACCGAATTGATGATGGTCAGTTCCAAGGCCGATTTGCTTCAACCCCTCCCTCCGATGTGGGATGAAGTGAGGGCTGAAGAAGAGGCCTGGCGGGAGGAAGGCAGCGAAGGAGAGCCCATGCTTCCTTTGTTGATGGATGGAGAAGGCCGAGTTTGTTTGTCGGCCACCGAAAACGTTGGTCTGGATGCTATGCGTTTGGAAATCGTCCGCAAAGTAAAGGCTGCTCGACCGAACAATCCAATGGAACTCCCCGAGGGTTGGTATCGTCAAGATGTCTGATCACATCGTCTCAAGGGGGACGATGCCAAGGCCAACCATGCCTTCGCGCAGTGTGGTTCGAGCAAGTTCCGAAACGGCGAAATAAAACGGGTTGACTTTCCCCTCATCGATGATGTAGCAGTCTCTATAGAAAGAGTTGTAGGCCGTTGATAATTGGAGCATGTACTCGGCGTACAAGTTGGGCCGATGCTCTCGGACCACCTTGGCCAATCGGTCATCGTGGACGGCCAGCATGCGCAGCAATTGAACCAGACCATCCGGCATGGTTGCTTCCGGTATAGGAGGCATGGAGGCCATTTCTGAAGAATCAGCGTCGGTTTCCATCACCTTTCGATGAATGGAACAGGCACGGGTATGGCTGTACATGATGAACGGAGCCGAGCCCGCTTCAAAACTCAAGGCATCTTCCCACCGGAACGTGAATCCCTTTTCTGGACTGACGCTGATGATGTTGAATCTCACGGCCGAGGTACCCACGGCTTCTGCTATGGTCGCCATCGCTTCCGTGTCGAGGTCCGGGCGCCGTTCCTTGAGAACCTCAACAGCATGGGCATGGGCCTCTTCGAGAAGGTCGTCCATGAACACCACGTTTCCTCGGCGGGTGGACATTTTGCCTTCTGGTAATTTGATGAAGGAATAGAACATGACTTCAGGGCGGCGTCCACCGAGTTCCTCAAGGGTGAGGCCGACCTGTTGGGCCTGCAATTTGTGGTCTTCACCAAGGACGTTGATCAGTTCATTGCATTGCGTCCATTTCCATTGATGATAGGCGATGTCTCTGGTGGCATAGAGCGAGGAACCATCCCCACGTCGATAGAAGAATTCTGTCTTTCCTTTGAGTCCTCGTTGACCTAAGTCGAGGAATTGTGCTCCGTTTTCAGCAACCCCATTGATTTCCAATGCGCCAAGGGTTTCCATGAGTTTTGCCACGTCGCCGTTTGTGACGAACACCGATTCTTTGGTAAAGCGGTCAAAGACGATGCCAAGGCGTCCCAAAGTTTCGAGCATGCCGTCTAGAACGGGCTGGTAAGCGTCTTGAAACGATGCAAGCACGGCTTCGTCTCCATGTTCACTGGCATGGACCAGTTCGCCGATGGTCTTCTCGATGGTTTCGCTCTTTTCACTCTCTTTGCGCAACAACTGGGCGGCTTGGTACCATCGCACTCGCTGGTGGTCTGCCTTGTTGGCCCATTGCGGACTGGCAGGTTCTCGCTCAGCGAGCAAGCCTTCAACCTCGTCGGTGGTCATGTTTTCGAGAGCCCAGGCGAGCACAGCAACTTGTTTCCCCATGTCGTCGACATAATACTCGGCGGTGACGCTGTCGCCCCACAACCGGTGCAAGCGCACGAGGGTATCACCCAAGATGGCGTTTCGAGCTCGCCCGACGTGGAACGGTCCGTTGGGGTTCGCTGAGGTGTGTTCAATGAGCACTTCACGGCGTGAGCCTCCTTGAGCATGACGCACATCTCCTTTCAGAAGTCGGCCAGCCAACCACATGGGGTGGGCTCGGATGTTCAGATAACCGTTCAC
Source organism: Candidatus Poseidonia sp. (assembly GCA_030741355.1). GTDB lineage: Archaea > Thermoplasmatota > Poseidoniia > Poseidoniales > Poseidoniaceae > Poseidonia. The sequence continues at coordinate 9,337 of JASLVM010000002.1, read as the reverse complement.
GGCGTTGACCTCAAGGATGGCTTCGTGATCGTTCATGGCCTCCTTGACCTGCTCAGCAATGGCTGCGGGCGCCATGCCGAGGGTTTTTGCAAATGGAAAACACGGGAGAGAGAGGTCACCTTGGTCGGCTTCCCTTGCGGGTTGGAGCATGCGGTCAACCAAACTTGCATCAACACCCAAGGAACCAAGAGCACTCTCGACGAGGGGTTGAATTTCAGATTTCAGCAACTCCATGACTTCACCTCACATCATTGGGTAGCGTAGAATGGCAGCAAGTCCACCAAATCCTTGCATCAGTTGTGAACCCTCTTCAGTATCCGTAGAAATGTAAGTGACTTGTGAGTTACCCTCTTCAGCGAGTTTACTGAGTGAATCGATGATGGAGTGACTCGCCAATTCTCGAATTGAATCTCCCGATGCTTCGCATGAGGGGCATGGCGGCACTTCCTGTTGCCGGGTCAGTCGTGCCTCCCACTTTTCCTCGGAGCCGTGCCCGCACTTTTTGCAGGTCAATTCAACGATACTTCCTCGAAGCCCTTCGGAGATCAAAAGGGTGTCAACGGCACCTTGGGCTAAGGCTTGCTTGATCATCATCTCACCATAGGTGGCTTTTGGATGGGCACGAATCAATTCCTCGAGGAAGCGATTCATGATTTGACGTTCGGCATCCAACTCGATTTCGCCCATCAACTGGCCTGCATTTTCAACCAATTCGCGCACGCCAGATTCGTTTGAGTATCCTACATCAAACGTCGTCTTAGCGATTTTCTTGGCGATTTCATGATGGAAATATTCGTTTTTTACCACGAAATCTTTGGTGGCGCCTGGGCCTCCAACAATGACCGCCTGAATGTTTTCCAAGTGGGGCAGCCAGTAGGAACAAGCGTGTTCGGTGGCTCGCTTGAAGAAATTGTGTGCCGCCTCTTCGATGAGTCGCTCAAAACGTTGAGCAGATTGTCCACCTTGACGGTGCTTGCCCATGATGTTTGAGACCAAGTGTTCCTGAACGTGGATACGTTTCCCAGTCGCGATGCCGTACGCCGCTTCAGCACGGTCAATGACAAAGAGAGCGTAGGATTTTTTGTCAACCAACATCTCTTCGAGTTGGGTTAATTCAAATCTGGAATCGCATCTGTATCTGAAGGAGACCAGGGATTGCGGCGGGTCATCCACCACGATGTTGACCATCCGACTCTTGTTGTTTCCAATGATGATGGAACCGACGAAGATGGCCAAACCGTTTTCTCCGGGTGTTTTGAATCGGGAGAGCGTTGAGATGGCGGATTCAATGGCACCTTGGACATTCTTACGTGTGCCTTTGGATTTGATGTTGGCCGCTTGACCGTGCTCGTTTTGGAGCATGCCACGGGCATCGGAAATTTGCCGGTCGGGTGGAATGATGAGCGTGACCAATTCGGTTCCGAACCCCTTCATTTCTCGGAGTTCTTCAAGAGCCAGTTTCAGGCGCAAACGGCGCGCTGACAACTTGGCATCGTCGGACATGGTCTTCCCCCTTTGTCCGGCTGTGGCAAGGCACTTCAATTCTCCCTCCTCAACATCGTGTTTTCACACGGTGTCTCGCTTGACAAGGGATAGGATGAAAACATGGCCGCGACGGAGGAGAGCCATGAGCACCGTCCATGTCGTGGCCCTCGGCGGGAGCCTCCTCCGTCCCGAGGAAGCAGCGGCTCGTACGATGTGGATGGGTCAATTGCGCCAACTGATGGTGCATCTCGAAGGCAACGGACGGCGAATCGGCCTGGTTGTTGGCGGAGGTCTGCCAGCAAGAGAAGGCATTGGTTTGGCAAAAGAAATCATCAACGACAGCGAGAAATTGGACCAGATTGGCATTGCTGGAACACGTTTGAACGCCACCGTTCTCCAACAAATTCTTTTGGATATCGGCTGTGATGTTGCGCCTGTTGTTCCCCACACCATCGAAGCGGCCCGGCTTCTTCTCGAAGACCACCACATCGTTGTCATGGGAGGTACCGTTCCGGGTCATACCACCGATACCGTGGCGGTCAAATTGGCAGCGACGGTACATGCAAGGCACTGCATCATTGCCACCAATGTCCCGCACGTTTACACCAAGGACCCAAGGCATCATGATGATGCAGAGGCCTTGACGGAGATGACGCTGAAAGAGCTTGGAGAAATCGTTGGTGTCGGCACTCCACTTGAGCCAGGGGCCTCCACCGTGGTCGACCCTGTCGCCGTCGGTGTTGCTATGGAAGCAGGGTTGGATTTAGCCGTTCTCGACGGAAGAGATGTTCGTCGTTTGGATGATGCTCTCGAAGGCAAACCCTTCGAGGGGACGGTCATCAAAGCATGAGGTGAGCGAATGGTTGATGCAAGGAAAGTAAAGGACATGGTGGCGAAGAAGTCCAGTCAGTTTGTTGGCAACATTGCGAGCGGAGGGAAAGTCCCACCTCACAAACACTGTCGAATTTGTCAAGAGGCTATTTCGGTCAAAGCCGATCCAAGAGTTTGCAAGCAACAAGCCTGCATTGATCAAAACGAGAAAGACGAGAAAAACCAGAGATCGGTTCGCATTGCTATGTTCGTCTTTTTCGGATTATTTGCCGTTCCCTACCTGCTCGTTCTGGTGAACCGCTTGTTCTGATTGAATTCAATCCAATCCGAACTCACGAACGAGGAGTAAACGCAAGAAGCGTTGAGCGCTTTGAAGCACCAAACCCGTGGCCATGAGCGATAGGCCGAGTAAGCCGATCCACACCGCAGAGATGCCTGATCCAATGATGCTATCGATTTGCAACGTGAAGTCTTGGGCGGTGCTCACGCCCATGGCTGCACCAGCGGCGAGGAGACCGAATCCTGGAATGCCAAGAACGAGCAGTGGTTTCTTTTGAGAAAGCGAGAGGAGCGCCCACGTCATGACGGTGAATCCATGTGATACTGCGGTGAAGTTGGACCCTTTGGGAACATCGTAGCGAATGACGGTTGGCACTTCAAGCACCTTCAGTTGCTTTTCATGTGCGTCTTCAAGCATTTCAAGAGAGAGTTCCATGCCTTCAGAATCAAATCGGAGGCGGTTCAAAGCGGTTCGAGAAAAAGCACGGAATCCGGACTGTGTGTCCCGAATTCCCAATTCGCTTGAGAGGTTGGATGCGGCGGTGATGACCTTGATACCGAGACGGCGGTAAGCGGGCATATCGGTGCCACCTCCACCGTCAACGAACCGTGACCCAATGGCAAAATCGGCTTCCCCAGAGAGGATGGGAGCGAGGAGTTTGGGGATGTCGGAGGTTTCGTGCTGTCCGTCCGAGTCCAAGAGAACGAGGGCATCAGCGTCCAATTCCGCAGCACGAAGGAAGAGTGTTTTGAGCGCACCGCCGTAGCCACGATTGACGCGGTGTCGAATCACCGTAGCCCCGCAGGCTTCGGCAATTCGTGCAGAGGCGTCCGAGGAACCGTCGTCGATGCAAATGACTTCATCGACGTATCGAAGGGCCCGTGTGACAACCGACCCGATGGTCTCTTCTTCGTTGTACATGGGCATGCCTGCAATGATGTGAGGTTTCGCCGCACCGTGCGGTCCTTCCCCTTGAGGCATGGGATTCCGTCGTCTAGGTTCTATATATGGATGTTTAAAAAAACAGGATTGGAAACAAAGGAATGGCCTCGTGGTTGACCTTGGTCAACCGCTCAGCATTGTACTTCTCAGAGAGAAGGAACTGCACGAGGGAGCGCCTTGGCTTCAATCGTGGAGTTGGGTGACGGTGGTCACTGCACGCTCGCCCGAGAGTACCTTTTGCAAGGCCCCCATCGAGATCACCAGCGGGACGTAAGCCTGTCCGTCACTGGTCATGTAGGTGCTGCAGTCAGCAAAGGCCGCCGTGTTGATGGAAAGCTTCAGTGCTCCACCGGCGTTGCTGCGACGAACATACCCCACCAAGATGTTGTTATCCATCGATTCCGTGTTGCTTTCAGTTTCAGTTTTCTTCATGTTTTCACCTCCTCCGAGTCTGGTCCCTCAGGAACAGAACCATCCGCCTTAACCGCCTTCAAGCCTACGGCAGGTTCGCATCTTGGAACCATTTCCCTTATACGAGCGGTTTTGGTGGTCATTCCATGCGAGCCTTGGTTACTGGCGGTGCTGGCTTTATCGGCTCTCATCTCATCGACCGATTGGTCGCCCGAGGTGACCACATCGTGGTCATTGACAACCTCTCAAGCGGTCAGGCTTCCTTCATCCAAGAGCACATTGAAACGGGGGCGGTCACCATGGTCGAGGGTGATATTTGCCACCCCGATGACGTTCAGAAAGCCATGTCCAAGGACATTGACTGTGTGTTCCATCTCGCTGCAAATCCCGATATTCGCCTTGGCACGCGTATCACGGACACCGATCTCAAGCAGGGAACCGTCGCTACCTACAACATCCTCGAAGCCATGCGAGTCGCAGGTGTTCAAAAAATTGCTTTTGCATCCAGTTCTGTGGTTTATGGAGAGAATGCACCGCTCCCGACACCAGAAAATCACGGTCCTTGCATGCCCATCTCCCTCTACGGCGCCAGCAAACAAGCCGGTGAAGGCCTCATCAGCAGTTGGGTGGGCACCTTTGGAATGCAGGCATGGATTTTCCGTTTTGCCAACATCATCGGCGCTCGAGGCACCCACGGCGTCATCTTTGATTTCATTCACAAACTCAAGAAGGACCCGTCGCGTTTGGAGGTTTTGGGCAACGGACTGCAAGAAAAGTCCTACATGGAAGTCGGTGATTGTGCGGATGCGATTTTGCACGTCATGAGTCATGCGGATGAACCTCTCAATTTGTACAATCTTGGGAGTCATGACACAGCCTCCGTTCGTCGAATTGCGGAGATTGTCGTCGATGTGACGGGCTGCCAAGACGCCAGCATCGAATACACCGGTGGCGACCGAGGATGGGCAGGTGATATTCCTCGTGCTCGCCTTGGCATTGAGAAGATGCTTGCGGCAGGATTTGATGTCAAGATGAACAGTGAAGAGGCCATTCGCTACACGGCGGAATGCTTGCTTAATGAAATAGGACTGGAGTGAACCCAATGAAGACCAACACCGAAGCTGATGTACGAACCGATACTGGAATCAAAATCATGGCGCTTTTCTTTGTCGCCATCATTTTCCTCGCCGTTACCACGGACCCCATCAAAACCGGGACCAAGGAAGGCGACCGTGCTCCTCCTTTGGAGGGCCTGGCCTTCAACGGCAGTTCTTGGTATGCGTTTGACATGGACGATTATTTGACCGTCAACTGGACGGCCGGTGATGTTGAGGGCCAGTGGTTGCTGGTTGAGTTCATGGATACTGATTGTCCTTTCTGCGTTCGTTCTGCGGGTGAGATGGGCCAAGACGCCGACTATTTCATGAAGCGAGTGGGCGACTGGCAGGGGCCCGTTGTGAATTTCATCGCCAGTGCAACAGAACTCGACATTCCCGGTCACGACTCAAGTCAAGACGAAATTGAAGCCTTTCGAAACAAGAACGGTGAAGAAGTCTGCGCCGGAAGTTCTTGTGCTTCTCGAGACGGAGAGAGTCATCATTTCGTCTACATCGATGACCTCGACCAAGACAACATGAAAGAATGGAAAGTGCCTGGAACACCGGCTTATTTCCTCATTCAGCCAGATGGTATCGTCGCTTGGTCTTCGACTGAGAATACCGATGAAAAGGTACGAGAAGCGATCTTTCGACTGACATTGAACAACGAGGAGGCCTGACCATGGTCGACCAGAACCTCCTCTTGATCGCCTACATCCTACCGATTGCCTTCGGCTTGGTCTTGATGACCAAAGCAGGTGATGGACTCGGTGCATCGCTTTCCGGCCGTAATCCCCTGCTCAAGCACGCTCGTCGCCGCCACATGCTCGGAATGAACCTCGTGGTGTTTGCCGGATTTGCGGTTTCAGTTCATACACTTTGGATTTCCAATAAAATCAGCGAAGGAGGAAATGTCTGCTCGAGCGCCACCGTGTTTTCCTGCGACGATGTTCTTGGTAATGCTCAATACAACACCGACCCTGTCTTCAACATCCCATGGGGCATGATCGGTATCTTTGCCTTCTGTGGATTGATGTTCATCACCAATTGTGTTTCCAAGGAGCCCGATGCGCTATGGGCCGAAAATTACCTCAAATACGGCAAGTACATGACGGCTCTCGGCCTTCCGATCATCGCCCTCTTGATTTCCTATGAGGTCGCCATGGAGAAGATCTGTCAGTTCTGTACCATGGCCCACATCGCGAACGTGGTCTGTCTGTTTGGATTTTGGCGGGCAGGTAAAATGCATGAAGAAGGTCTCTGGAACGACGAGGAACCTGTTGAGGCCGAAGCAGAGAAAGAAGAAGGCAAGAAATTCTGGTGAGCGAGATGAACAAAGAATCGTTGATATGGCTGCTCATAACAGTGGGCGCTTTGATCGCCATGGGTTTCTTGCTGGGTCAAAGCGATGGCGAACCACCGTTCAACACCGCCGACGAGCGTCACGCTCTCGCCGACGAGTGCGTCGGGGGACATTCTGGACTTGCGGAACACTATCACCCCATGGTCTACATCTCTGTGCTCGGAGAGGAAGTTGAAGTCCCAGGTAATGTTGGTTTAAACGACCCGGGATGCACCATGCGCCCGTTGCACACGCACGACACATCGGGTAAAATTCACGTTGAATTCAAGGAGTCCGGCATTGAAGCGCCGCTTGAGGCCTTCTTCGACGTTTGGGGCAAGCACATGGACGAATCCGGTTTCGACGACCATCGGGTTGACGACAACCATGAATTTCTGATGTTCCTCAACAACTACTCGTATGATGATGACGGCAACATCGTGGTTGACCCAAGCACCCGCGAGCAGGTTTACGACTTCGAGAAACTCATCCTTGAGGACAGGCAATACATCGAACTGGTCTACCGTGAAAAGGCGTGATCAGGGCGTAAAAGCACCGTTGAACATGGCCACGTTGGGTTCTGTTTCAATTTCTTCCATGCGCAGCACGGTCACCTCGATTTCCGAGGCCTCCGTGTAGGTTGAGCGCAGTTCATGCATCAGCATTCGCTGCACAGCTTCCATGTCTTCTCCGTGAAGAACGGACAGGTGGTGCGTGGTTTCACTCCCGACCTTGGCGTAGTATTCCACGACCCATTCTTTTCGGGGTGTCTCGGTTTCCCAAGTGACGTCTTCCCATGTGTTTGTCATGATGTTACATTGGCCTTGCGGTTTATCAAACCTTCTTCTTCCCGTGAGTCATCCTGCCGTTTTCCGGAAGTAATCTTCCACTTTCGACGAAGTCACCGGAGGTAAATTAAGAAAAAATTACTTTTTCCGAACAATTGAAGCCATCGCTAGCATGCCGCAGGCGACCAATAAAACCGTTCCAACGCCGTTGGATTCCGACAACGTCATTCCTCGGTCTCTGAACGCCAACTCAACAGCGCCGTGAGATTGTGCATCTTCACCGGCTACGAGGCCAGCTGCTGTTGGTTCGTGCACCAAAAGAACGCTCCAAGAATCCATGGCGTCGAACTCAACGGAAAACGACGCTTCACAGGTGTCCTCTACGGTGGCATCGAAAAGGCCGATTGATGTGGTGATGGTGTGGTTGTCAAGGGCGCATTCCGCCAAACCGACCACGACACGGTCGCGATGGTCTCCGCCTGGATTGACAACACCGTCTGGCATGGATTTCCCGTGTTCCATCACCATCAAGGTAAGTTGGGTTTCGTTGGTTGTAATGAGGTCGGCGTGGATGACGCTTGCTTTGTAGCCGCGTTCGGTTTTTACCACTTCGACGTCGAGTTGACTTACGTTCTGGCGGGCAAGTTCAGCGTTCAATATATCTCGTTGGACATCAGCCCATGCATCGTAGCCCCGGCGAGGTTCTCCGGATTCAACCACGAAGGTGGGTGTGGATTGGGCCACCTCAGGGTTGGTCAACGCAAGGCGGTCGATGCGATGTTGACTGGCTTCGGGTTGGAAGGCGTCAAGACCATCGGTGGGGTGCAAGGCCAACAGCGTGATTCTCGAACCGTGGCTATCGGCGACCTGAAGCAGTTCAGGGTCAATTTCTGCACAAGTTGGGCACCACGTGGCCGTGATCTCTTCCACGAGCAAGGTCCGCCCTCCTCCCTCGGTCATCACGGGTTGTTCAAAGGAGGTGGCCAGGTTGACCACGGTGGCCTGAACGGTGAGTGTGGCCACCATCAGGGCGACCATCGTACACAGGAGCGCAGCTGGATTCAACTTCATGCACACGCCTCCTGTTGTTGCCGCCACGCCGCCGAACGCCTTGATTCCTTGCTTTGTCTTGGTTTTGAGAAAAGGATTGATGAGGGCGAGGTCGGAGCGTCGGCTTGAGGACCTCTTCATGGCGGACCACTGGGTGGAGAATCACAAACGTGATTCTTGGCGTAAACAAGCCAAAGCCAGTGGCTATCGAGCCCGTTCTGCGTTCAAACTCAAACAAATCCAGCAGCGCTTCAATCTCGTTCGCGAGGGCGATTTCGTTCTCGATGTCGGCTGTCATCCCGGTGGATGGGCGCAAGTCGCCGTAGAACTGGTCGGTCAAGATGGCAAAGTGGTTGGTGTTGACCTTCAACCGTGTGCGCCGGTTGAAGGTGCGATTTTACTCACCGGTGATATCACTGACCCACTCACGCAGGAGCGAATTTTGGAGGAACTCGGTGGTGACCCGCTCAATGTCATCGTATCGGATATTTCACCGCACATCACTGGAAAGTGGGACATGGATCAATCGGTGGCCATGACCCTCGTTGCCGATGTGTTTGACTTCGCTCTCCCGCTCCTCAAGAAAGGCGGGGGCTTCACCACCAAACTGTTCCAAGGCATCGGTGTTGAGGAACTCATTACAGCCGTTCGTCCACACTTCTCCAGTGTGCGTCGCTATTCGCCAGATGCATCCCGTAATTCTTCATCTGAAGTCTACCTCGTTTGCAGGCACCACACGCCTTGGAAGGCTCCAAAATTATCGGTGCGTGAACGCTACGAAACAGCCGTGAACAAACTTGTGGGCGGTGAGGAAATTGAAGATGACCCCGAACCTGTGGCCTCTTCATTTCGTGTTCGCCGGAAAAAAACCGACGATGGGCTTGAAGAACATTGAGCAGATGTGTCCGGGTCATGAAACAGTACCCTGGCCTCTCTTGGCCAACACCGGCCAATCGAATTGACAACCTTCGTCCAAACACACCCGTCAGGCGGCTTGAACTCGTCGTTTTGCGGATGTACCCCCGCCGTATGATCGCTTCACCGAGTTACACGGGGCCCGTCGCCGCTGCTTGTGGGCGAGACGAAACCGGTTTGGTGGGCCTGGTCTTCT